>JAZUSP010000031.1:0-136079 GCA_045606805.1 Elusimicrobiaceae bacterium | reverse complement strand
CATAGTAACTATGCCAAGCAAAAAAAGAATGTAATAGCCCAAAAGGACGCGGCCCGAAGGGTTTAGCCGTTTTTGAGTTCGGCTTTGTTAAAAAAGTTTGCCAATGAGTACATTGCCTGCACTTTTTTGCCGCGCCTCACCGTACAAAAACGGCTAAACGCAAAGAGCAATTAGAACTTCTTGCCAAACCTGAATACTGGCGGTACGCGCGCGGTAGCGCGGAGGTATCCGACTACCCGAGCAACAACGAAATGTGGCAAATTACGAAGAAAAACACTTGCTTTTTTGTTGGTTTTGGGTTATAATGTATCTGCCTTAGAACGCATAAGGGAGAAAAAATGACCCTAAAACCCGATTTTTCTATACTTAGTACGCTTACCCAGCTGCCCGGTATCGCCGGGCGAGAGAGTGCGGTGCGCGATTATCTACAAAAACTGCTTGCCCCGTTGGCTGATTCCGTCCGCACCGACGCGCTAGGGAACCTCATCTGTTTTAAAAAAGGCACATCCGACAAAAACTTGTTACTTTGTGCCCACATGGATGAGGTGGGCCTGATGGTCCAATTTATTGACGAGCGCGGCTTTGTGCGCTTTGTAACCGTGGGCGGTATTGACCCGCGCACGTTACTTGCCCAACGGGTGCGCGTGCAAACTAAAAACGGGCCGCTTTTGGGTATTATCGGCACCAAGCCCGCCCATATTACTACCGAGGCCGACCGCGCCCGGGCCGTTCCCTTAAAAGATCTTTTTATTGATTTAGGTTTGCCTGCGCAGGAAATTAAAAAACAAGTCCGCCCCGGCGATTTTGCCGTTTTGGACCGCTGCTACGAAGAATTTGGCAACGGCCTCATTTCCGCCAAAGCCATTGATAACCGGGCGGGGGTATTCATTCAGGCCGAAGTGTTTAAAAACCTCAAAAATCCGTTTTATAATGTGTATGCGGTGTTCACGGTGCAGGAAGAAGTCGGCGTGCGCGGTGCCACCACGGCCGCCTATGGGCTTGACCCCGACGTGTGCCTGTGCTTAGATACCACCGGCGCCGCGGATATCCCCGGCGTAGCCCCGCAAGATTATATCGTGCGCTTAGGCGGCGGGGTGGGTATAAGTGCCTTAGATGCCCGCACGATTACACCGCAAGTGCTGTTTGAAGCATTATCGCAGATTTGTGAAGAGCAAAATATCCCCTGGCAGGTACGCATTGCCCAACGCGGCGGCAACGACGCGGGCGCCGTGCATATCAGCAAAACGGGGGTGCCTTGCTGTGCGCTTTCACTGCCTACACGCAACATTCACAGCAATGTGGAAGTTTGCGCCAAGAGTGACGTGCAAGCCATGCTGGATTTGACCTATTTTTGTGCCACACAGGGAATTAAATTTTAGGAGAAATTATGCCTTTTGCCTTGAACAAAAAACGGGCTGTATATAAGGACGTAACCGAAGTAGCGCAAAACCCCGCCTACCGTATTAACCTAAATGATGCGGCGGTGCTTGAGCGGTTGGATGTAATTTACCGTACGCTCGTGGCTATTTTGTATAACTTTGTGCCGTCGTCGGGCCACCCGGGGGGGAGTATATCGAGCGGGCGGTTTGTGTCGCACCTTATATATAAGGGGATGTGGTATAACTTTTCCAATCCGCTGGAAGAAAGTGCCGATATTATTTCCTATGCGGCCGGGCATAAGGCGCTAGGGTTGTATGCATTGTGGGCCATTCGCAACGAATGTGTGCGCAAAGATGCGCCCGAACTACTCCCGGCTGACGAACTGCACCAACTGCGCCTGGAAGATTTACTGGGTGTGCGCCATAATAATAAACAAGGCACGCCGCTATTTCTCAAATTTCACAGCAAAACCTTAGGTGGCCATCCCGAGCCGATTACCCCGTTTGTGCGCACCAGCACCGGGGCCAGCGGCGTGGGGTTTGCCAGTGGGGTAGGGCTTGCCTTGGCCGCGGCGGATGCTTACGGTCAAAATTGCCCGCGCGTACACATTATTGAGGGTGAGGGCGGTTTAACGGCCGGGCGCGTGAGTGAGGCGCTTTCCATGGCGGCCACGGCGCAGCTCAAAAACGCAATTTTTCATATTGATTGGAATCAAGCATCTATTGAGAGCGAACGCGTCACCGCCGAAAACAATGAGCCCGGCGAATACGTCCAGTGGACGCCGCAGGAACTCTTTTATATTCACGATTGTAACGTTGTTTACGTTCCCAACGGGCACGATTTAAACCAAATTTTTGCCGCCCATAAACTAGCAGCAGAAATGGATAACCACCAGCCCACGGCCATTATTTACCGCACGATTAAAGGGTGGAAATACGGCTTAGAGGGCAAATCCTCTCACGGCAGCGGGCACAAGTTCTGTTCGGACGAGTTTTATAAATGTTTGGGCGAATTTGAAAAAACTTTTAACGAAACTTTCCCGCGCTTTGAAGGTGATAAAACCCCCGAGAATATTGAAAAATACTATTGGGAAAGTCTATTAGTCATCCGCCGCGTATTGGAAAGTGACGGGCAAATTAGGCAGTTTGTAGTGTCTAGCGTGCGCGAAGCCGCACAAAATTTAGCGCTTACCAAACGGAGCGTGCGCCCGACGTTGGGAGACGTGCAAAAAATTTATAATTTCAACCCCAAAGAACCTCCGGCCGATTTTAAGTTTGAGGTGGGTACGCAATATACCACCCGCGGTATTTTGGGCAAAACGCTTTCCTATTTAAATAAGCAAGCGGGGGGGACGTTGTTGGTAGCTTCGGCCGATTTGTATGGCTCCACTGGGGCCGGAACCGGAGCGGATGGGTTTGCACCCGGCTACTTTAATGCGTTTTCCAATCCGCTTAGCCGTCGTTTAAGTGCGGGGGGAATTTGCGAGGACGGTATGTCCGCCGTGTGCAGCGGGATTTCATCTTTTGGGAAACATATGGGGGTTTCCTCTTCGTACGGGGCGTTTTTAGCTTTTGAACACGTGGCCGCGCGCTTGCATGCGATTGGTGTGCAAGCCTCGCGCGAAGTCGGTTTAAATCCCAATACCTTATTCTTATTTAACGGGCATGCCAGTTTGCCTACCGGCGAAGATGGACCCACCCATGCCGATCCGCAAAGCTTGCAGCTGGTGCAGGACAATTTTCCCAAAGGCTCGTGCATTACGGCTACCCCGCTGGAGGTAGATGAAATTTGGCCGCTCGTGACGGCGGCACTAGGCAAACGGCCTGCTATTTTTGTTCCGTTTGTCATCCGCCCTTCTGCGGCGTATATGGACCGCGCCAAACTGGGTACGGACCCGGCACAAAGTGCCGTAAAAGGGGTGTATTATTTGCACCGTGCCAAAGCGCAAGATGCGGGTACGGTATTTGTGCAAGGGGCTGGCGTAGGGCGCATAGTAATTGAAAAAATATTGCCGGAAATTTTAGCCGGTAAAGCGCCGGACGTAAACTTGATTTACGTTGCCAGCCGCGAGTTGTTTGAGCTCTTGCCGCCAGGCGAGCAAGATGCGTTAGTCCCACCCACCCTTATGCAAAAAGCCATGGGGCTGACGGACTTTACGTTGCCGACATTAGATTGTTGGCTGCACAGCCAGGCCGGGCGCGTACACAGCGTGTATCCGCATAAAAACGGGCGCTATTTAGGTAGCGGGATAGGAGCAAAATTGTATGAAGAAGCCGGCATGGGGCCCATGTCCCTGTTGGCGGCAATCCGCGCGTATGCGGAAGATTTAGAACGGGCTAGCCACTGGTGCTGAGCCCATAGGAGAGAGAAAATGGCAGAAGAAAAACCTTATTTAACCGGAAGAACGTACATCTTCAGGCTTCCTAAAGGCAAAGACCTGTTGGAAGAACTGATTGATTTTTGCCACGACAACCAGGTAAAATGCGGCATTGTGTCGGCGGTGGGCTGTGTGTCCAACGCTACCATTGCTTATTACGACCAGAGCAAAAAGAAATTTGAAAAAAGCCTCTTTGACGAAGAATTGGAACTGGTCAATTTAACGGGCAACGTCAGCATCCAGGACAACCGCCCCATGGTGCACGCGCACGTAACGCTGGCCGATAACGAACACAACGTGGTGGCTGGCCGCTTGTGCCCCGGTACCAAAATTTATGTGTGTGAGGCCTTTATCCAAGAGTTGGTAGGAGAGCCGAAAGTCCGCCGCAACGATAAAGTAACCAGACTCAACATTTGGCCGTAGTATCATTTTTAACGCGCTCTAGCAGTTTCCAAATTTGAGCCCTTAGCCGTCGATTTGACCACCTCGCGTACTTGCGGGGCTGGCGCCCCGTCCGCAGGACGTACGCTACGGGTCAACATACGGCGGCTAATCATCTCAAATTTGAAAACAGGAGCAAACTTTCTTTGTGCCACCCCTAAATAGGGGTGGTTTTTGTCGTCGTGAAAAAACATTTTGCTTGACTTGTTTTTTTTTTTTGGTAAATTTGAGATATAACGAAAGTTAAACTTATATAAATGGAGGAGTACGCAGTATGAAGAAAAGTTGTTTTAAAG
The DNA here is from genome assembly GCA_045606805.1 of Elusimicrobiaceae bacterium. Classification (GTDB taxonomy): domain Bacteria; phylum Elusimicrobiota; class Elusimicrobia; order Elusimicrobiales; family Elusimicrobiaceae; genus Avelusimicrobium. Next base: position 131,585 of record JAZUSP010000031.1, on the reverse strand, counting down.
GCTGTTTTTGCCCAAAAGAGGGGTTTACGCTTATTGAGTTGTTGGTGGTTGTTTTAATTGTCGGCATCTTGGCGGCGGGAGCGGTGCCGCAGTATCAGGTGGCTGTCCTAAAAAGTAGATATACTCAGTTGCAAAGTATGGTGCGTAGTCTTAAAGAAGCGGAAACCGTTTATTTTTTGACACATGGAGAACATTCATTAGATTTAGAAAAATTAGACGTAGAGATGCCAGTTATACCAGGCTATAGTTTTGAGATTTGGTTAGCTGATGATAAGAAGAGTGGGGTTATTGCGGGGTTTTATAAGTCCTTATATTATCATGAAAGTTTATTTAGCTCAAGCAGACAATGCCGTGCTAATAAGAATGATAAATTGGCAAATGCAGTGTGTATTAATTTGGGGGGAACGTATGTTGATACTTACGAGAGCCAAAAAGCATACCGCCTTCCGTGATTTTAAAGTATTTTTTATATACGTAGATATATTTTATAATCATCTGCTGAGTGACTAACAGGCATTTTCTTACCCTCATATTTGCTATAATTTGTATATGAGGAAACAGCTTCTTATAGCAGTCCTGTTGGGGGCGTGGCCGCTGTATGCGCAAGAGGCATTTCAAACGCAAGAAGTACCGCAAACGGCTGAGCCTGCTACCCAACAACCTGTGCAAACGGTTAGCAAGTCATCCATTGCGGCGCACCGCATGGATAGCAAGCTAAACGAAGTTACCTTGCACAAAACCGTGCTGGACTATTCCCTGCCGCCCGAAATTGAGGACGCCGCCCGCACCTGTACGCAAGGGCAGGAAGATTGCTACTTTACCTTTAAAACCTTTGAAAATGCTGCCGATACCCGCGTAGCCGCCGCCGCTAATTTGGAACTGGCCGTTTTGGCGCTCCAGCGCGGGCTGGTGAAGCAGGCGCTTACGCACATTGAAAAAGCAGGGAAACTCTCTCCCGACGACCCGTTTATAGAGCTTACGCACGGGTGGATGCTGTTATCGGCGGGAAAATACAAAAAAGCGCAGGATATGTTTGACCATTTGCTCTATTTGTCGGCCGATTTTGAGTATGTTTCTTCCGCCAAATTAGGGGCCGCCTTAGCCCTCTATTTCAGTGGACATAAAGACAAAGCCGCCGAGCAACTGCAGTACCTCTATGTTTCTAATCCCTATACAATTTCATTTGTGTCTTATATGCTCGGGCGCATTGCCTCGGAAACAAAAGCGGCTAAAAAAATGGCCCCGGTGTTTTTACAACAGGCCCTTTCACACGACGAAAATAACTATGCCGCCGCCGAATTGTTTGCCAAAATATCCGAAAAAGATAAAGACAAACTGCGTGCCTGGCAGTATTACGCTACGCTTTACAGTTTGGACCCCAAAAACAAAGAATTGGCGGATAAAATTGAAAAATACGCCGCCGATTTTGGCAATAAAAAAATAGATTATCTGTTTTATTTGCGCCTCGAGCAGCCCATTGTGCACGAGATGAAATCCACCCCGTCTACCCCGGTTAAAATGGCTCTGTATGCCGACCGTAACCAACTGCCGCAGGAACTGCAAAAAGTAACGTTTATGGCTTCCGGCACCGTGAAAGCAACGGACGACAAACGCGGCGAAATTACCAAAGTGCCCTCTTACATTGAAAAAATAATTGAGTTTAACCCGCAAACCAAGGGCGTAGATTTTAAAAATTCCAAAGGGCAAACGGAATTTTCGGCCGCATATCCGTTTAAGTTAGCTGCCGAGAACGAGAACAAAACCTTGCTAGTCAAAGACGCGCTGACGGAAAATATTTTTTCGGCCAATTTAAGTGACAAAGAGTTAAAAGGCAGCTTGTGGGTCATCCCCGGTGATGCCGGCTTTTTGCTGGTTAATGAGGCTTATAGCGAAGATTTAATCCCCGCGTTGCTGGCCGCCCAAGTGCAAGACGTCACGCACGAGTCCGCCCTCAAGGCCCTGGCCGTGGTGCTCCGCTCGGCCCTGTTGCAAGCGGTGGAAGAGAACAAAGACGAGCCGTATCACATTACCGACAACGACGTCCAATTCCAATTTAAAGGGATTAACCTCATCTTTAATACCTTGTTAGAAGCTTCCAAAACCTCCGGCGAAATTCGCCTCAAAGAGGCAGCCAAGGCGTATGCCAACTGCGGCGTTGTTACGGCGGATACGCTCGTTAATACCGAGCAGAAACCCGCGTATGTGTTTTCCCCGGCTAACGTAAGCAAATATCTGCTTTCCAATCCGCCGGCGGATTTATTCTCGCGCCCGCAGGACCCGACAAAGTGGTCCGGCATTAAATGGATGTATTTATTTGAGGCGGACGAAATTGAAAAACGCATTTCTTATCGTAAAGATATTGGCAAACTGCGTGCCCTAACGCCGACAAAGTTGTCGCCCAATGGCCGCGTTTTAGCCATGCGTTTTGAGGGCAGCAAAGATTCGTACGAGGCCATTACTCCGCAAGAAATTGCGTTTTTGATTAGCGCGGGGACCATGCGCTCTAACTTTTTTGACCTGGTGCCGCTTTACAAAGGCAAAAATATCCGCAGTGTGCTTGTGCGCGGATACGACAGCGGCCTGGGCGAAGGGCTTTGTTTGCGCGGGGCCGAGGGGCTTGCTAAACAAGGGGCGGACTATAAAGGGATTATTAAATATTATTTCCCCGAAGGCCGCATCTTAAATACTACTACAGGTGAGATTCACTAATGCAGAAAACAAAAATTTTATACTTTATTACCCGTCTTGACCAAGGCGGCGCGCAAGCCAGTGTGCTGGCTACGATGAAAACCATTAACAAACAACAGTTTGATACGTATTTGGCTACCGGGCCCGGCGGCCGCTTAGACGGCAAATTTAAGGGAGAGCCGGACCATCTGTTTTTTATTAAAGCTTTAAAACACGACGTGCAAGCCAAATATGTATTTCACGATTTTATAGCACTTATTCAAATGGGGTTGGTTTTGCGTAAAGTGCGTCCCGATATTGTGCACACCAACGCCCCTAAAGCCGGTATTTTAGGCCGTATGGCCGCACGTTTGTTTTGGCGCCGCGCCAAAGTGGTACACACATTCCACGGGTTAGGGTTTGCCAAAGAGCAGGGGGAAAAACATTTTAAATTTTTTGTGTGGGTGGAAAAAACCTGTGCTAAATTTACGGATGTGCTCATCTTTGTGTCGCGTAAAAATGCCGCCGAGGCCAAAGAGCTGGGCATTGGTAAAGGCGTGCGGACCGAAATTATCCGTGCGGGTGTTAATTTTAACCCCATTTTGCCGTTAAAATTCGACCCGGTTGCCAAAAAAGAGTCGCTCAACATTCCGGCCAATGCCAAAGTAGTGCTGGCACTTGCCAACTGTAAACCGCTTAAAAATCCGCTCCACTTTGTGTTTGCTGCGTACAAGGTACTCCAGCAGATGAAAAATGTGTATTTCATTTTTACCGGCGACGGGCCTCTTCGTAACCAGGTGCTTACGCTCATTAAAAATTTAAACCTGGAAAAACAAGTGCTGTTTCCCGGTTGGCGCAACGACGCTTTGGAACTATTGGCGATTAGTGACATTTACGCCAGCGTTTCGCTGCGTGAAGGGCTGCCTATGTCGCTCTTAGAAGCCATGTCCATGCGTGTGCCCGCTGTGTGTTATGATGTAGATGGCATTAGCGAGGTAATCACCAACAATAAAACCGGGTTTTTAGTAGCGCCGAGTGACATTAACACCTTTGCCGATAAAATCAAGGTGCTCCTTCGCCACAAGCAGCTTATGGACCGTTTTGAAGCCAATATTGACCGGCGTGACTTTGCCGAATTTACGGCCGCCACTATGGTCAAAAAACAGGAACGGCTCTACCGCAGTTTAGTCCCGCCCACACAAAAAAACGGCGGTAAGCGGCGGTTTTTCCGAAGAAAAAGACGATATTTTAAACCTACCAACAATCAGGGGGCCCACTAATGGACTACGCTATTAACGAAATGGAACAGGAAGTGCTAAATGCCACGCGCGAACTGGCCCAAAAAAAACTAAAACCCTTGCGTGCCGAAATGGACGCGAAGGAAACATTTTCCAAAGAGATGTATGAGGAGTACCGCAAATCGGGCATGTTTGGTTTGTGGTTGCCTGAAGAATATGGCGGACTGGGCGGGGGGATTACCTGCCTTGCTATGGCGTTTGAGGAGCTATCCCGCGCGTGTGCCGGGCTTGCTTTAACGCCGGGAACGTCCGCGTTGGGGGCCATCCCTATGTTTTTGGCGGCTACTAAAGAGCAACGTGAAAAATGGTGCCCGGACCTGGCCAGTGGCAAAAAACTTTGGGCTTTTGCCTTAACTGAACCCGAAGCGGGTTCCGACGCTACCGCCTTAAAAACGACCGCCATTAAGGACGGTGATTTTTACGTGGTAAACGGTACCAAGCACTTTATTTCCACCGGTAAAGAGGCCGATTTTTATACCGTGGCCGTCAATACCAACCCGGCCCGTGGCCCGCGCGGCATTTCGCTGCTCGTGATTGAAAAAGGCATGCCCGGGTTTAGCTTTGGTAAGAAAGAAGAAAAAATGGGCATTCGCTCTAATCCGACGTATGAACTGATTTTTGAAAATGTGCGTGTACCGAAAGAAAACTTGCTGGGTAGCGAGGGCCGCGGGCTACTCTACTTGCAAGAAACTTTGGACTATTCCCGCCCCGGTGTAGCCGCACAAGCGGTAGGGATTGCGCAAGGGGCGCTCGATACCACGATTCCGTATCTGCGCACGCGCAAACAGTTTGGACAGCCCATTATTACCTTTCAGGCGCTGGGCCATAAAGTAGCCGAATTGGCCGCCAAAACCGAGGCCGGGCGGGCGCTCGTCTATAACTTAACGCACCGTATGGACCTAGAGTATTTACCGGCTGTTAAAAACGCGCTTGCCAATGGTACCACCGTGCATGATGAGCTCAAAAAATTAAAAGGCCAGCGCTGGACCAAATACAGTGCCGAGGCCAAGCTGTTTTGTTCAAACGTGGCCATGGAAGTAGCCGACGAGTGTGTAACTTTGTGCGGCGGGATTGCGTATATGCGCGATTTCCCACTGGAAAAATACATGCGGGATGCCAAAATTACTCAAATTTACGAAGGCACTACGCACATCCAAAAAAACGAAATTTTAACCGCTCTTATTAAAGAGTATGCCGCCAAAGGCGACGAGGAATAACTATGCATATTGTAGCTTGCGTCAAGCAAACCCCCAAATCCGATAACGTAAAAATTGACCCGGCCACCGGGTGTTTAATCCGCTCCGGTACCGAAAGTGCCATGAACCCTTTTGACGAATTTGCGTTGGAAGAAGCTGTTACCCTTAAAGAACAAGTAGGGGGCAAAGTGTCCGTAATTACCATGGGGCCGCCACAAGCCGAGGCCGTACTGCGCGACAGTATTGCCCGCGGCGCTGACGAAGTTTTCCAACTGGGCGACCGCGCATTTGCCGGGTCGGACACGTGGTCCACGTCGTACGCGCTTAGTAAAGGCATTGAAAAAATCAACAGTTTGCAACATGTGGATTTGATTATCTGCGGCAAACAAACCAATGATAGCGACACCGGGCATATCGGCCCGCAAATTTCCGCCTGGCTTAAAATTCCCAATGCGGCGTTTGTCAAAAAAGTGGTGCGCGTGAACGCAAAATCCATTGTGGTAGAACGTCTTACCGAGGACGGAAGCGAGGTAGTAGAGCTTCAATTCCCATGCGTGCTTTCTGTAGTTAAAGAAATTAACAAACCGCGCGTACGCAGTGTAAAAGGCCGTATGCTCGCCAAGCGCGCGCCTGTTACGGTGTGGACCGCTGACGACGTAGCGGCCGATAAAACTAGGTTGGGCATTGCCAACTGCCCTACGCGCGTGGTTAAATCTTTTGTACCTAAGCGTGAAGTGAATGCCACCGTGGTAGAAGGTGCAAACAGTAAAGAAAAAGCCGCCAAGCTGGTGGAACTCTTAAAAGAAAATAAATATATTTAAGGAAATTTTATGAATCTCAAAGACTATAAAAACGTATGGATTTTTGCTCAGGCCCAACGCGGTAAATTAAGCCCCACCGCTTACGAGTTACTCACAGCCGGGCGCAAACTGGCGGACGATTTAAACGAAAAATTGTGTGCCGTGTTATTGGGGCACAACGTCAAAAATTTTGCGCAAGATTTAATTGAACATGGCGCGGATATTGTCTATGTGTGCGACGATCCCGTGCTTGAAAATTATATGGATGATGTGTACGCGCGCGTATTGGCAGACATGGTAGCGCAGTACAAGCCAAACAAATTTTTAATCCCGGCCACGAATATGGGCCGCTCGCTTTCGGCCAAAACGGCTGTGTTTGTAGGCACGGGTTTAACAGCCGACGCTACCGACGTGACGATTAACACCGCTGACGGCCAACTGCACGCCACGCGCCCGACGTTTGGCGGTAACTTGATGGCCACCATTACGTGCGCCAAAACCCGGCCGGAGATGTGCTCGTTACGCCCCATGGCGTACGAAAAAGCACCCGCGCAACCGGGCCGTAAAGGCGAAGTGATTGAACATAAAATAGACGCGCAAAAATATATTTCCCCGCTTGCTAAGTTTGTGGAGTTTATCCAAAGCAAGGAGGGAGGGCTTGATTTGTCCGAGGCCGAGGTCATTGTAGCCGGCGGGCGCGGTGTAGGCAGTAAAGAGGGTTTTAAACTTTTGGAAAAACTGGCCGCGCGCTTAGGCGGTGCTGTGGGCGCGAGCCGCGGGCCGGTGGACAGCGGGTGGATTGACTACCGCTATCAAATCGGCTTAACGGGCCGCACGGTAAAACCGAAGCTTTATATTGCGTGCGGTATTTCGGGGCAGATTCAGCACATGGCCGGCATGAGCGGCGCGAACGTGATTGTAGCCATTAATAAGGACCCGGATGCCCCTATTATGAAGGCGGCGCATTTTGCGCTCGAAGGGGATCTGCATGAAGTAATCCCCGCCATGCTAGAAGTATTGCATTAAACCCACGCTCTATTAGTTTCCAAATTTGACAAATCAGGGTACTGAAAATTTTTCCCGGTGCTTGGGGAAGTATTAACACGTTTGACAGGTCGGTCTATAACTTTTTAATCGTCCAATTTTTAGGGTAAAGGTTGTTGGCGCGGTCGCCCAGGTTTTTCATAAACCCAAGCGGGTGGCCTTGATACATAACCAACACAAAGCCGCGCGGTGCAGTGGGGGGCAAAACTAAACTTTCCCGGTGTAAATAGCGTTGGGCCTCTTCTAGCGTCAGTTCCGCGCTCGGGTATTTGTCTGCCGGGGTGGCAATAGAAAGCGCCTGTGCCACAGACGGGATTTTTTCTTTCCCTTTTAATTCTTCGGTTGGGATGCCGTCACTAAGCACATGAATTTGACGAAATTTTTTCACTTGCTCGCGTAGCGAAGTCGGCAACGCGGCACACTGCGGGCCGTCACTTGTTTTGCGCAATACGCACAGGAAAAGGCCTTCGCTTTTCGTCGTGCCGGGGATAAAACGGTAAACCAGGCCATCAAAACCGCCTAATAAAGAGCCTGTTATTTGCCATTCATTGGGCACATGTACCGGCACCATTTCCGCACCAAGTTCCTCTATAATCCAGCGCACGTTTTCTTCGTTCTCGTGCACGTTAAATGTGCACGTACTGTAAATGAGCAGGCCGCCCGCGCGCAAACACGGCCACACGTCACGCAAAATTTTGCGCTGGCGCTCCTGGCAAAAATGCACGGCGGATAAACTCCATTCGTCTATGGCGCCAGCATCGCGCCTGAAAAGGCCCTCGCCCGAGCATGGCACGTCGGTTAAAATCACGTCAAAGGCCAGGTTTGTTTGTGCCCATTCGTGCGCAAAATTGTGCGTCACTAATACGCCGGGGTGGCCTTGCTTGAGCATATTTTCCAAGAGGATATTGGCTCGGCGGCGGTCCGGCTCGTTACTTACCAGCATAGAGCCTGCGGGCAGGGCGGCGCGCAACAGAGTAGATTTTCCGCCGGGGGCCCCGCATAAATCCAGTGCGCTGACCGGGCCTTGCACACATGAGCGCACCACATGGTCTAAAAATAGAGAGCCCGCTTCTTGCACGTAATACACGCCCGCGTGAAATAAGGGGTCCAGCGTAAAATTCGGGCGCTCACTAAGCCAATAGCCGTGCTGACACCACGGCACAGGCGTTTGGGGCGCGAAAATCGGGCCGCTAACGGGTTTAAACGGGTTAAGCCGCACACTTACAGGGGCGGGCTCATCAAACGCTTTTACAAAGCGTTCCCAACGTTGCGGACCGAATAGGGTAGCGGTGTAATTGATAAAAGTTTGCGGCAAATTCATGAGAGTATTTTACTATTTTTGGAGTTCTCTATATTTGATAAAATATAAAAATATGATAGACATTAAAACGCTCTCGTTTCACTTTGGCTTGCGCACGCTGTTTGACGACACTTCTGTTCTCATTCACGACGGGCAGAAAGTGGGGCTTGTGGGCCCCAACGGGTGCGGAAAATCTACTCTATTTAAACTCATTGAAGGCAAATTCTCACCGGACGGGGGAAAAATTGAAATTTCCCGTGGCACGCAAATTGCGTCCGTGGCGCAGGACATTGCCGACCCGTCTGTTTCGCTGTTGGGTTACGTTTTATCGGCCGATAAAGAGCTCACACGTTTGCAAAAAGAACTCGAAAATCCGCAAATTTCCGGTGAGCGCATGGCCGAAATTTTTGATAAGTTAGAGTTTTTAGGTGCGCATAGCGCTACGGCCCGCGCCAGTGCTATTTTAAGCGGGCTTGGCTTTGTAAATGAAGATTTTAAACGCCCGTTAAAAGAATTTTCCGGCGGGTGGCAAGTGCGCGCGAACGTGGCGGCGTGTTTGTATGCGCCGTCAAACTGTTTGCTGTTAGACGAGCCCACCAACCACCTGGATTTAGAAACCGCTATGTGGCTGGAAAATTACTTGGTGCGGGTAGATAAAACGGTGTTTATTATCTCGCACGACCGGCACATTTTAAACCGCCTGTGCGACCATATCATCCACGTAGAGGACGGACAACTTAAACTTTATAACGGTAATTACGATACGTACGAACGCACCCGCGCCGCCGCCATAGAGGGGGCCAAATTGGCCGCCGCCAAGCACGAACGTGTGGTGGCACACTTGCAATCGTTCGTGGACCGTTTCCGCTACAAAGCTACCAAAGCCAAGCAGGCGCAAAGCCGCCTTAAAATGATTGAAAAACTCGGTGCGGCCCCAGCCATTCCCAAGGACCCCGAAGCCCATTTTGAATTTCCGTCGCCGGAAAAATTAAATAATTCCCTCTTAACCATTGAAAACGGCGTGGCCGGCTATGACGATAAACCCGTACTGCAGAACTTGGATTTGCGCATAGAGCCCGACGACCGTATTGCACTTCTGGGTGCCAACGGAAACGGCAAGTCTACCCTGGCTAAAATTTTATCACACCGGCTTTTACTTATGTCCGGCAAGATGACCACCGCCAAAAAAATGAAAATTGCGTATTTTTCCCAGCATCAAACCGAAGAATTAGACGTGGAAAAAACACCGTATGAAATGCTTAGCGCGCAAATGCCGTTGGCGACCGAAACGCAAATTCGTGCACAACTGGGCGCTTTTGGCCTTAATAAAGCCAAGAGTGATACGCTTATCGGCAGTTTATCGGGCGGGGAAAAATCGCGCCTACTCTTGGCGCTGATTACCAAAGACGCGCCGCATTTGCTAATCCTCGACGAGCCTACCAACCACCTAGATATCCAGTCCCGCGCCGCTTTAATTGAAGCCCTGAATAATTACGAAGGGGCCGTGGTGCTTATCACACACGATTTGCATGTCATAGAACTGACGTGTGACACGTTGTGGATTGTGCGCCGCGGTACGTGCCAAACCTTCACAGGCGATTTGGATGATTACAAAGCGCAACTCTTAAAAAACAATGACCGCAATGACCTTGCCAGCGACAAAATGACATCTAAAGAACGGGAGCGCAAAGAAGCCGCCGCCCGTCGGGCGCGTGTGGCTCCCTTAAAAAAAGAAATTCGTGCGTTAGATGAACAAATTGAAAAATTAACCACCCGCAAAGCCGCGCTGGAAGAACAGCTTGTCACGCAATATTCGGCGGATAGCAGTATTGAATTGGCGCTCCTCAACGACGAACTCAAAAAAACCGAGGAACGGTGGCTGAGCCTCAACGAAGAAGTAGAGGCCGCCTTGGCGGAGCCCGTATGAACGTATTTGAAACGTTACCCGAATTTTTGCAAACCGCGCTAAAACGTCAACTGATTGTGGAACCGATGCCCATTCAGGCGCGCGCGTTGCCGCCAGCGTTAGCGGGCAAGGATGTGCTGGGTACGGCCCAAACCGGCACGGGTAAAACGCTCGCTTTTTTATTGTCGCTGGTGGTGCGTTTGACACAAAACCCGGCCGAAAATGCACTGATATTGTTGCCCACGCGCGAATTGGCCCAACAAATTTTAACCGAGCTTGAAAAATTAACAGATTCGTTGCCCTCCGCGCTTATTATCGGGGGGGATAATATCCACAAACAATATGCGGTGCTTCGCCGTAAGCCGCGCGTGATTATTGCTACGCCGGGGCGTTTAATAGACCATTTGGGGCGCAAAAGTGTGGACCTGGCCCATACGCATTTTTTAGTGCTGGATGAAACCGACCGCATGCTGGATATGGGCTTTATTGACGATATGCGGCGCATAGTGTCAGCCTTGCCACAGCCGCGCCAAACGTTGTTGTTTTCGGCAACGCTACCTAAAGAAATTGTGCAGCTTGCCGGCGAATTTTTGACCCGTCCCGTGCGCGCACAAATTGGGGAAGTTACGTCGGCCGCACAGGGCGTACTACAAGAAATTGTGTATGTCACAGTGCGCGAAAAATTACCGCAACTTTTACATGAATTAAATACCCGCCAAGGTTCCATTTTAGTGTTTGTCAAAACCAAACACGGGGCCGAACGGTTGGCCAAAGAATTAAAGCGCTATGGCCAAAAAGTAAATGCCTTGCATGGCGAGTTGCGCCAAAACCGCCGCCGGCAGATTATGGAATTTTTTCGAAATGGGACCGTGCGTGTGCTCGTCGCTACGGACTTAGCGGCCCGCGGGTTAGACGTACCGCAAATTGCCCACGTGATTAATTATGATTTGCCCCAATGTCCCGAGGATTACATCCACCGCATTGGCCGTACGGGCCGCGCAGGGAGTGTGGGCAGTGCGCTTTCACTCATTAGTGATGATGGAAGTAAATGGCAGGAAATTTGCCGCGTGACCCAATTTTCCAGTGCAGTTAAAACCATTCAAAAAACCATAGAACCGCTGCCTGTTCCCAAATTTGTAGCGCACGAAGAAGGCCGTGCACATGCTACGTCACGCAAAAAAGAAAAACGCGTGCAAACGCCGCCTAAATATACGGTGCGTGCGCGGGAATTTTTAGCAAACAAAGAGATAGATTCGCCGCAAGTACCGCGCGTTTCTATGCGGGCCGCCAAAAAGCCCAAAACGTTTCGCAAAGCCACAGAGGCGGCGCGTATTTTAGAAGAAAAATCTGCGAATCTTGTCCAACCGTTTCACACGGTTAAAGTGGGGGTTAGCAAAAAAGCGCTTAAAAAATTGCACAGTGCGCAGCCATCCCGTAAAAGCGGAAAGCAAAATTTCAAAAAGTTTTTTAAACGCAAACATAAATAAAAACCGCCCGGTAAAGGGCGGTTGCAGTAAAAAGAAATTTTATTTAATGACGCATTCCGTACCGGAGGTGGGACACATAGAATCGCACAGCGCCTGATATTTTCCAGTACCAGAATTATCTTGGCAAGTGTACACATCACGTACGTTATCTTTTTTATAATAGGCTCTTAAACAATAAGAAGAACTAGCCGAAGCACCAACTATTCGGCAAACAGAAACATAATTTCCGTCAGTATTACTTTCTAAGGTATATTGAAAGTCGCCCACTTCGCCTGTGCTGCTGGCATCTAAAAACGCTACATCCAGGCCTTTTAACTGAGTCGGCCACGAAGAATGGTACGAATAATAGCGTTTTGCGGCATCAAACATTGTTTTTAAGTTAATGAGCGCATCAGCCGCTTCGGCACGCTGGATAGCCTTACGGTATTGTGGCATCGCAACGGCGGTTAAAATTCCTAAAATAAGTACAACGGTCAGTAATTCAATTAATGTAAAGCCATGTTTTTTGTGCATAAAATTATCTCCTTACCTAGTAGTATAACGGTTTTTTTGATGTTTTGCAATATAAAAATACTTGCAACTTCCCCAAAAAAGGTTATAATAATAAAGTAGATATTTGAGAGGTTTTTATGAAATATGCGTCTAAATTAGGTTTTACATTAGCAGAATTGTTGGCAGTGGTGATTATTGTGGCTCTTTTAAGTGGGCTTGGTTTGGGGTATTACAAGCGTTCGGTAGAAGATTCTCGTTTTGCCGAAGGGTTATCGGTTGCTAGTGCGCTCGTGGAAGCGGTTAACCAGTCGTATTTTGAACAACAGTTGGAGGATCCGGAGTCCCTCACTAAACAACCTAAAGTTCAAACATTGGACATTAACCTGGCTGCCAAGGCGGACTGTTCTTCCAATAAAGATTATTGTATCGCAACGCCCCGTTTTGAGGTATATATTGAAACAGACGGTAGTGTGCGCGCCTACCGAGGCAATGCTTCTTTGTATCCCTATTATATTCAAATCAATCCGTCTTTTGCAGCCTCCAAGTCTAACCAAATTTCCTGCGTGGGGGCAGATGCGGATGGAAAGACATTTTGTGAATCGATGGGATATACGGATTGTAAAGACAATGCCTGTCTTAAGTGTATGAAAAAAACGGGTAGTTGTTGGGATTAATTTTGTGATAGCCTAGTTAGGCCGCCGCGTAACAGCGGCGGCTTTTTGTCGGCCAAGCGGGTAAAATTATATAATAGAACTATGAAGATTTTAACTACGGATTGTCTAGTAATCGGCACCGGGATTGCCGGGTGCGTATATGCTCACCAAGCGGCCAAAAAAGGGCTTAAAACCTTGCTGCTTTGCTGTGGGGAAATGCCGCAAGCTAATAGCGATTTGGCTCAAGGTGGCATTGTCTATGAGCCTCACTTGCAACTTGACGAACTCTTGGAAGACGTACAACTGGCTACCGCGCATATGTGTAATAACGCGGCCGTGCGCGCAATTTCCGCTGCCGGGTGTAAAGCCGTAGAAGAAATTTTTTTGAAAGATGTAAATGTTCCTTTTGACCGTGACGCTCAGCATCAACTGCGCTTTACGCGCGAGGGCGCCCACCGCAAAAACCGCATTATTTATTCTAAAGATACCACGGGGCACGCTATGCTCAGCGCCATCCAACAAGCGGTGCGCCAAAACCCGCTAATTACCGTGAAAGAATTTTGTAGCGCGATTGATTTGCTGACGCTTTCACACAGCTCTACTAGCTTAATGGACCGCTATTATCCGCTTACGGTGTTTGGTGCGTATGTGCTGGATAATAAAACGGACGAAGTGTTTGCCATAACCGCCAAGAAAACCGTACTGGCCACGGGCGGGGTGGGGCAACTCTATTTGCACACCACCAATGCCGAGCATGCCTACGGGCACGGCATTGCCATGGCTTACCGCGTGGGGGCACGCGTGATGAATATGGAATTTGTGCAATTCCACCCGACGGTATTTGCCAAAGGGAAAAGCTTTTTACTCTCCGAAGCGCTGCGCGGGGAAGGTGCCGTTTTGCGCAACTGTAAAGGCGAAGCCTTTATGCCCAATTACCACCCGCTCAAAGATTTAGCCCCGCGCGACATTGTGGCCCGCGCTATTGAACAGGAACGCCTCAACACATCGCACGATTGTGTGTATTTGGACATTACTGCTAACCCCGCGCAAGAAACCAAAGAGCGTTTCCCGGCCATTTACCAAAAATGTTTAGAAGGGGGGTACGATCTAACAAAAGTGCCCGTTCCCGTTGTGCCGGCGGCGCATTATTTTTGCGGCGGCATTTACGCTACTCCGTCGGGGCGCACGAACATTTTGCACTTAAACGCCATTGGCGAAACGGCCTGCACCGGCTATCACGGCGCAAACCGCCTGGCCAGTACCTCACTTTTGGAAGCCGTGGCCATGGGGTACTTGTGCGCCGAAGAGGATGCCAAAGATATTGCCACGCAAACCTTTCACATTCCCACGCCTAAAGAGTGGGTCATCCCCAGCGACGCGCCCGATGTCAATTTAATTAAGCAGGATTTAGCCACCTTGCGTAGCACCATGTGGAACTATGTGGGCTTAATCCGCAGCCAAAAACATTTGGAACGTGCGGAAAAAATCTTGCGTCACTTGCATAACGAAATTGATATTTTCTACAAAGGCACCAAACCGTGCCAGGAGCTTATTGATTTGCGTAACGGTGTGCGCACGGCTTTGCTGATTACCTATGCAGCCCTGCAAAACAAGCGTAGTGTAGGGTGTCATTATTTAAGCGACGCAAAATAGTTTAAAACCTCTATTTATTGTTTTTTACCGTCAAGGAAATAAAAAACCCTTGACGCGTTTTTTTTTTTTGGTAAATTTGAGATATAACGAAAGAAAAACTTATATAAATGGGGGGGTATGCAGTATGAAAAAGAATTGTTTTAAGGCTGTTTTTTGCTCAAAGAGGGCATTTACGCTTATTGAGCTGTTGGTCGTGGTGCTGATTATCGGCATTTTGGCGGCGGTAGCCGTGCCACAATATCGGTTGGCGGTGGAAAAGAGCCGGGCGGCTACTATGTTACCTATTTTAAGTACCTTGTACCGGGCACAAAAAGCGTATTACTTAGCTAATGGTAAATATGCGGAAACTTTTGATGAATTGGATGTAGATATCCCCAGCGGTGCTACGCTAAATCAAACGCATACACACGCCACATATCCCGATAAAAGAAAAATTGTTTTGTGCGGGAAAAGCTGTGGGTATTCCATTCAAGTCTTTCCCAATACGGATTTACAGTACAAGTTGGAGAATTATGTATCGGGCGGCGTTTATTGTTGGGCCGATAAAGAAGATACATGGAGTAACAAAATTTGTCATAATATTGCTGGCCGCGATCATGCCAACACAAATAATTCAACAAGCAATCAATATTACGTTGCCAGTTTCAGTACAAGAAATTAATTTTATTTCTTCTTAAAAAACAGCGTTTGGCCGTGTTTCCTAAAAAAGTTTTCTAGGAGTGCCACCGCCAATAAAGTGGAAATTGCGTCCGCTACAACCGGGGCAAAAAATACACCGTCTAACTTCATAAATAACGGGAGCACCAGTACCAGCGGAATGACCAGTAAAATTTGGCGCGACAGACTCAAAAATGCCGCCTTTAACGGCTGGTTAATAGCCTGAAAGAATGTCGTTGCCATCATCTGCAAGGGCACTAGCGGCAAGAAAATATTTACAATGCGTATCACGCGCCCGGCCATGTCAATGAGCGCCGTGTCCGTGCCGTTAAAAATAGCGGCCACGGGGCGGGCAAAAATCTCCAACAAAATAAATCCGGCGGTGGTTACCAGCATCCCCCAACGTAGCGCCATTTTAAGCGTTTGAATAGACGTCTTATATTTGCGTGCGCCGTGGTTGTAGCCGATAAGCGGCTGTGCCCCTTGCGAAATGCCCATCGTGGGCATAATCACAATCGTGTTTACACTGAGCGCCACACCCATAGCCGAAATTGCCAAACTGCCGCCATACTTTAGCAAAGCATGGTTTAAGATGATGTTTAATACAGCGGATGATACTTGAACTGCAAATTGAGAAAATCCAATCGCCAGTACGTCCAAAATAATTTGCAGTTTGAGTTTGAAATTGTGCCACATCAGGCGGTACTGCGAGCGGTGCCCCGTCAAACAATACATCACCCAGCTAAAAGATACCACTTGCCCGCACACCGTGGCCAGCGCGGCGCCTTTTACGCCCAGGCCGAACTTAAAAATAAAGAGGGGGGCGGCAATTAAATTGATAAACGCGCCGATAAACTGCGTAGCCATGGCGGTTTTGGGGCGGCCGGACGAGCGGATAAAGTGGTTCATTCCGGCGCCGATCGCAAACAAAAAATACCCCGGGAACACCCACACGGAATACAAGTGCGCATAGGGCAAAATGGTTTCGTCGGCGCCGCAAAAGACGAGGAGTTTATCTAAAAACAGGTAGCTAAACGCGGTAACAAGCCCGGCCACCAGCATAAGCAAAATAAATCCGTTGCCCATGACACGTAAGGCTTCGTTGTGCTTTTTTTCGCCCAGGCGGATAGAAAAAAGCGCATTACTGCCAATGCCGATTAGCGCGCTAAAGCCCATATATAAAAGGCCAATAGGGAAGATAACCGTAATGGCGGCAATACCCACCGCGCCCACATCCTGCCCGACGTAAATGCGCGAAATAATATTAAAGAGAGCATTGACAAACATTCCCGCCACGGCGGGCGCGGAAAATTTGAACAACAGTTTAGAAAGTTTTTTATCCTTAAACGGGTTTTTAATTGCAGTTGCGGCGGCACTCATACCTATATTTTACTAAATATGAGTGCCGCTACTCATTCCATAAAACTTTGTCGCGCGCGCGTACGGCCCAAAATGCTAAAATGTTCGCATAGGGAGATTTACTATGAAATTACACAAAACAGCATTATTAGGGTTATTTTTTGTTTTATTCGGTGCGCTGGGGTTGCAAGCCGCGCCCGCACTTAAAGTGTTATCCGCCGCGCCTAAAGGCCAGCAAGACGAACTCGGCCGCCAGGCTGTCAATGTGCATTTTAACCAGCCCGTGGTAAAACTGGGCGAGCAAACACAATTTGCCGCGGCCGATTGCCCGCTTACCATTACGCCAAAAATAGACGGCACTTGCCGCTACAGCGGCACGCAAACCCTGGTATTTGAGCCAAGTGAAAACTGGCCCCAAGCCACTAAATACACCGTAACCGTGCCCAAAGGGTTTAAATCATCCGTTTCCGGGCAGAAATTAGCGGCGGCCTATCAATTTTCGTTCACCACTCAAGTGCCGCGCGTGCTGTCTGTTCTCCCTTATAAAAACGAACATTGGATCAGCTTAAACCCTACGGTGTATGTAGTGCTCAGCCAACCGGCTGACCTCTCCCGCGCCGCGCAGTTTGTTAAATTGATTGTGCCGCACGGCAAAACCGTGCGTACCATCCCCGTTTCCGTGCGTGTTCCTACCGCCGATGAACTGGATAAAAATTTCTCGTACTTATCCGCGCAAGAAAAACAAGCCGTTTTTGCCTTAAACCCCACCGAAACTTTGCAAGCCGGCCAGCATTACACCGTTACGTTGCAAGCGGGATTACCCGCCAAAACAGGCACCGCGGGCATGGCGCAGAAGTATGAAACCTCGTTCTTTACGTTTCCGCCGCTTACGGTGCAAAAAGTAAATTCCACGGGTTGTTTGCCGTTTACGCCGTCGGTACACTTTTCCTCCCCGGTGCGCAAACGCGAACTGTGGGATTATATGGAAACTTTCCCGGCCTATACCAAACAGGTGTTAAACGAGCGCGAAAAAGAATCTCTCGGCTCCGAATTTACCAACCCCAAAACCGGGGAAGCGTACTTTAGTATGCCGCTTGATTTTATTGCTGTTAAACCGCACGAGCCCGTGCAGGTTAGTATCCGCAAAGGCTTGCGCGATATTTACGGCAACGTCTTGGAAAAAGACGAGCATTTTACCATTACCAACGATGGCTACTGCCCGGCGGTGGACTTTTCGGCCGATGGCTTTGGCGTGTTGGAAAGTTATTTGCCCGCGCGGCTGCCGATTGCACTGATGAATATGCCCGCCTTATTTATTGAAAGTGCGCGCTTTAACCGCGATAATTTTATCCCGTTCCAAGAAAAACAAACCTCGTATTGTGCCAAAAAACCGTTGACGGGGGCTACGTTTTCGGGCGAATATACGTTTAAAAACGTAAAAGACAAAACCGTCCGCACGTATATTGATTTGGCCCGCTTTGCGCCTACTGCCAAAGACAGCATTATTTTTAGTCAGCTTAAAAGTAAACGCAATTGGGATAATACCGATTGCTGGCTTTCGGCCACCGATAACCTGACCGATGTAGGCATTAGTTTTAAAACCTCGGCCCAAGATATTTTGATTTGGACGACTTCCCTTAAAACCGGGCAGCCTGTGGGGGGGTTGTCCGTAGAACTGCGCGGCAGTGACAATAAAGTGGTATGGACCGGCACCACGGATGCCAACGGCTTGGCCCGCGCCCCGGGGTGGGAAAAATTAGACGTACCTACGCGCGAGTGGGGCCAACCGGCCGTCTATGCGTTTATTACCAGCCCCAACGGAGACGGTGTGGTCAGCAACTTGTGGAACGATGGCATGGAGCCCTGGCGCTTTAATGTGGGTTACGAATATACTCCCGTGGCCCAAGCCCTAAAATCTTATTTATTTGCTGAGCGCGGCGTTTACCGTCCCGGTGAAACGGTGTATTTAAAAGGGATTGTGCGTCAACAAGTAAACGGCGCGTGGAAACTGCCTTCTCTTGTGCGCGGTAAACTGACGCTGAGCGATTCCCACGGCGAAGAAGTGCTTAAAAAAGACGTGACAATTTCTTCCGCGTATGGCACCTTTGACCTTAAATTTGAACTGCCGCAAACCGCCGCTACCGGGTATTGGGACGCGCACTTTGCGGCGCAACTGCCCGGTAAAGACGTGGCCGAGACTACGACATCGTTTCAGGTAGAAGCCGTTAAACCCGCTGATTTTAATGTATTTATGAAAGCCAATATGCCGGATTATATCGGGGGGGAAGAAGCTATGTTCTCGGCCGCGGCGCAGTACTATTTTGGTACGCCGCTCGCATCCGCCAAGGTCCAGTGGAACTTGCGCCAGGAAAACACATGGTTCATCCCCAAAGGCTATGATAAATATACCTTTACGCCGTATTTCCTTCAGCGCGAACAAGAAGATGAAAACGGCAAACTTTTGGTAAATGCGTCGGGCGAGTTGGACTCGCACGGGGCACTGCAGTTTGCTGCCAAAATGCCGCGGTTGGAATTGCCGGTGCGCGTCTATGCCGAGGTGGATATTGAGTCCCCGGCGCACCAGAATTTATTTAAGCGTACTTCGGTAATCGTGCACCCGGCCGATATTTACGTGGGTGCCAAAACTCTCAAAGACAGTTACGAGCTGGGACAACCGGTGGAACTGCACGTCGTAGCCGTTACTCCGGACGGGAAACCGGCCGAAGCTACTGCCACTGCCGAAATTTATCGCGAAGAATATTACAGCGTGCGTAAGGTGGGCTTGGCGGGGCGCCTAGAGTGGGTCAGCGATAAGAAAATTACGCCGCTTCCTTCGCAAACTATGCACATTGGCAAAAAAGGAGCTACGCTTAGCTTTATCCCGCAAGAAGCGGGCTCCTATTATATTAAGCTAACCGCCAAAGATTTATTCGGCCGCACCGTGCAAGGCGGCATAGATGTTTACGTGTACGGGCAAGGCCAATCGTACGTTCAACGCACGCAGGACGATTTGTTAAAACTTACGCAAAATAAAAACGAATATAAAGTAGGGCAAACGGCGCGCATCCGCATAGAGTCGCCCTATGAAAGCGCGCAGGCACTTGTTACCGTGGAGCGTGAAGGCATTTTGGATGCGTGGACCACCGTTTTAAAAGGGGGCGAAAACACGGTGAGCGTGCCGATCAAAGACACGTATTTGCCCAACGTTTATGTAAGCGTGCTGTTAGTGCAAGGCCGCACCGCCAAGCCCGCTACCGACAAAGAAGATTTAGGTAAGCCGCAAGGCAAAATCGGCTATGTGAACTTAAACGTAATCCCCGATGGCAAACGCCTCGTCACCACGCTTAAAACCAATGCCAAAAAATATGAACCCGGGCAGCAAGTAACGGTGTCGTTAGATACCAAGGTTCGCGGTAAAGGTGTTCCGGCCGAAGTGGTTGTGATGGCGGTGGACGAAGGCATTTTGGCATTGTCTAACTATCAAACGCCTGATTTGTTTGACCTGTTTTACGGTAGTGCGCCGTTGTCCGTATTTACCATGGATAACCGCTCGTATGTTATCGGTCAGCGTAACTTTGGCGAAAAAGGCGAAAACCGCGGCGGCGGCGGGGCAGCCGGCAGTAAATTGGGAGGTACGGATTTGCGCTCGCGCTTCCTGTTTACTCCTTATTATGCGGCCGCCGTGCAAACGGACGCTAAAGGCCGGGCCAAAGTTTCGTTTGAATTGCCGGACAATTTAACGACATTTCGTATTATGGCCGTTGCTTTGCGCGAGGGTGAATTTGGCAACGCCCAAAGCCAAATTACGGTGTCTAAACCTGTGATGCTTACGCCCAGTTTGCCGCGTTTTGCGCGCGAAGGCGACCAATTTAACTGCGGGGCCATCCTCTATAACTACGAGGATGAAAAAGGCAAATTTACCGTAGAGGCCGCCGCTACCGGGGCCGTTACGTTGGGCGGACTCCCCACACAAGAAGTAATCGTGCCTAAAGGCCAATCGCGCGAAGTGTTGTGGAAATGCCAAGCCGGTAAGCCGGGTAAGGCTACCGTATCATTTGCCGCTAAGGGCCGCTATAGTGACGGTGTACAAACGCAGTTTACTGTTTCCACACCTGAAAAAGAACAGCATCTGGCCGTCTATGGGGCCACGCAAAGCGCGCAAGCGGAGCTGATTGATGAGCCGCGCCGTTTAAATATGTCGGCGGATAACCGGGTCACACTGTCTGTTGCCGCTACGGCGCTGTTGCAACTCAAAGGGGCAATATCTTATTTGCTTACGTACCCGTATAATTGTTTGGAACAGCAACTCTCTAAAATCGTGCCCGCGGTATTTGCGCCGCAACTCGTGAAAGATTTTAAACTGGCCGACGAAGCAGCACTGCGCCAAACAGCCCAAGGGGTACTTTCTAACTTAGGGGCCACGCAAGCGGCGGACGGCGGTTTTGGCTATTGGCCAAACACCTTGCCCGACCCGTACGTAACCGCTTATGCGTTAGACGTAGCCTTACAAGCCAAGCAAGCCGGGCTGGATGTGCCGACCAAAGCCATTGATAAAGCCGTAGCGTGGTTGGAAAATACCCAGCACCCGCAACAGGCTTACGCGTATTCTGCCGCGCAAACCGATACCGTGCGTGCGTACAGTGCTTATGTGCTGGCCCGCTACGGTAAAAATACGGACAGCTTATTTAATACGCTCTATGCCAAGCGTGTGGGGCTTTCTTCTACGGCGGTTGCGTATTTGTTGCAAGCCGCGCAAGCGGCCGGGCGCAGCCAAGCAATTAAACAGGCACTCGCGCAGCAACTGTTGGATAAAATGGTCTATCTGCCCACGGCTGCGTATGTGGAAGCGGGGGACAATTTGACCTATCTGCACGAAAATAACGTCAGTGCCACCGCCCATGCGCTGCAAGCATTACTGGCCGCCAACTTAGCGCCCGATAACGCTTATCAAATGGCCACGTGGCTCATTAGCCAATTAAATGCACAGGGCAACTGGAACGATACGCACACCAACGCCGCTGTTTTGCGCGCTTTGCAAGCCTATTATACCGCGCGCGAAAAGGCTGTCCCTAACTTTACGGCAATCGTCAAACAGGCGGACGAAGTGCGCTTAGCGGCCACTTTTGCGGGGCGCAGTATGAAGGAAGAAACAGCCTCTTTACCGTTTGCCGTGGCGTACGGCGGTGGTTCGGCGGCTCGTTTTAATTTTACCAAACAAGGTACGGGTACACTATACTATACGCTCGGGCAACGCTACACGCCGGCCTCGTACGATACGCCGGTAGATGCCGGGTTTAGCGTGACGCGCACGTTTGCTACGTTAGACGGCAAACCCGCCACTGAAATTTTAGTGGGAGAGCGCTACAATGTCACCTTGCACATTAAAACCGTGGCGGCTCGCACGTTTGTAGTGGCGGAAGATTTTATCCCGGCCGGGTTTTCGCTCGTGAACACTACCTTAGCAACCGAGTCATCCACCCAAGCCGAACTTTTAGCGCAGGATAACACCGCGTTTACCCATACCGAACAATACGACGACCGCATTTACGGCTTTGCGGACGAACTGCCCGCGGGCACGCATCAGTTTAGTTATTTGGTTACGGCTACTTCGTCGGGCACCTACACGGTCCCGGCGGCGTGGGTCAGCCAAATGTACGCGCCCGAAGTGTTTGGGCGCAACACCACTTCCACGCTGGTTATTAAATAATGCGGTGTTGGGCGGCTTTGTGTTTACTCCTTCTTCCCGGTCTGTGTGGCGGGGAAGAAGGTTTTTTAACGCCTTCTAAAACATTTTATGACCGCGGGGGACTCCCCTTGCGCCAACTGCTTAGCGAGAACCACACTTATTACGAGCCTGTTTCATTAGATAAAATTTCGCCCTGGCTGTTAAGTGCGGTTATATCGGCCGAAGATAAACGCTTCTACACACATAGCGGCGTGGACGTAGCGGCGGTGCTACGCGCCGCATGGCAAAACACGCGTGAGGGGGATGTGGTATCCGGTGCGTCCACCATTACACAGCAGTTAGCGCGTGCCATTTCGCCGCGGCCCAAAACGTGGTGGGGCAAGACCAAAGAGGCATTTTCCGCCGTACGTTTAGAGCAAACCCACACTAAAGAAGAAATTTTAGAGCAGTATTTTAACCTCTTGGAATTTGGCAACTTAACGCAAGGCGCGCAAGCGGCCAGCCGTTTTTATTTTGGGGTGGACGCCGCGGATTTGTCACTTGCGCAGGCGGCTTTTTTGGCGGGGATGCTAAAATCGCCCACGCAGTACAACCCGGTTAAACATTTTGCGCGTGCGCTAAAACGTCAAAAATACGTGCTTGCACAAATGCACCAAAGCGGCGTGATTGACGACGAGTTTTATGCGCTGGCGCAAGAAGAAAAAATCGTGTTGCGCGCCCAACCGCGTCCGTTTTATGCGCCGCATTTTACGCAGTTTGCGGCCGCGTTGGTGCCCGCGGGCAGCCCGGCTGTTACTACCACACTGGACCGCGAACTGCAAACGCAAGTGGAACACGCGCTTAAAAATCAGTTGGCGCGCCTGACGGACAGCAACGTCACCAACGGAGCGGTGGTGGTGCTTGATAACGCCACGGGCGGCATTTTGGCGTATGCGGGCTCTGTGGGTTTTAACGATAAAAAACACAGCGGGCAAATAGACGGCGTGCGCGCGTTACGTCAACCGGGCTCGGCCTTAAAGCCGTTTGTGTACGGGCTTGCGTTTAGCAAAGGCACGCTGACTCCGGCCACCTTACTGGCCGATACGGACACGTTTTTTGAAGGTGGTTTTAGGCCCCGTAATTACGACGAAAATTTCCACGGTTTAGTTTCCGCGCGGGCCGCGCTGGCGTGTTCGTATAACATTCCGGCCGTCAAGGCGGCCGAAACGGTGGGTGCGCCCGCGCTACTTAATTTATTGCACCAACTGGGCTTTGCCTCGCTTACCAAAACGGCTGATTTTTACGGGCTTGGTTTGTCGCTTGGCAACGGAGAAGTCAAACTCTTGGAACTGGCCAACGCCTACGCCACGTTAGCGCGCGGCGGTGTGTGGCAACCTGTTTTGTTGGCCACCCGGCCCGAAGTGAAATTGCCCGGCCACCCGATGCGCGCGTTGGACGAAAAAACTGCCTATTTAGTAACCGATATTTTAAAAGATAACCAAGCTCGCGCAGCGGCGTTTGGGCTTAATTCGCCGCTGTCCATGCCGTTTGAAATGGCTGCCAAAACGGGCACGTCTAAAGATTATAAGGACAATTTTGCCTTGGGCTATACCCCGCGTTGGACGGTAGGCGTGTGGGTCGGCAATTTTGATGCAAGCCCCATGCAAAAAGTGTCCGGCATTACAGGGGCGGGCCCCATTTTGCATGACGTTGCGCTAGCCGTGCAGGCACGTTATCCGTCGCCCGGTTTTACGGCGCCCAAAGGCGTCAAGCATGCGCGCGTGTGTAATGAAACCGGGCTGTTGGCCGGGCCGAAATGCACCCACACGCACGAAGACGTTTTTGACGAAAACTTTCTGCCCGCCCGCTGTGACGGCCAACACCAGCCCGCCGTTGCGTCTGTGCAAATTACATCACCCACCGCCGGGGATATCTTTTATGTGGACCCGGCCACCCCGCGTGCGGCCCAACAGCTTAAACTGGCCGCACAGTGTGCGCAAACCGCATGTCGTTGGCAATTAAACGGCAACTTTTTGCCGGGCACTGCTTGCCAAACTTGGTGGCCGCTGGCGGGGGGAAAACACACCTTATCCGTCACGTGCGGCGGGCAAACAGCCCAACTTTCTTTAGAAGTCGTTGAGTAATGGCTTTATTCCTTGCGCAAGTCCCAAATTTTACTTGACTTGTATTCTTTTTTTGGTACGATTTTACTAGGCCGGATATGGGGGGACGTATGCCCCTGTATTAAAACGCAATATAAAAGGATTTAGAGCGTTTGAACGGTACTTATAAGGAGATAGACAAAATGAAAAAAGTAAGTTGTAAACGGGGGTTTACCCTCATTGAATTATTGGTAGTGGTGCTGATTATCGGCATCTTGGCGGCTGTAGCCGTGCCGCAGTATAAAAAGGCCGTAGAAAAAGCCCGGTTAACTGAGCTGCAAACCATGCTCAATGACTTGGAACATGGGGCAGAACTATGGCGTTTAAATAATAATCTTCCTGACTCTGGCTCCGAATATATTACGGACCAATTGGATATAAATTATTCCAGTTTGGATAAACAGGGAGATTATTATTGCACAACCAACGGGGTATGTGGACTTGTCAGCGTACATCCTACTTACATAGCAGTAAGTGCCTGTCGGTGGCGTGCAAATTCACCCACTATAGGAGCACCGGATTACGGATTATATAGTGAGTGGACCCCTGCAGACGGTTGGAAACGAAACTATTATATGTGTGATAGTGCAAATATAGATTTATCTAAATTCGGCTTAGAACAGCTCGGGTTTACAAAAACCAGTTGTTAGCCTTCAATAGACAATCCCCTGGTGCTAAACCGGGGGATTGTTTTGCCATTTAATAGTTTTTTATTTCCCTTCTTTCTGTTTTAAACTGGCTTTGATGAGCCCGTCAAACAGCGGATGCGGGCGCATGGGGCGCGATCCAAATTCCGGGTGGAACTGGCCCGCAATAAAGTACGGGTGGTCTTCGCGCTCCACAATCTCGGGCAGTACGCCCTCGTGCCAACCGGACACTTTTAAGCCTACGTCGGCTAATTGTTTAACGTAATTGGGGTTGAACTCGTAGCGGTGGCGGTGGCGCTCCACAATTTGGTCCTTACCGTATAACCGCCGCGCGAGCGAGCCCTCCTTTAAATCGGCCGTATAGTTCCCTAGACGCATAGTGCCACCCTTGTAAACTACATTTTTTTGTTGCGGTGTTAAATCTACCACGGGGTCTTTGGTCGTCGGGTCAAACTCGGTGGAGTTGGCGTCGTGGAGTCCGCACAAGTTGCGTGCGGCCTCAATCACAGCGCATTGCATCCCTACGCAAATGCCCAAAAACGGCTTTTTGTTTTCGCGCGCGTATTTAACGGTGGCAATTTTGCCTTCAATGCCGCGCGTGCCAAACCCGCCCGGGATTAAAATGCCGTCCACGGTGCTGAGTTTTTCTTCCACGTTGTCTTTTTCGGTATTGACGTACACAATTTCCACTTTCGTGTCGTTATTCATACCGGCGTGGCGCAACGCCTCGTTAATAGATTTATAGGCATCTTGCAGTTCGGAATATTTCCCGGCTACGGCAATGCGCACGGTTTTAGAGGGCGTCATCGCCTTGTCAAAAAATTCAAACCAAGCCGGGTTTACCTCTTGCGTGGGTTTTAAGCCGAGCAGTGCCATAATCTCTTTATCCACGCCTTGTTTGTAAAACATTTCTGGCACGTGATAAATAGATTTTGCGTCGGCACATTCAATAACCTGTTGCGGGGGCACGCTGCAAAAGAGTGAGATCTTTTTCTTGAGCCCCTCAGAGAGCGGTTTTTCGGTGCGGCAAATAAGCATACTAGGCGCAATGCCTACTTCGCGCAGTTTATTAACGGAGTGTTGCGTCGGTTTAGTTTTAAGTTCCTGCGCCACGGCAATATACGGCACCAGTGTTACGTGTACGGAAATCACATTTTCCGGCCCTTTTTCCAGGCACAGCTGGCGTGCCGCTTCCAAAAACGGTAGCGATTCAATATCGCCCACTGTTCCGCCAATTTCAATGATGGATACATCTACCTCGTTTTCAAAGGCGGTAAAACGTTTTTTAATTTCGTTGGTGATATGCGGAATGACTTGCACGGTGGCGCCCAGGTATTCGCCGCGGCGCTCTTTGTCAATGACGGTTTGATAAATGCTGCCGGCAGTGTTGGTGTTGGCGCGGGTCATAGTAACGTCTAAAAAGCGTTCATAGTGGCCCAAATCAAGGTCGGCCTCGGCGCCGTCGGTCGTCACAAACACTTCGCCGTGTTGGTAGGGGGACATCGTACCCGGGTCCACGTTAATATACGGGTCACATTTAATCATATTGACCTTGAGGCCGTTAAGCTGCAGGAGTTTGCCGATGCTGGCGCCGGAAATCCCTTTGCCCAGCGAGCTGACTACCCCGCCTGTAATAATAATGAATTTAGACATGTTTTTTCTCCTAAGTAAGTAAAATTTAACCGTGCAATTTTTTATAATATTCTTCTGCCCGTTTTAAATCGTCCTGCGTATCAATGGCCGGGCCGGCGGGCTCAATCTGTACGCATTTAATTGTGAGGCCGTTTTCCAAAGCGCGTAGTTGCTCTAATTTTTCCATTTTTTCCAGTGGGCTTTGCGGCCAGGAAACGAATTTTTCAAGCGCTTCTTTGCGATACCCGTAAATGCCGCAATGGTGCCAATACACAAAATTTTTGTTTTCGTCCGACGGGTCGCGCTTAAACGGCACGCGCGAGCGCGAAAAATACAGCGCTTTCATATCTGCCCCCAGCACGGCTTTTACGCAGTTGGGATTATCGATTTTGGCGTCGTCGGTGGTGGCCATGACAGCCGTGGCAATATCGCACGACGGGTCGCTGCGCAAGAGCTCGACAATTTTTACAATGGTTTGTGGGTTAATAAACGGCTCATCGCCTTGTACGTTGATAATAAATTTTTCGTTGCAATTTTCGGTCGCTTTAAAAATGCGGTCCGTGCCGCTTTGGCAACTTTCCGGCGTCATAACGGCGTTGGCGCCAAATTGCATACACGTGGTTGCCACACGGGGGGATTCGGTCGCTATTACAATGCGCCCCAAATGGGCTTTTAGGCAGGCTTCGTACACGTGCTCAATGACCGGTTTGCCCGCCAGCCACGCTGTAACTTTACCGGGAAAGCGCGACGAGCCAAACCGTGCCGGGATGGCAATAAGGGTGTCACTCATTTAAGTACCTCTTTAATTTCTTCACACGTCGCCGTGGCCGTGCCCGATTTGCCCACTACAATGCCCGCCGCATAATTGGATAAAACAGCTGCTTCCGCTAAACTGGCCCCGGCGGCTAAAGCCAAGGTGAAAACGGAAATAACCGTATCCCCGGCGCCGGTAACGTCGTACACTTCGCGCGCCATGGTGGGGATGGTGACGGGTTTTTTCTTGCCTTTTTCAAACAAGCTCATACCATCGGCACTGCGGGTAATTAAAATAGAATCGGCCTGGAGCATTTTTAAAATTTTCTGGCCCAGTTTTTCAATAGCTTCTTCGCCGGATTTGGGCGACTCGCCGGCCCCTTCCCAAGCTTCTTTGGTGTTGGGGGTCATGCACGTAATGTGTTTGTATTTTTTGAAGTTATCAATTTTGGGGTCCACGCAAACGGGGATGCCTTTTTTGCGGCATTTGCTCACGATGGTTTGGATGTTTTGGTCGCTAAGCATACCTTTGCCATAGTCGGACAAAATGACCCCTTTGGCCGTTTTAATGGCAATATCAAAACTTTTCATACACTGCGCGGCAATGGCGGGGGAAATAATTTTTTTGCTTTCACGGTCGTAACGGACAATTTGCTGTTGCTCGGCCATAACGCGGATTTTTTGCGTGGTAGGTCTATCGGCATCCTCGCAAATGCCGTAGGTGTTGATACCTTTTTCGCGCAGGAAACCTTTTAACATTTCGCCGCCCAGGTCCGGCCCAATGACGGAAATCATCACAGGCTTCGCGCCCAGGGCAGCCAAATTGACGGCCACGTTGCCCGCACCGCCCGCCACAAAAAATTCTTTATTGACCGCTACCACCGGCACCGGGGCTTCCGGCGAAATGCGCGATACGGCCCCTTTAATAAAGTGGTCCAGCATAATATCGCCCACGACGATAATTTCCTGCCCTTTTAATTTATTTAAAATAGTAAGTAAACGTTTATTTGTAATGGACATAGATTCTCCTATCCTTTCATTATAACTTTAATTGCGCTCATAGGCTAGTAGCTCGGCCGTCACACTACCGATGAACACTTCTACCGCCATTTTAACCGGCATACGGTATTCGTCATCTGTAAGCCATACTTTTAAACTTTTGCCTTTGGCCACAAAAATCCCTTCGCCCCTAAATTGAGGCTCTACCAGCCAGCAGTTAAATTTTCCGGCGGGGGTTTTAACCGTTTCTTTGCCCAATACTTTTACGACAAGCGGGTATTGGGTTTCCCGGTTTACGATATCAAAAGTTACATCTTGCCCCACTTGCAACGGTTTGGCACGCACGTAATAAAGCGAAGTTAAAATATCCAGCACCTGTTGTTTTAGCTCCCCGGCAATCGCGCGCGGTTCTTCTTTTTTTTGCACTTGGCCGTAAAAGCGGCCGTTGGCATCGTCAAAAGTGACCCATTCGTCGCGCTTATAATTCCCTTCGCGCAAACTTTGCGAATATCCCAGCGAATGAAAGGTCGTAGTGTCTAACCAGGAATAGTTGATGTCGCGCACTTTATAAACGGAATCAATCACTTTGGCTGAAAATGCGGTCGTTTGGATTAGATAGGCGGTTTTGCCGTTTTTGCTCATGAGTCCGCGCGTTTTGATGTAGGCCGTACCCGCTTTAATAAACGAATAATAAACGCCGTATTGCAAACTTTCGTTACTCCAGGGGGCGTGGGTATTGTCAGGTAGCAGGGGCTCGTAGGCCAGCGGGCTGAGTAAACGTCCGTCGGTGGGTAGAGCGCTTTCTTTGTTAAAAACAGGCGTGTCGGCCGGAGGGGCGGATAGTGTTTGGTTGGCGCGGTCCCGGGCGATAAGTGCCGCGGCTTTTTCGGGCGTGAAACCGGTAGCTTGCGCGGGCGTGTTTACGGGGGCAGCCTCTGTTTGAGGGGCGGCTTGTGGGGCCGTTTGGATCGTCGGGGATTTTGTTTGACCGGGAAGATTTTGCACCGTGCTTACCTGGGCCGCCGTCGCGGCCGTTTGGCTGACAGATTCCTGCGCCGCGGCAGGGACGGTTAACGGGGCCGCCGGGCAAGTAGTGCGGGTTTTACAATAACAGGCGGACAAGCAAGAAGCCAGCATCAAAATTAGTAATTTTTTCATTTTTGTTCACTGTCGTTTACAATAAATTTAGCTGCATTTAATAAATTAGAGGCCACTTTTTCGGGTCGCAACTGCGGATATTTTTTCAAATGGTTTTTACCGTTGGCGGTGGTCACTAACACAGCTTTGCACCCGAGGGAGTGGCCAAATTCTACGTCGGCCTTTTTGTCGCCAATCATATAAGATTTTGTAGGGTCAATGCGGTATTTTTTAATGAGGGTGAGCCCCATTTTCGGTTGCGGTTTGCGGCACGTACAATGTTCGTCCGGCGCGTGGGGGCAAAATACAATTTCTTCTAAACGCACGGGTTTTAACAATTGGCGTAAATGGGCGTGCACGCGGTTTACTTCTTTTTCGGTAAAATAGCCGCGCCCGATGCCCGATTGGTTGGACACCATAAATAACTTAAACCCGCTTTTAGACAGCAGTTCCAAAGCGGGCTTCGTACTTTTGTAAAGGCGTACTTGTGCGGGGGACGAGAGGTACACGCCGGGTTTCTCGTAGATAAGCGTACCGTCGCGGTCTAAAAACACAGCTTTTATCATACCCGCTCCTCAGGGTGGGCTTGCAAATAGGCGTTGCCTTCCTTCTCGCGTTTCCAGCGGTTATGTGCCCATAACCAAGATGCCGGGTCCGCCCGCAAACAATCCTCGTAAAACCCGGCCAGTTTTTTGGTAAATTGACGCATGGTAGCGGGGGTATATTCGGCGGGGGGAATCAACGGGTCTAAAATGTGGCAGATGAGCGTGCCGTCTTTTTCGCGCGTGACGCGCACCGGGAACACAGGGGCATGCATTTTAATCGCCAACAGGGCCGTAATCGGCGAGAAGGCTGCTATGCGCCCCATAAATGGGACCCACACCTCGCTAGATCCCGCGTTTTGGTCAATTAAAATGCCTAGGAGCCATTTGTGTTTAATCCACCGCATGGCGGCAAAAAAGGGTTGCTCGCCGTGGTTGCTGTAAAATGTTTTTCCGCCGAAGATGTTACGCAGGCGGTTTGTTTCTTCGTCGATATACGGGTTATCTACGCGCTGGGCCAGCACGGCCTTTTTCATGCCATACACGCTGGCGGCCAGGCCGAACGCTTCCCAGTTGGTAAAGTGTCCTATGTGGATAATACCGCCGGTGGCCCCCTCGGCTTTTTGGATTTTTTCCAAACCTTCTACTTTGCAATGTTTTTTGAAATCTTCTCGGCTCATGTGCGTAAGCTGGATAAATTCGGCCAAAATCGTGCCCATATTTTTCCAAGAATCCACGGCAATTTGATGGACCTCTTGCGGGGGTTTATCGGGGAAGGCGCGGGAAATATCATACTCCATGCGTTTAAAGCGGTTGGGGAAGAAAATAGTGGTCCAGCCCATCAGCGTGCGGCTCATCCACACCGAAAAACGGTACGGCAGCGGGGCAAAAAGCACACAAAACGCTTTTAAAGCTAGGTATTGCAGATAGTGAAACGGAGTTTTTTTAAAACGGGTTTCTTCCATATAGTTATTGTACCTTTTTTGACGGGGGGTTTGCTAGCTGATTTTAAAAAGGGCGGGGACGCGGAAAAGGGGTATAAAAAGTTTTCACGTGAAAACTTTGTTAGTAATGTTAAGCGCAATTTAAGAATACAAAACCCTTTAAGGTAATAACCTTAAAGGGTTAGTTGTAAATGGGGGGATATCCCCTAATAAATTACAGTTCCAATGTCTTGGCCGCACAGGGCTTTCTCAATATTACCCTTTTTGTGCAAGTTAAATACTTGGATAGGTAACTGTTTTTCCATACACAGGGCTAAAGCGGCTGTGTCCATAAATTGCAAGCGCTTGGCAATGGCATCCGCGTAGGTAATTTTGTGAATGAGTTTGGCGTCGGGGTTTTTGCGCGGGTCCGCGTCGTACACGCCGTCTACTTGCGTAGCTTTTAACAGCACGTCTGCGTTCATTTCGCTCGCGCGCAAGGCGGCAGCGCTGTCTGTCGTGAAATACGGATTACCAGTACCGCCCGCAAAAATAACAATGCGCCCTTTTTGTAAGTGGCGGATGGCTTTGCGGCGCACAAATGGTTCGGCTAGTTGATAAATGTTAATAGAGGTCAGTACGCGCGTAGGAACGCCGGCATCTTCAATGGCGGACTGTAAGGCAATGGCGTTAATGACGGTGGCGAGCATACCCATATTGTCGGAATTTACGCGGTCAATCACACCGCCGCCGTCGCGCACGCCGCGCCAAATGTTACCGCCGCCAATGACGATAGTCAGCTCGCAATCGGCCTTTTTGTACGCCTCGGCAATTTCTACGGCAATTTCTTTTAAGGAAAGGGGGTTAATCCCGCGGTGGCCTTCGGTACTCAGGGCCTCGCCGGACAGTTTTAACAAAACGCGTTTTTTGGGGTTGTCGGATTTAATCATAATATCGCTCATAGAAATCTCCTTACAGGTTTTTTACAGTATAGCAAATTAAATATATATAAAAAAAGCTTGCATTGTTTTTTTTTTTTGGTACGATTTTACTTGGCCGGATATGGGGGGATATATCTTCCTATATAAAAACGCAATATAAAAGATTTTAGCGCGTTTGAACGGTATATATAAGGAGAAAAAGACATGAAAGAAATAAGAAAACATAAACGGGCGTTTACGCTCATTGAGCTGTTAGTAGTAGTACTCATCATCGGTATTTTGGCGGCGGGAGCAGTGCCACAGTATCAAAAAGCAGTGGAAAAATCGCGCATCGCGGAGTATGAAGTAAACTTAAAGGCGTTGGTGCAAGCTGATCGAGTGTGTTCTCTGGCAAAAGGAGAAAAATGTGCTTTGGAAGAATTAGATATTTCTCTTCCAAATTGTACACCGATGCCTGGTTATTTTGAGAGCTGTTATTATACAAATGCAATACTAGGACCCGGTTGGCCTGGCGTGGAAACGGAGGATGGAACCTTTTTTACCCAGGGTCAACCTGGCAGAAAAGATGTTTTTCTTTGTGTAGAGGGAGCTGGGGCAACTCGCGCGATTTGTATGCGTTGGGGGTTTACCGATTGCGACGGCGATTTTTGTGCGCGTCCTTAAATCCTTTCTATAAAAAACACCCGCAACGGAAAATTGTTGCGGGTGTTGAATTTTTAGCTAGTTCCTCGCGGAAGACGCGGGACCCTGCGGGCCGCCTTTCCCGCGCGTTTAGTTTATGGATTATTTATAGTGTTACTCCCGCGCGGACAAAAAGATACCCCTCGCGGGTTTTGAATTGTTATTGGGCCTTTACACGCAAAACGCGGAAAAAAGTGGCCCCGAAAAAATGGGACTTGTTTTTTTTTTTTCGCGCGTATAATAATATATATGTCAAGTTGCAAAGGAGGCTGTTATGAACTACAAATCATTCGTGTTTGCTCTATTTTTCGTTTTAGCAAGCACTAGTTGCGTGTATGCGCAAAATAAAGGTAAACAGGTGGGGAAGGCCGTAGAGGCCGCCGTAAGCAAAAAAGTTCCCGCCGGTGCGGCTGCGAAAGCAGCCAAAATGCCTAAAGGTATTTCGGCCCCGGCAGTGAAAACGCCTGCGGCGCCGCGTGTTCCTGTGGGCACCAAAGCTACTACGGCTGCTCCCCGGGCTAACGCCGCCAAATTGCCGCCACCTGTGAGTGCGGCTGAGTTGATGAAAGGGATGCGTCCGGCTAGCACGGCAACTCAAGCCGTTGCGGTGCCAACCCAAGCATCGCAAGCCGTTCCCCAGTTTGAACGTATAAGGGGTTATGGAGATAATATTATTGGTTTGCGGCAAGTAATTGAGGAATTTGCCACTGCAAATAAAAGAAACGCTCACTCGGATTTGCGTGATATTTCGCATGCGTTTTATGATACGGATCGTAGAGTGACAGAAAGCATTGCCGAAGGTAAGTACGTGGATCCTGCCTCTTATCCGGACGTTTGGCTAAAAACGTCTAGAACTCTTGAGCCCAAGCAGAGTTTAAAGCGTTATACCGCCTCGGATAGTCCGTTACAGCCCATTTTTAAACTGCGCGAGCAGCAGTTGCAAGATGCTTCAAACCCGAACGCAGTTGCCAATCCTGTAGAACTGCGGTTTGTGCTGTTGGATGAAACGACTACACGCACGGCCCAGGAAATTGAAGCATTGGTAGAAAACATGAATGTCTATGACCCGTTGCGTAGTCAAATTCAAGAAGCCTTAGGTTCTGCTCAAAAAGAAACCGGCGAGGGGGTAAGTTCAAGCACATTTTTGGATATATCCCACCAATTACCTAGGTTGGAAGAGGAAATTGCCGAGTTTAGCTCGTCGCGCGGACGTGATGTATGGACGGATATACAGCGTATTCGTGAAGGATTTGCTGTAGCCGATAGACATGTGTTTTTAAAACAGGGCAATAAAATTAAGGCACGAGATCCTTATGATAAGACTTCTTACGAGGAGATTTGGAAAAACAGGCATCCGTTTGGTAGAGGAAGATTATATGAGTCCGCGGAAAGTCCGCTGCAGCAAATTTTTGACCTGCGTCAAAAGCAATTGGATTATCTGCGCAGCCAAGAAGGTAACTTCTTGGTGGATCCCTCAGTAGGAAATAAGGCGACTATGCGTGTTGCCCAAGAAATTCAAGGGAAACTTTCCAACTTGCCTGAAACGAATCCGTTACGCACTCGTTTGGAAATGGAAATCAATTGGAGTCAATTTTTGATTGAACCGTAACGTAATAAGTTCTCAATATAGGAAATACAAACAGCCCCGCATAAAGCGGGGCTTATTAAAACCCGCCAGGAGCAAATATGCCCCTCGCGGGTTTTGAATTGTACTTTGGTCTTTACACGCAAGACGCGGGCAAAGGGAGGCGCGGCTCGCGCCTAGAAGCGCACAAAGCGCGTGACGGTTACTTCGCCGCCTAAGGATTGGGCTTGTTCTTTTAAGTAATCGGCCACGGTTTTTTTGTTATCTTTAATCGTGCCTTGCTCTAACAAGCAATTTTCTTTGGCAAACTTTTTGACTTTGCCGGGCAGCATCTTGGCGATGGCGGCCTCGGGTTTGCCTTCGTTTAACGCTTGCGTTTTGTAGATATCCAGTTCTTTGTCAATGACTTCTTGCGGGATATCTTCGGCTTTAATCCAGCCCGTTTGCATCCCTACGGTGTGCATGGCCAGTTCGCGCGCCAACTCAGCGGCTTTGGTTTTGTCCACGGTGGGGGCAATGGAAAGCTCCAATAAAGAGGCTTTTTTATTGTCGCCGTGTACGTAGTAACCCATTACAGCACCGTCGGCCGTGGTCCAATTATAAGCACCTTTAAACGTGGTGTTTTCGCCAAATTTGGGAGCTTGTTCCGCAATTTTGGCTTTAATCGTTTCGTCGGTATCGTAATTGACGCCGGGGTGAGCCAAAACGTAATCGGCCAGTTCATTGGCTAGGGCAATAAAACCGTCGGTTTTGGCTACAAAGTCGGTCTCACAGCCCAAGTAGGCCATGGCAAAGTTTTTGCCGTCGGTTTTGACGACTACTCTGCCTTCTTTGGTTTCGCGGTCAGCGCGTTTGGCCATGGCGGCTAAACCTTTTTTGCGCAAATAAACGATCGCTTGTTCCATATCGTTCTTACATTCCATGAGGGCTTTTTTGCAATCCATCATGCCGGCGCCGGTTTTTTCGCGCAGGGTTTTAATATCATCCATTAAAGACATTTCAAATCTCCTATTTATAAGTGGGGGGAAATCCCCGCGTGGGGCGGGGATTTCCGTCAGAATTATTTTTCTTCTTTGTCTGCTTTTTTTGTGGTTTTAGCGGCGGTTTTTTTGGCAGCCGGTTTTTTGGCGGCTACTTTTTTGGCCGGTTTTTCTTCCTCGGCTTTTTCTTCTTTATCCGCAGCTTTTTTAGCGGTGGTTTTTTTAGCAGCGGGTTTTTTGGCGGCCGCTTTTTTAGCCGGTTTTTCTTCTTCGGCTTTTACTTCTTTAGCGGGGGCTTCTTCTACCACTACTTCTTCTACGACTACTTCGGCCGGTTTTTCTTCTTCTACTTTTTCGGCGGCTAACATAGCGCTTTCAAACGCTTTGGCCATAGCCGGGTTTTCGGCGGCGGCTACTTGGTTGCCGGCGTCTACTTCTTTGATGGCTTCCACTTCGGCTTTGCCTTCTAAAATAGAATCGGCAATCGCACCGCAGAATAATTTAATAGAGCGGGCGGCGTCGTCGTTACCGGGGATAGGAAGAGAGATCAAGTCCGGGTCGGCATTGGTGTCGCACACGGCTACCACCGGGATCCCGAGCACGTGTGATTCGCGCACGGCGCCCATGGTGTCCACCGGGTCAATCACAAAGACCACATCCGGCAGTACTTTCATATCGCGGATACCGCCTAAGAGTTTTTGCAAGCGGGCCAGTTCTTTGGTTAAGCGGCTGGCTTCTTTTTTGGAAATGGCTTTAAATACGCCCGAGGTTTCCCATTTTTCCAACTCGTTCATGCGCTCAATGGATTTTTTGACCGTTTGGAAGTTGGTCAAAGTACCGCCGAGCCATTTTTCGCTGATGCAATACGCGCCGCAACGCTCTGCCTCTGCGCGGATAGCTTCTTGGGCTTGTTTTTTGGTACCGACGAACAAAAATTTAGCGCCTTTTTTGCTTTCTTCTTTGACAAAAGCACAGGCTTTTTTAAGTTCTTTAGCGGTTTTTTGCAAGTCTAAAATATGGACACCGTTTCTTTCGCCAAAAATAAAACGGCCCATTTTGGGGTTCCAGCGGGAGGTTTGGTGACCAAAGTGCACACCGGCTTCCAGCATGGATTTCATTGATACGTTACTCATGTTTTTCTCCTGTGGCGCGCGCCTAAATTAGGGTAGTAGTTGCCCCGGGTGGCGGTTGCCTGGGTGACGTCAGTCTCCGCTTGAATTTACAACTGGTTGCGCGGGACCGCTCAGTTTCACCTGGGAATATTATAGCATAAAAAAACCGCGCACACAAGGTGCGCGGTTTTTGATCAACCGTGTAATTAGAAACGGCCGTTTACAATGATCATCGCCGGTAACCAACCATTCTTGGCAATGTTCAAGAGCCCGACTTGTAAACCTTTAATCGTGTTTACGTAGTTTACTAAACCCAGTTGCAAACCGGTCAGGTTGTCGGTAGCTACGTTTACTAACCCCCATTGTACACCTTTTACGGTGCCTTGGGCATAGTTAATAAAGCCCCATTGCACACCTTGCATGCTGGATTCGTTAATGGCCACCAAACCGCCTTGGATACCTTGCATATCTTGGCGGTTGAGGGTGACTAAACCGCCTTGGATACCGTAGACGATATCGGCGGTGCTGTAGAACCAAGCGGTTTTAATACCGCGTACTTTATGAGCATCACCATAGATGATGTCATATTGTACACCGTCTAAGGTGTCAACTTTAGAACCGATACCCAAAGAAAGCCCGGTCACGTTGTGGATGTTGTTCGGTAAGGCTACGGCAGCATCGCCCCAAAGGGACAATTTGACGTAACCGGTATTACCTGCAAACGCAGGAGCGGCTACTAATAAGGCAGCCAATAATACGATCAGTTTTTTCATTTAACTCATTTCTCCTTATATACTGCTTAAAAACGTCCGTTGATAAACACCATAGCGGGCAAATAGCCGTTTTCGGCAATGTTGAAAATACCTAACTGCAACCCGTAAATATATTTGACATAATTGACAAACCCAATCTGTACGCCGTTAATATATTCGGCTTGGTTATAAAAACCGATTTGCGCGCCGACGGTGGAACGGTGGGACATATTGACCCCGCCAAATTGCACACCGGTCATATCGGCCGTCATGTTTACGCCGCCTAATTGCACGCCGGTGATGTCGTCAGCCATGGTAACAAACGCCCATTGCACACCTTGCGCGTAACCCGTTTTGCTGATACCCCATGCCCAGCTTAGCCCGGTTAAATATTTACTTTCGCCCCAAATGAGATCCCATTGAAAACCTGTTAGGCTATAATCGTGGGAGCCGATACCCAAATCAACGCCTTGGATTTCTTGCGTGTTGTTGGGAATGGCAAAGGAAAGGTGGTCCCACAACGAAAGCTTAAAAGCCCCGCTTTGTCCCGCGGCCTGCGCCGGGAAAGCTAATCCTGCTACAAATACGGCTAAGAGTAATAATTTTTTCATGTGTTAAGCTCCTGTAAAAAAGTTTTCTTTATTGTAGCACTTTTTGCGCAAAATAGTGCGGGGGATTTTTTTGGGGAGAGTCCCCGCGCACACGCGTGCGGCCTTTTTTTAATAGGAAAGGCCCAGTTTAAAAATGGGCCCAAAGGCCCTGGTTTTGCCGTCTTGTTTTCCTTATAATGTAAGTATGAAAATATCTAAATTATTGTTACTAGTGTGTGTAGTAAGTGTATGTGTCCCGGCGGCGTTTGCCCAAACGGCCAGAGGGCTTAAATATGTGCCCCAAGCCGTTAAAGGTGCAAAAGCTGTACCGTATGTGGTAAAACCCAACTTATCGCCCGTGTTGCGGACGAATTTGGCGGTGCCTGTGGCGCGGCCCAATGTGGCGACAAAGGTAGCCCCGGCGGTAGAGAGGGCTGTGGCAAAAAAAATAACGATCCAAAACCGTATTGCTCGGTTAGAGAAAAATTTTGATTTGTTGAAGGAATGTAAAGATTATAAAAAATTGCGTTGGCTACGTAGAGAACAAATAATTGATGATTTGGCCTATTTGGTGAGAAATGATGCAATAAATTATGCTCCCTTATATCAACGTTATTTAAAACTGAGTCAAAACTTCAATATAGAACAACAGATATACAGAGTAGCAGCAACACAATATCGCATTGAACTCGTAGAAACTCATTTAGCCAAATTAGAAGAATATGTTCGCACTCATAACAACAAACTTCCAACTGCAGAAGATGGCAAAGAAGCTAGAAAGATAAGGTGGGAAGTATCTCATAATATAGCGGTTTTAAAGAGGTATTATGATTTGATGCCCGAAGTGAGAGAAAATACTTCTTTGTTTCGGCGCTACGAACAATTGCTCGAAGGGAATAAGCAACAGAGAGAAAAAGAGAGGGCAGACGCTAACGCCGCTACGGTTGCCACCCAGGCCGAAAGCAACGTGCCCTTAAAAGGAAACGTAGTAACGGACGATTACGTGGAACAGTTGCTCAATTTCTATAACAAAATAAATCCGTTTGGGGAGCCGTTTAACCCGGATGCGCTCGCACAATAGTATATTTGTTATTTAGGTCATTCCAAACTTGATTTGGAATCTTCAACGCTTGTCGTTTTATAAACGACGTTTAACAACGAACAGCGGGCGTGGAAGATCCCGTATCAAGTACGGGATGACGGCTTATTTGATAGTAAAAATCAATTTCCTCGGCAAATTTGCTAAAATATCTATATATGACATCTTCTATGTATGCGGACTTTGACGTTCCGCAAGATTTAAAATTTAAAACGCACGATTTAATGCGCCTGGGCAATTTTAATTGCACGGCCCGGCTTAAGGCCGAAAATTTTGCCGGCGTGCTGGAGGCTCCCAATAAAATTACCAAAGCGGGGGTGGAACTTTCGTTTTCCGTTACGCCCAAAGATATTATCGTTACCGGCCAAATTTCCGGCGAGCGCGAAGTGGAATGTGCCCGCTGTTTGCGCCGCGTCACACAGCCTTTTAGCGAACGGTTTGCAGAAACTTATAGCACCAAACTTGAAATAATTGATATAATGTATGTGGTAAGACAAACACTCGCGCTCACGGAAGACATCCGTTTTTTGTGTAGCGCAGATTGCAAAGGGCTTTGCCCCCAATGCGGCCACGACCTTAACGCCGGGCCTTGCGGGTGCGAGCCGGAAAATTTGTCGCCTTTTGCTGTATTAAAAGGTAAATTTAAGTAAGTAAAGTCCAACCGGATTTTTTACGAAATATAGGAGTATCAACAATGCCGAATCCAAAGAAAAAACACACTCGTTCCCGCCGGGATATGAGAAGATCGCACAACTCGGGCGTGGAGCTTCCGCAACTCGTGGAATGCCCCAACTGCCATGCTAAACGCTTGCCGCACAACGTGTGCCCTTCTTGCGGGTATTATAAAGACCGCGTAGTAGTGGCCCAAAAAACTAGCGAAGAACCGGCTGCTGCTAAATAAATAAGGATGCTATGAAAATAGCACTGGACGCTTTAGGCGGAGATTTTGGCGCGCGCCCCAATGTACTTGGGGCGCTCAAAGCCGTTCAAAAGCTCAACTTGGATGTAATCCTAGTGGGGGACGAGAACGTCTTACGCCAAGAGTTGCGTACACTTGGTTATGCCGACGTGCCCGCGCACTTGTCTATCGTCCACGCGCCCGAAACCATTGATATGGGCGCCGAACCGGCCAAAGAGTGCCGCCAAAAGAAAAACGCCAGCATTATTGTCTGTGCCGACTTGGTGCATAAAAAAGAAGCCGACGCTTTTGTTTCGGCGGGCCATTCCGGCGCGGCCATGGTGGCGGCGTTGTTTGGTTTAGGCCGCATTAAAGGCGTGCAACGCCCGGCTATTGCAACCCCTATGCCTACGTATAAAGGGGTCAGCCTACTCTTAGACGGCGGGGCCAATGCCGATTGTAAACCCATTCACCTCTTGCAATTTGCGGTAATGGGATCTGCGTATATGCAAAAA
Organism: Elusimicrobiaceae bacterium; assembly: GCA_045606805.1. Taxonomy (GTDB): domain Bacteria; phylum Elusimicrobiota; class Elusimicrobia; order Elusimicrobiales; family Elusimicrobiaceae; genus Avelusimicrobium. The sequence continues at coordinate 91,460 of JAZUSP010000031.1, read as the reverse complement.
GTGTTTGATATCCCCGCGCCGACGGTGGGCGTTTTATCCATCGGCGAGGAAGAAACCAAAGGCAACCAGCTTGTCAAACACACCGTGCCGCACATGCGCGAAATTGGGGTAAACTTTAAAGGCACCATTGAAGGGCGCGACGTAAATACCGGCGACACAGACGTGATTGTCTGCGACGGATTTGTAGGAAACATTGTGCTCAAAATGGCCGAAGGGCTTGCTAAAACCATGATTGCCATGATTAAACGCGAAGTGAAAAAACGCCCGCTGGCTATGTGTGGCGCTTTGCTTTCCAAAGGTGCGTTTAAAGCTGTTAAAGCACACACCAACCCGGATTGTTACGGCGGAGCGCCACTGGTGGGTGTAAACGGTGTGGCGATTATTTCACACGGTAAATCGAACGATTTTGCTATTTTTAATGCGCTTAAAACGGCGGCGCGCCTGGTGGATAAAAATTTCATCGGTGATATTGCCGCTAAAATGGCCGCGTTAAAACCCACGTTTGATGCGTTGGAAAAAGAAATCCAACAGGAGAATCACAATGGCTGATTTCACGGGTAAAACTGTAATGATAACCGGGGCTACGCGCGGCATCGGGTTTGCTATCGCCGAGGAATTTGCCAAAGCCGGGGCCAACGTAGCTATCTGCGCCAGCCACGAGGCCGGCTTGCCCGCGGCCGCCGAAAAATTGGCCGCCTACGGTGGTAAAGTATATACGCAAGTGGTCAATATCGCCAGTGCCGCCGATTGCGACAGCTTTGTAGCCAATACGCTTAAAGAGTTTGGGCAGTTAGATGTGCTGGTCAATAACGCCGGCATTACCAAAGACAATTTAACCGTGCGCATGAGCGAAGCAGATTTTGATGCCGTAATAAATGTAAACTTAAAAGGCACGTTTTTAATGAGCAAGGCTGCTCTCAAAGTAATGTTCAAAAAACGCAGCGGCAACCTTGTAAACATTTCTTCCGTGGTGGGGGAAATGGGCAACCCGGGTCAAGCCAATTATGTGGCCAGCAAAGCCGGGGTGATTGGGCTTACCAAAACGTTTGCCAAAGAATTTGGTTCCCGCGGGGTCCGCGTTAATGCGGTCACACCGGGGTTTGTCCAAACGGCAATGACCGATTCATTGCCGCAAGATGTAAAGGCCAAAGCGCTAGACGCCGTGCCGCTCAAGCGTTTTGCGTCCGCGCAGGATATCGCCAAAGCAGTTTTGTTTTTGGCCAGTGATGACGCCGCTTATATTACCGGGCATATTTTATCGGTAAACGGTGGTTTATACCTATAATTTGCTATAATAGAAGTAAGGGAATACCCTTTTAATTGGAGGACTAACATGGCTGTAGAAAATGTACAAGAAAGAGTAAAAAATATCATCGTGGAACAATTAGGCGTAGAAGCTGACCAAGTCAAACCCGAAGCCCAATTCGTTAACGATTTGGGTGCCGATTCTTTGGACACGGTGGAACTCATCATGGCTTTGGAAGAAGAATTTGACATCGAAATTCCGGATGAAAAAGCCGAAAAAATCAAAACCGTCGGCGAAGCGGTTGCTTATATCGAAGAAAACGCCAAAAAATAAACTGTGCCGACGGATATTGAACGTATCTTAGGATATAGCTTCAAGAATAAGGCCGTTTTAAAGGAAGCACTCACTCACAAGTCCTTTGCCGGGGAACACCGGGGCGTCAAGCATAATGAACGCCTCGAATTCCTGGGGGACAGCATCTTAGGGGCTATCGTTGCAGACTATATCCATAACGAATGCCCGCATGATGAAGAGGGAGTGCTTTCTAAAATTAAGGCCAACTTAGTTTCGCGGCGCAACTTATATCTTTGGGGCAAACAACTGGGCCTGGGGCAATTTATGGCACTGGGCCGGGGGGAGCTTGCCACCGGCGGCCGAGAGCGTGACAGTATTATCTCCAACGCCGTGGAAGCTGTTTTGGGCGCCGTGTATTTGGACGGTGGATATGAAGCCGCTCGCCGTGTTATTTTGCCGTGGGCCAAAACCCAACCGCTCACACAAGACGCGCAAGATTTTAAGAGCGCCCTGCAAGAATTTTTACAACAAAAAGGTCCCGCCGTGCCGGAATATGAAATCATCCAAACCGTCGGGCCGGAACACGATAAAACTTTTACCGTGCGGGTTAGTTTGTACGGCAAAGAACTGGGCGTAGGAAAAGGCCATAACAAAAAACAGGCCGAACAAGCCGCCGCCCATAGCGCTTTAACTCAGTTAAAATCAGGGAAATAATATGCCCGTACCCAAACCTAAAAAAAACACGTTACCTAACATTTCTGCTACGCCGGAAAGCAAAGTAGCTAAAACGGTGGAAGCGGCGAAACAAAAGCCGTGGATGGCACTGGGAATTATGGCCTCTATCCCGGTGGTGCTACTTTTGGCGTTTACGTTTAAGAGTAACTGGGTTCCGTTTAAACCATCTAAAAAAAGCCCGGCTAAAATTGTAGTAACCAAATCACCTACCGAAATGGCTGACGAAGCAACGGCTCTTTTACAAAAGAAAGACACAAAGGGTTTTTTGTCCATGCTTACCAATCAAATTGCGGACCCGAATATCGTCAACAGCAAAGGGGATCCCCTTATTGTGGTGGCGGCCACGCTGGGTAATTATACGGCGGTAGAGGAACTGATTTTATCGGGCGTGGACGTCAATAAAGCCAACGCTTTTACCAAAGATACCGCTCTTTTGCGTAGCTTATATAACGGCTACACCGAAATTGCCCAACGCTTGGTTTATTCGGGTGCTGACATTAATGCCGTCAATAATTATAAACATTCTCCGTTGTATGTGGCGCTTGAAAAACAAAACGTGGCGCTCATTGACTTGTTTTTAACAAGCGGGGTCAAAGAAGGGCTTAATGCCAATTATTTGTTCCGCTCCGTTGCCACCAAAAACGAAACGGGTGTGCTGGCTATGCTTAAAGGGGGGGTAAACCCCAACGTTGCTAATGAAAAAGGCAATACGCCGCTGATTATCTCAGCCTCGCTGGGGGATTTACCCAGCCTCAACGATTTGCTGGCCTACCGGGCCGACTTAAACGCCGCCAATAAAGAGGGAAACACGGCTCTTATTTACGCCGCGCGCTATAATCACCCCGAAGTGATTAAAATGCTTTTACTGCCGCAGACCATGCAAACGCCGCTAGATGTAAACGCCCAAAACAAAGCCGGCGAAACGGCCCTTTATTGGGGCGCCGCTAAGGGGTACGTGGAAGTAGTTAAACGTTTGCTGGCTGCCGGGGCCGACCCGACGATTGCCGCCAATAACGGGCTTGTGCCCTACGCCGTGGCTAAAAAGAACGGGCGCGGGCAGGTGCTTGAGTGGTTTAATAAAGATATCCGCGAAGTAGAAAACGCGGTCATTGCGCAAGATAACGCGCAAATTTTAGCCAAGAAAAAAGCGGAAGAACAAGAAAAGAAAGGTGACGATATTTTTGCGGCCGCCGCTAAAGGCAATAAAGACCGTGTGGAAGAACTTTTGTTGCAGGACCGCTATTTACTGAAAGACAAAAACAAAGCGGGCCTGACGCCGTTTTTGGTGGCGGTGGAGAACAACCGTTCTGCGTTGGCCGATTATTTACTCGGGCAAGGGGCCACGTTGTTTGAGGCCTCACCGCGCGGAAACGCTATGCATATTGCAGTGGCTAAAAAGAATTTGCCCATGCTCAAATTTCTCGTGCAAAAAGCGCGCCAAAACGGGCAGTTGGCTTTGATGTTGGAGTACAAAACCAGCCCCGCTAAAGGCGTGCCCGCCTTAACTCCCTTAGGTTGGGCGGCGCGTGCGTGCCAAAGGGATATTTATAATTACCTCGTTTCCGTCGGCGCGCGCGAAGGGAATGCCGCCCAGGCCTATACGCCCGCCAATTTACTGGGGAAATGTAAATAAAATAAAGAACATATTCTATTCCTTCCCCGGTTTAATGTATAAACCGGGGACAAGTAATAGATGAGGGATTTCTGATTATTTTATTCTACAAGCGTAACGTAGTGCGCATATACCGCTGATGTTGCCATTCCGCAGAATGAGTATTCAGAACATTCCGTACTTTCTCCCATCATGCCATATTGTTTACAAGTATTTTCTTCATACGATATACAGTATTTTTGACCGTTTTCAATCACTAAGCCCATATCAGGTTCGCCACCAAATCCCACAAAACCGGCATCGCCTAGTGTTCCATAGCGACAGCTCGCAAATCCAGGTGGAATGGGACAAGAGGGAACATCAATATCAATGTCGTTCAATGAACAACTCGTTCCCTTGGATAGTTGGCAAGCGTGTGCTGCTTCAGATAGAACTTTAACAGTGGGCCAAAAGGCGGCTACTCGGGATTTCTTAACCGCTTTGTTATACTGCGGCAACGCCACCGCCGCCAAAATGCCAATGATTAGTACAACCACCAACAATTCAATCAGCGTAAAGCCGCAGGGCGTTAAACCGGAGCGAAGAGGAGCCCTGAAAGCGTTTTTGTTCAGGGTCTCATTCTTTAAATTAGATGTCATCCCCGAAGGTTGTAATCGGGAATCTTCCGCTTCCTGGTTGTTATGTAATACAGACGTCATGCCAAACTTGATTTGGCATCTTCCACGCGTGTCGTTTCCTTTGCAGGTTTGTAACAACGTGCGTGGAAGATCCTGAATCGAGTTCAGGATGACTTCATTTTTTTTAACTACTTTTTCGTTTGTCATATTTTAGTCCTTTGATAATAATTTGTCGGGCTCAAATACAACAAAAACGGCCGTTATATTTGAGCCTTCATCAATAACCCAAAACAAAACAGCCGCGGCTTGCCGTAAAACGGCAAACACTCGGCACAACACAAACGGGTAATTAGTCCGTTCACGTTGTGCCTAAAACGACTATTTTTGGTTTGATGAAGTGCCTTGAAATTTCAAAGCTCTCCGTACGCTTTGTACGGTTCCAAAAATAAAATAAAAATTGTCTGTTTACGCCCAGGGCGCTTTGCTTTCACTCCTTACCTATTAAGTTTTATTTATTATAACAAATTTACTTATACCCGTTATAACTAACAATATCTTCCAAGCGCTTGCGCCGGTGGGGGGAGGACGGTACTGCATCTTTGGCCGGGTAACCTACGGCAAATAAATGCTCAATTTTTTTACCGACGGGCAGTTTTAAAAATTTGGCCGCTTTTTTAGAATCTAACCATCCCATCCAACACGTGCCTAAGCCAAGCTCCCACGCGCGCAAAACAAAATGCTCGCCGGAAATCCCTTGGTCTACCAGGAAAAATTCCGTACTGCGAAACCAGTTTCCAATCGCGCTTACAAAGTTGCCCCGGTCGGACACGACGGCCACAAGCACAGGCGCTTTAGCGGCCCACATACTCATTTTGTAAACGCCGCTAAAGGCTTCCTGGCAAAAAGCTTCTTTGACTTTCGGGTCGTCCAGCACAATATAGTGCCACGGTTGCGAGTTACACGCCGACGGTGCCAACCGCGCCGCCTCTAAGCATTGCATAATTTTTTCCCGTTCTACGGGTTTGTCCGAAAATTTACGCACACTGCGGCGCGTTTCAATAGCGGTTTTTACGTCCATATTCATCCCCTCATAAGTAAATTAAAAATATCTATAAAATTATTATAAAATAAAAGTATGCAATTTACAAAATATACCGGACTTGGAAACGATTTTATTTTTTTGGACGGCCCCGCCGCGCAGGGTGTAAAAGACCCGGCCGCATTGGCGCGCCGTCTGTGCAACCGCCGCACCGGCATTGGTGCCGACGGTTTAGTGCTCCTGCTGCCCAGCCAAACGGCTGATATCCGCATGCGCATCATTAACAGCGACGGTAGCGAAGCCGAAATGTGCGGTAACGCCGCGCGCTGTGTGCCGTTGCACCTATTAAAACACGGGTTGACCAACAAAAAACAAATCACCTTGGAAACCTTAGCCGGGCCGATTAAAACGGAAGTTATTGACGAACAAAAAGGCCTCGTGCGGGTAAATATGGGCGTGCCGCGTACCTTGCGGGGGGAAATCCCCATGGCGGGTGCGCCGCAAGCCAGCGCGCTTAACGCGATAATCAAAATCGGTTCCATGGAACATAAAGGCACGGGCGTTTCCATGGGCAATCCGCACTTTGTGATGTTCGTGGACGACGCCGAAAATGCCCCCGTGGCCGAGGTGGGGCCTCTGGTGGAAACGAACGCGGCATTTCCGCAAAAAACGAATGTGGAATTTGTGCAAGTGCTGGATAACAGCACCGTGCGCATGCGCGTGTGGGAGCGCGGCGCGGGCATTACACACGCGTGCGGAACGGGTGCGTGTGCGACGGCGGTGGCGTGTATATTAAATAAACTGACCGGGCTGCGCGTGACGGTTAAACTGGACGGCGGCGACCTTGTTATTGAGTGGCCGCAAGAACAGGAAATTTTTATGATGGGTTCCGCCCAACTTGTGTTTAAAGGGGAAATTGAATTATGACACAGTTAAACGCCCACTATTTAAAATTGCAAGGCAGTTATTTGTTTTCCACCATTGCCCAAAAAGTGCGTGCATATCAACAGGCGCATCCGGGCGCTAATGTGATTAGTCTGGGCATTGGCGACGTGAGCCAACCGCTTGTTCCCGCTGTGGTAGATGCCCTGGAAAAAGCCGCGCGTGAAATGGGCCACGCTGAAACATTCCACGGCTACGGCCCCGAACAGGGATACTCTTTTTTGCGTAACGCAATTGCCGCGCACGATTACCAGGCCCGCAATCTGGATATCCAACCCGACGAAATTTTTGTCAGCGACGGCGCCAAAAGTGACGTAGCAAACTTCCAAGAACTCTTTGCCCAAAATAGTATGGTCGCCCTGCAAGACCCGGTGTATCCCGTCTATTTAGATACCAACGTCATGGCTGGGCGTACGGAAAATTTTGAAAATGGCCGCTACGGCAAAATCATCTATTTGCCTTGCACACAGGAAACAAATTTTGCCCCGCAGTTGCCCAACGCGCATGCGGATATTATTTATTTGTGTTCTCCCAATAACCCTACCGGGGCCTCACTTACCAAAGAGCAACTGCAAGCGTGGGTGGATTATGCACGCGCTGAGAAAAGCATTATTTTGTTTGACTCAGCGTACGAGGCCTACATCACGGACCCGGCACTCCCGCATTCTATTTACGAAATTCCCGGTGCGCGGGATGTGGCCGTGGAGTTCCGTTCGTTCTCCAAAACCGCGGGTTTTACAGGCACGCGCTGTGCTTATACGGTGGTGCCCAAATCAGTGCAGGTGCAAGATGAAACCGGCTACGCACACGGGTTAAACGCACTTTGGCTGCGCCGGCAAACGACTAAATTTAATGGGGTGCCGTATATCATCCAGCGCGGGGCAGAGGCTGTTTACTCCCCGCAGGGCCAGGCACAAATTAAAGACACCCTTGCCCTTTACCGGCAGAACGCGCAAGTAATTTTGCGTGCACTTACGCAAGCCGGTATGCAGGCGTTTGGCGGTCAAAATGCACCGTACATTTGGCTTAAAACACCCGGGGAAATGCCCTCGTGGGATTTTTTTGAAGTGCTCCTGCGTGAGGCGCAAGTGGTCGGTACGCCCGGCGTAGGATTCGGCCTGTGCGGGGAAGGATTTTTCCGTCTGACAGCCTTTAATACGCCCGCGCTCACGCAGGAAGCCGCGTTGCGCCTTGCACAGCTTAAACTGTAATTTGCTACAATAGATTTATGGAGGAAAATATGAATAAACAAGGTTTTACGTTAATTGAAGTGTTGATAACAGTGGTGATTATCGGAATTTTAACCTCGGTTGCTTTGCCGCAATATATGCGCTCTGTTGAGCGGGCGCGTGCCACAGAGGCCATGAATGCGATTAAGGCGCTTAATGATTCCATTTATGTTTACTATTCGGAAAAAGAACAATGTCCCACAAAGTTTAGCCAACTTGCAGTAGTAATAACCCCAGATCCAAGTGCCCCACATCCTTCCTTGGCAAGTGATAAGGTAGATACCAAGTTTTTTCTATTTAGATTAAAGCCTCTCAATGTGCCTTATGTGCCGGGTACGGAGTGCCGTGGAGTGATGGCTGCACGCCGCAACGGAGGAAATTACAAATATGGCATTTATAATCCGTATGAGCTTGTAGCCGGGAAAGCCTCCTCCTTGGCCTGTTCAATAACGTCGGAGGCTACTACAGAAGATGAAAAGCGTAAATCCAGGGACCTTTGTGAGTCACTCGGTTGGTATAGAGTCCCTACCGAAATTCCGTAAATAGATCCTTTGGTTGGTAATCAATATCCCCCGGCACATAGCCGGGGGATATTGATTGTGCGAAACATGTTTTTGTTATTTATGGGCCGGAACACCGCCGGTTAAGTCTTTAATCGCGGCGACGGCACCTAATACATTAGACGCTTCATAAGGCATGTAGATAATTTTGTTATCTTTGCCCTCGGTCATTTTTTCAAGCGCCTCAATGTATTTCATGGAAATCATATAGCTGGCCGGGTTAGAAGATTGGGCCACCGTGGTGGCTATAATTTTTAAGGCTTCAGCCTCGGCTTGTGCCACTTTAATTTTGGCCTCGGCTTGCCCTTCGGCCTCTAAAATAGCGGCCTGTTTCATACCTTCGGCTTTTTTGATTTCCGCTTCGCGGAAGGCTTCGGCTTTTAAAATTTGGGCCTCCTTTGTGCCTTCGGCTTCGGTTACTGTTGCGCGGCGGTCGCGTTCGGCCTTCATCTGTTTTTCCATAGTTTCTTTCATATTGGCCGGGGGAGTAATGTCTTTGAGTTCCACACGGGTTACTTTGACGCCCCATTTATCGGTGGCCGTATCCAAAATGTCACGTAGGCGCGTGTTAATCGTCTCGCGCGAAGTGAAAGTTTGGTCCAGGTCCATTTCGCCGATTAAGTTACGCAACGTGGTCTGCGTTAGCTTTTCAATGGCCGTCGGTAACGATTCCACTTTGTACGCCGCATCTTGCGGGTTGGTGATTTGGAAATATAACAAAGCATCAATTTGAATGTTTGCATTATCTCTCGTGATTACGTTTTGGCTTGGGAAGTCATAAAGCGTTTCACGCATATCTACTACGTCGCGGTATTCGGTATAGGGAATGGAACGGCTACGGCCGGCACTGTCAACATATTCGCGGCTACTGCGCCATTCCATGCGGTGCGGTTTGTCCATAATCGGCACAATCCAGTTAATACCGGGGCCTTTGATTTCACTAAATTTACCAAAGCGTTCAATAATGACGCATTGGCCTTGTTTCACAATTAAAATGCCTTTAACAATCAAAATGATGATAAAAAAGGCAATCAGTCCTAGTAACAACAATCCTACTCCTGCCATTTCTTCCATAATTTTCTCCTTTTATTTTTCTTTTACAACTAATGTTACGCCGTTTAATTTTTCTACCATGCAGGGCGTTCCTTTTTTGAGTGCTTTGGCGGCGGTAGCTTTCCAGCTTTCGCCGTTTACCAGCACGCGGCCCGTGTCATGCACGGGGTCAATATCTACTTCCACCACGGCGTGTTTGCCGATTACATCTTCGGCCGGGGCTTTTACTTCTTTCCCTTTTCCGTAGAGATGTTTTAAGGCAAACGGGCGTATTCCCAGCCACGCAGTCATGGCAATCACCGAAAATACAGCCACTTGTAGCCATAAGGACGTCCCGAGCCACGACGCAATGGCCGCGCCCAGAAGCCCGATTCCTACACACGTAAGGGAAAATTCCATGGTAAATAACTCGCCCACAAAACACCCTAACGCCAACACCAAATAAATGTAGAAGTTCATATTTCCTCCTAACTTTTAATTATTTCCAAATAGTTGCGCAAATATTTCAAGCGGCGCTCGTCGTGTACTTTGTTTAAGATGTAAATCATATTGGCAATAAAACGCCGCACAATCAGGCGCGAAGAAAGCGGCACAAAAAGTTCTTCTTCATCTTCCAGCCCGCGCGCACGAATATATTGGCGGCAGGTTTCTTCGCTAAGCATTTTGCCGCTGTCTAGGGGGTCAATTAAATAAGAAATTTCGTGCTGGACATCGCGCATGTGGATGAGAAGGCGCCCCGCCATATCCACTAAATCCATTTCCAGGCCAAAACGTTGGCCCAAACATAAATATAGGCATGCCATCGTTAAGCACGAGCCTTGTTTGTGGGATAAAAACCGCGGGAACGACAAATCGCGGATGTCGGTTACGGCGGGCAAGGTGGTAAACCCGCGCAGTTCAAAAATAAAGCGGCCCAACGTGTTGATAATTTCGGGGTAGTCGGTCGCATTGACAAGGCTGGGGCGCAGTTCGCGCGCCATTTCGTCCAGCGGCTCGTTTAAATCCCCGCGTTCGGTGGTGGGGGAGGTAAATTTGGCTAGTAACATGAGCCCTTCTTCCAAGTCCGGGTTGATTTTGGCATTAAAAGCAGCCAAGGCGCGGGCTAAATCGTCCCAACAAATTTCTTCCAGCATGCGCATCACGTTGCGCGGGGCGGAAGTAGAAAATTCTTCTTGTAAAGTACGTTGCACCTCGTCGGGGTTGGCCTTAATGGCACTAGAGAGCGCCTGCTTTAACAAAGGACCGTACTGGTCGGCCTCGGTTTCCAGCAGTTTGAAGAGTGCCTTTAGACGGGAGTTAGAAGTTCCTTCCATACTTAGAAAATACCAAATTTAACGGTTGGTTGTCTATATGAATTTTACTGAATTTAAAAAAAAACTTGACGCGTTTTTTTTTTTTGGTACGATTTTTCTATGTCGTACACAGGAGAACATAAAATGAAAAGTAACAAGTCTAAAATCAGTTGTAAGCAGGGGTTTACCCTCATTGAGTTGTTGGTGGTAGTTTTAATCATTGGTATTTTGGCCGCCGTTGCTGTGCCGCAATACCAGTTAGCAGTTATGAAAAGCCGTTATGCTACGTTAAAGTCTGCGGTTAAAAGCTTTGTGCAAGCACAAGAGGCCTATTATTTAGCAAATGGAAGTTATGCTCCCAACCTGAGTCAATTGGATATTGAAATCCCCAATCTTCCTTGTAGAGATGATAGTACAGGCGTTACCTGTGGGTTATATGTTGGAGAAGATAAAATATTAGAGTATCATCAGCGTTTATTACATTCCGCTCAACCGAATCTGCGTATTTGTCGTGCATATTCGCTTGATTTGGCATCATTACCAAATAAAGTGTGCAAAGCAGATACTAACATAGAATCACCGGATCAATATAACAATGAATTTACATTTTGGATATATGCAGATTAGTTCCTGTTAATAAACATCCCCCGGCTACGTAATTGCCGGGGGATTTCCATTTTTCAGCAACTAAAATCTTACTGAATGTCTTTTTCGTTGGCGGTAATGGCCAGCACGACGCGGCGGTTTTGCGCGCGGCCCGCTTCCGTGTCATTGGACGCAATCGGGTTAGATTCTCCGTAACCAATGTAAGTAATACTTAACGTCTTTAAACCGTTGGAAAGCAAGTAATTATACACGGCTTGCGCGCGTTGGGTGGACAACTTTTGGTTATACGCGGCCGAGCCGGTAGAATCGGTATACCCTTGCACCACAATGCGGTTTTTGGGATATTTTTTGAGCACGCGGTTTAAGTCTTTAAGCGTTTGTAAGGCGTCGGTCGATAAGACCGCGCTGTTGACGTCAAACAAAATGTCGTTTTTGAGGAACACTTGTAGGCCGTTGTCGCCTTTTACCACGTCGGCAATGGCGGCGAGTTCCTTGGCTTGTTTGTCGTAATAGTTACCCAAGGCACCGCCCGCGGCTAACCCGGCTAGTCCGCCGATTAAAGCACCCGTTCCGGCCTTACCACCCGTTGCGTGCGCGATTAAAGCCCCCGCGCCTGCGCCTACAGCGGCCCCGGCCCCTGCGCCGATAGCCGTACGTTTACCCGGCGTCGTACAAGCGGCCAGTAAAAAAGCACCTAACGTGCCTAACAGAATCATTTTTTTCATGTATTGCTTCTCCTTATATTGAGATACTTGTATTTTACTTTTTTATAAGAAACTCTACAAATCAGTCCTTAAAAATTGCAAATAATGTTAATGGGGTTAGTTGGAGAAAAGGGACCCTTTACGCTATTTGTTTGATAATCTGTTTGCACGCCGTGCCCTAATTTATTAAGATATATCCGTATTGTTTATTTCGCGTTTCGCGCGCACATATCGCGTACGCAGGGTAAGGGGTTTATTATGTCTAACTTTTTTTCATTTTTATCCGGCAAACCGTCCAAAGCCGTAAAATCATTATCCGATGAGATGTTGTCGTTTTTACACCAGTATCCGTTGGCCTTGTTACTGGTGGATGCCACGGGGCATATTACGTTTGCCAATCCCAGTGCCGTGCGGCTGTTGCGCACCACAGAAGATGTGCTTGTTACCTCGTACGTGGACCGGTTTGGGCTGACGATGGAAAAAGTGCGTGCCATGGCACAAGCCAATCCGCCCCAAAAAGTAATTATTGAACTCGTCAACGAGCAGGCCGATTCTATGTTTGTGGGTGCCTCGGCCAGTTTTTTGGCATCTACGCCGTTTATTCTGCTCACGCTCGAGTCTATCCCGCATTTTGCGCGACTGACGAACGATAACGCTTTTTTGCGCAGTGTTGTGGACGGTAGTCCGTCGGGCGTAGTAGTGCAGAACTTAGCGGGGGAATGTGTGCTGTGGTCCAAACGCGCCGAAGAAATGTTTGGTTATAAGGAGGCCGATACGCTGGGGCACGAAGTTTATCCGTTTCTGCCCAAAGAAATTGTGCCTTCTCTGCAACATTTAGACGAACAGATTTTAAAAGAACGGGCTTCGCAAAAACCGCTGCAGCTTGCCTACAAAACGCCGCAAGGCAAAGAAACGGTGGTAACCGTTACCAAGTTGTTTTTGCCTGCCCAAGCCGGCAAGGATTTGCGCATTTTAACGCTATTTGAAGACACCACCGCGCGTTATCATTACGAGCAAGACCTCTTGCAAAACCGTACCTTACTACGTGCCGTGTTGAATAATGTGCCCTTGGGGCTTTACACGCGCGATTGTGACGGACGTGTTACGTTTTATAACCCGCAGAGTTTAAAAGTACTCAATGAAACAAACCGGGAAAATGTTTCTCGTCCGCATGCTTATCAAACAAAAGAAGATTCGCGCAAGCACCACTCGCGCGAACAGGAAATTTTGCGCGAAGGCAAAATTAAAGACTATCCCGAAGAAGAATATACCGACAGTGTGGGTAATAAAAAAATCTTGCATTTGCGCAAAGTACCGCTTATGGACGCGGGCCCCAAGCCGTTGGTGCTGTCTATTGTAGAAGATATTACGGAAAAATTAACCCAGGAAAAAGAAATCAAACGCGTTAACACCCTGCTTACGGCCATTGTGCAAAACGCGCCGATTGGCCTTTACGCCCGCACCAAAGACGGGCGCATGTTACTGCGTAACCAAAAATGTGCCGACCTGTTTGGCGTGATGCCTGTGCAGGAAATGAATAAGCCTAAATCGGCCCTGCCGCATGAAACGCCCGAGCAGGTAAGCGAGTTTTTAGCGCGCGAAGGGCACCTATTAGAGACGGGAGAAACGTTGCATATCCCCGAAGAACCGTACGTTACCGGGGACGGAAGTACCAAGCTGCTGCGCATGATTAAAGTGCCGGTTAGCGGGAGCGAAAACGAAGAAAAATTTGTGATTACCCTGGTTGAAGATATTACCGAAAAGAAAGCCCAGGAAAAGGACTTAAAAGAAACTAAAAACTTCTTGCAAACACTTTTGGATAACGTACCTGTGGCCATTTATGCCCGCGGAGCGGATGACAAAATTATGTACGTCAACCGCCGCGCGCATGAAATCTTCCCCGGCGAAGATGAAAATTCCCAACGCCAAGGCAGTGCGCCGGATTTTTATGATAAACGGGAACAATCTATTTTTGAAAACGGCAAAGTAATGGACTTGCCCGAAGAAAAATATACCACGCTTACCGGGGAAAACCTTATTTTGCACTTAGTTAAAGCGCCTGTGTTTGATAAAGACGGCAAACCGTTTATGGTGCTTACGGTAGCCGAAGATGTGACCGAAAAGAAGGCTCAAGAAAAAGCCATTATAGACGCTAAAAACTTTCTCCAGGCCATTATCAATAATTTGCCGGTATCTTTGTCGGTCAAAACCTACGACGGCAATTATATTTTATGGAACAAAAAGAGCGAAGAACTCTTTGGAGTAGCCGCTAGCGAAGTGATTGGCCGTGCCTCTTACCGCAGCGACCTGAACAAGGAACAGCAGGAATTTGTGCGCGAGGGTGATTTGAAAGTATTTGAAAGCAAGAAAGAGCAAAATATCGCCCAGGAACTTATTTCAACGGCCAAAGAAGGGGTCAAAATTATGCACACGGTGAAAACCCCCGTTTTCCACGAGGACGGCACTCCTGATTGTTTGATTGTCGTGTCCGAAGATATTACCGCTAAAACCCGCATGGAAAAACAAATCCGCGAGGCAAGCGATAAAAATACCTTGCTTGTTGAAAACGCACGCGAAGGCATTTTGTTGGCCGAAGACCACAAAGTGATGTATGCCAACCAAGCCTTGTGCCGTATTTTAGGGTATGGTGACATTAAAGAATTTACGGGCAAACCGCTTGCGGAGTTAGTAAGTGAAACATCACAGGAAGCTCTTAAAGAAAAATACGAGGCCGTACTGGCCGGGGCTGACGGCGCCGGAGATACTATAGAAATTTCTTTGCGTAAAAAGGACGGAACCGAAACCGAGGTGGAATTTGCGGCAGTGGCCTCGCGTTATTTAGGGCGGAGAATTGTGCTGTGCTTCGTACGGGATATTTCCGCGTGGAATCGCGCGCAACGTACCCTCTTACAAGAGCGTGAAAATTACCGTTTAGCGTTTGAAAAATCGGCGGTACCCTCGTTTGTGTTACGCGGCAACGGGTATATCAGCCTAATGAATGAAGCCGCGCGCAACTTGTTCGGGTTTAAAGAAATGGATAAATCGTTCTACCGCAACGTCTATATCCGCCCCGGGCTTGCACTGGATGTGCGGCGTAAACTCCAAGCGGGTGAATCGGCTGAAATGAATTACCGCTTTGACTTTGCCCGTGCCGAGGAAAAATTTCCTGGCCATATAGACGGTACCAAAGAAACCTTGCCGCTTCACTTAGCCTTTGCGCCTCTTGGTAAACAGGTGGGGCGCAGACCGTGTGATTACGTAGTCACTTTAGCCGTGCAAGAGCCCGCGGCCCCTATTAAACCGGGCCAAGTGCCGGTGCAGTTTCTACGCAAACCGCTAGCGCCTATTCAACCCGTGGTGCAAGCCGCCCGGGAAATGCTCGTGCTTCCTAATAGCGAGCCGTATGTGCTGTGTTCCAACGATTTTAAAATGCGCTCGTGTAATCACTTGTTCTGCGAACTGTGCCAGTTGGAAGAAAATGAACTGCTGGGGCAGTCCATTACCTGCATTATGGACGATAATTCCCGGCTGCAATTTGAGACCGATTTGCGCACCTTAGCCGATACCGGAACACTGGCCAACCGCGATTATTTTATTAACCCGGCCAGCGGACTTGAAAAAATTTCCGTACGTTTGACGGGCATTAAAGAAGATGGCGGGAATTATTTATTTGTATTTCGTAACCGGACCAACCACTTGCAACTAGTGCAAGTGTTGGAAGAACGTTCCGCCCAGTTAAATGCGCTCTTAGAATCCACAAACGGAATTGTGTTTTCCGTCTTGCTTACTAAAGGGCGGTTGGGCGTGTTGGATAATGTCAGCCAGTATTTGGCCCAAACAGTCGGTTTTACGCAGGACGAACTGACGCATATGCAGTTTAAGGATTTGTTAGCGCCTTCTAAAGAAACAACGACGCTGCTTGCGCAGGCACAAAAGGACTTGGTACGGCAAGGTAAAGCCACCTTTACGGCTCCCGTGCGGCGCAAGGAGGGGGATCCCTTTGAAGCGCAACTGACGCTTACGGCTCTTGATTTACCCGGTGAGCCGGCCGCTTTAGTGGTGCTTCGCAACTTAGAGGCTGAAAAGGCTGCTTGGGCGGGCAAAACCGAACAGGCGCAAGAGCTGCGCAGTATGCGCTCGTCGTTGCCGGGATTGTATGTTAAGGTAGACAGCCATGGCAAAGCGCTGGAAGTGTATTCCAATTTGCCGTATTTAAAGCAGGAAGATGCGTCAGCGTTGTTTATCGGCAAAACGCCCAAACAAATTTGGGGCAAAGAGGCCGGGCAAACCGCGCTTTTAACCGTCAAAGAAGCATTAACGATGAATGTCGCCTCCCATTTTGATTTGGAATGGAAAATGCCGTCGGCCACGCGCTATTTTGAGGTTAGCGTAACGCCTATTTCCAGCCATGATGAAGTGATTTTATGGCTCAAAGATATTTCGCAAGGTCATACACATCAGGAACAAGTGCGCGAACTCTACCAAATCACGCGCGAGCCGGGGCTCTCCATTACCCAGCAAGTAGATAAAATCCTGGAGTTTGGTTTAAAAACGTTCCGCGCCGATGTTGGTTTTGTACTGCGCTTTGCCAAAAACGGGGAAAAGCTAGAAAGCCATATTATGTATGTAACGCCTAACGAGTTACCGCTCGAGCGTTCTATGTCCTTTGTCGTGGAAGAATGTTTATATAACGTGTCCGACGGAAATGTAGCCTTGTGGCCGGATTTATCTGCGGCTCAGTGCCATAATTGTGTGCATATTAAAAAGGATTTCGGCTCATTGGCCGCAGCTCCGCTACTGGTGGGGGGCAAAGTGATGGGGGCGCTTTGTTTTGCCTCTAAAACCAAGCGGCGCAGTTTTGAAATGGGGGCTGAAGAACTCATGGGATTATTGGCCCGCTTGCTTAGTTTGCGCATTGAACTGCGCCAAACGGGCAAGATGTTAAACCAAGCTTCACAAGCGTTTGCCCGCACCTTGGAATATGTGGAACGCCCGGCCGCCATGATTGATTTGGATTATCAAATTACATTTATCAATGATGCGCTGTTGGAAGAAACGGGTCGTCACATAGATAATATGATGGGGCGGGATTTCTTCCAAGAAATTGTACGTAATGATGACCTCTCCAAACGGGCTTTTAAAGAAGAAGTCCACAACGCCGAAGGCAATTCCCTGCGCATTACGCTGGAAATACGCAACCGCAAAGGGACGTACGAAGATAAAGAGTGGGAAGTAGTTATTTGCAAGGATGATGAGGGAGCCATTGCCAGCTATGCTTTGTTAGAAGTTGAATAATCACACGCTTTTTGGGGTTAAGGTTTTATCCTACTTCCCTGTTTGTCCTAGGTCCTTTTAGGTCTTTTGGCCTATGGAATAGTCGTTGCTGCATTAAGTAAAATTTAACTATGAAATACAAAAAATACTTATTACTTAGTGTGGTTATTTGTATCATAGCGCCGGCTTTTGCTCAAAATAAAGGTAAGGCGCTGTCCAACGCGGTGGATGTGGCTGTCAGCCACCAAACCGTACAACCGCTGCAGCCCAAACAAGGCTTCGACTATCACCCGGTGTTTGGGTATAGGCCGTTTAACTCTGCAACAATCCAAAAATATGATTTGGCACCTCTAGGTGGGCCCCAAACTCGTTCTTGGAAACTTTTACAAGTGGCCCCGGTATTAAAGGCGGACCCCGTTTCATTTGAAAAAAAGTTGGAAGGATTTCAAGATTTTTATAACTTACGTCCCGGGAAGGTCGTACAAGCTGTTTATTTGTGGCGTTTAGCTAACCCGGATAAATCTTTAAAAAAAGAATTCCCGGCTTTGTTTTCAAAGGCCAAGCAGCTGTTAGAGGATGCCCAAGCATATGCCCGTAAAAATGAAATACCGGCTATGGCGGAAGATTATCCTGCCGTCAAATTGCTTAAATATTTGTTACGTGATACGTGCAAACCTCGTAGTTATGTCCATATGTTAGCTCGTACCCCAATATACCCTAAACATGTGGTGCTTAATGAAGATAATTTCCCGGTATTTACGTCGCAAGCGCAAACGGCGGAACAGTTGGATGCGTATTTAATGCTTTCTAATCCGCAGGAAATGGGTGCTTTTAATAATTTAAACAAATGGCAGCGGTATAGGTCTAAGAATTCCCGGCCTTATTATAAATTTGTACTCACCCCCGAAGAGCAACAAGCCGCCAATGCATTAGTGGCGCTGCGGAAACAGGTCTATCAAATTCCGCCAAATCCAACTTCGCGTGAGCTGATTGAACTAGCTTATAATGAACTGGAAAGCCATGCATTTGCGTATTCCCAATTGGCACAAGGCACTATAGAATATAAGGATGAGGTTTACCCCAATTACAAAAATACACAGTTGTATGTAGCTATTGAGGAAAAATTAAAGGATCTTAAAGCCCAAGGGCTGATGCAGGGGGACCCCGAATTTGCCAATTACGTGCATTTGCTTGTACTTAATGGAATGATGGGGGGCATTTCATTACGAAATTCTAAAAGACTAAATGAGCTGGTGTGGGCATTCCAGTCTTTGTGTGGTATCACTAAAAATACGGAGGCTAACGCTCAACACTTATACCATTTGCAACAAGCATTACGAAGCGCAGTGGGAATATGGGCATTCCCGGATATGCCTTTTGTAGTAATGGAGTTGCAAGAAAAAATACCCTATGAACCAGTGGGTAAAATAGAAGAATTGCGTTGGTGGATGCATGAACTACTGGAAAAACAAGATGTGCGTAATTTAATAGGGAAAGATTTGAAATAACTTTACAAGGAGTAGATATGAACTTTAAAAAACTAATAGTGCCCTTGTTGGTGTGTGTAGTCGTAGCCCCGGCTTGGTCCCAAAATAAAGGCAAGGCCCTGGCCAAAACGGTGGATGCTGTTATTAGTCGCCAAGCGGTAAAACAAGTGCCGGGGAAAGTGATTACTACCCGCACGGGAACTTATTTTTATCATCCCGTATTTGGGTATGTACCGTCAACCAAGATCCCTTATGGTTACCCCACGCTTTACTTTGCCGCATGGGAAACGTTGCCGACACAGGATGATGACTTTATTCAAAGAGCCCCGTTGTTTGAACATCAAGCCGATCCCATTCGTGTTGGATTTAGACAACCTTTTGAATTGGGGGAAGACATTGATTTGCCCGCTATCACGCAAGCCGGTTATTTGTGGTTAGTGGCCCATCCGGGGAAATCCTTGGAAAAAAATCCCTATCTCTATGATTGGGCACAACTGCATTTAAAACAAGCGCAAAGGGAGTCTTTTCCTAGTGAACGGATGATGTGGGAATTTCCCAATTATTTTCTTTTAAAACGTTTGGTGCGTGGTAACTTTACACCCATCAGTTATGCTACGCTCTACGAACTTACCCCAGTCTATCCCAAACATATTACGCTAGGTAAATACGGCTTCCCGGTTAAAACGGCCGATGCCGCCTATGCTGATCTGTTAGACGCTTATTTAATGCTTTCCAATCCTAACGAAATGGGAGCCTATAACACGTATGGGGAATATACCCCGTTTGTACTCACACCAGAAGAACACGCCGCTGCGGGTAAACTGCTGGCCTTGCGCGTGCAGGGGGAAAAGTTGCCCGCCAACCCCACCCCGCGCGATTTATTAGAGCTTGCGTATAACCGCCTGGAAACGCACACGGCCCCTTATTCCCAAATTGATATAGAGGACATTCAAAGTGGTATCTATAAAGCATATCCCAACTACCAAAATACACAGCTTTATCAAACGATTAAAGGGATGATTAAGGATCAAATCCCGCTGGAAAGCTTCCACAATGGCTACTATACCTTGGAAAACGTAGATATGACACACCTCATAGTGTTGGACGCCGTGATGGGAGGAGTCAACCAGCAAGATTTAATGGAAGTGCGCCGCGCGCTTAGTGCGTTTGATAAACTCTGCGCGCAGGTCCACCCGAATGACGAGCAAGCCATTGCCCACTTGGCCGTTTTGCGGAAAAATTTGCGCGTGGTATTTGACCCATTCATCCGTTTTTTTGAAGAGGAAGAAATTGACTGGGCCGCCGGGCAGGCCCCACAGTGGCAAAAAGCTGACCTGGCCAGTTATGCCTGGTCTGTTTTAGTCGGCCGTGATATCCGTGATTTAGTCGGCCGTAATTGGAAAGAGCGTTATTAATTTCATGTGCCCTGCGCTCAAAAGCGCGGGGCCTTTTAGTGCTTTATAATTAGCACACTAATAAAATAGTTGCTAATTTTGAAAAAATGTGCTACAATCTTACCTATATAGGGATATACCGTCTTAAAATAAGGGTATATCCTGCCAACGATTTACCAAATTAGGGGGAAATTTTTATGGAAGAAATTAAAAAACTGACGCTTTCACTGCCTACCGTCGTGCCGGTAGTTACCATCCGGGACGTAGTCATGTTCCCGGGCATGAGTTTGCCACTGTCCGTGGACCGCGAGAAATCTATTAACGCCGTGGAGCGTGCCTTAAACACTCCCGGCAATTACATCTTAGCCATTTCCCAAAAAGAGGCTGAGAACGAAGACCCGAAAGAAAAAGACCTCTACCACTTTGGCGTTATCTGCCAAATCACGCAAAATTTACGCTTGCCTAACGGGTCGCTCAAAGTATTTTTGCAAGGGTTGGTCCGCGCACACGTGCTTAAATTGGACGTCAACCCGCAGGCAAATGCCTGGTTTGCCCAAGTGGAATATATTGAGGAAGAGGACGACAATTCCCCGGTGGTGCAGGCCCTGATGCGTCAAGTGCTTGACGAGTTTGACAAATACGCCCGCACGTCGCACCGGGTGGCGGTGGAAGGCGTGTCTTTCCTGCGCCAAATTACCGACCCTGCCAAACTGGCTGATACGATTGCATCTAATATGCTCGTCAAAACCGCCCAGCGCCAGGAAATTTTAGAGGCCGTTAAAATTACGGACCGTTTAGAGAAAATTTTAAAACTTATCACGGCGGAAATTCAAATTATAGATATTGAAAATAAAATCCATAATAAAGTCCGCGCGCAAATTGATAAAAACCAAAAAGAATACTATTTGAATGAGCAAATGAAAGCCATTCAAAAAGAGCTGAGCCAAAAGGACGATTTCCAAAAAGAGCTCGACGACATGCGCGCCAAAATTAAGAAAAACGGCCTGCCGCCGCACGCGGCCGAAGAAGCCAACAAAGAGCTGGACCGTTTGTCCAAAATGCAGCCGTTCTCGCCGGAGGCCACCGTGGCACGCACGTATTTAGATTGGCTCCTCAATATGCCGTGGAACAAAACTACCACCGACGTATTGGACCTGGAAAAAGCCCGCCAAATTTTGGACGAGGACCACTTTGGCCTTAATAAACCCAAAGAGCGTGTGCTGGAGTATTTAGCTGTTAATAAATTAACGGGCGCCTTGCGCGGGCCGGTGCTGTGTTTTGCCGGCGCGCCGGGGGTGGGGAAAACTTCTCTGGCCAAGTCTATCGCGCGTGCCATTGGGCGCAAATTTGTGCGCATGAGCTTGGGCGGCGTGCGGGATGAAAGCGAAATCCGCGGCCACCGCCGCACGTATATTGGCTCTATGCCCGGGCGCATCATCCAGGGGATTAGCAAGGCCAAAAGCTCCAACCCGGTTTTCCTCTTGGACGAAATTGACAAAATGGGGTCCGATTGGCGCGGCGACCCGGCGGCCGCTTTATTGGAACTTTTAGACCCGGAGCAAAACAAAGAATTTACCGACCACTTTTTAGACGTGCCGTTTGACGTGTCTAAAGTGATGTTTATTACCACGGCTAACTCGCTCTCGTCCATCCCGGTCACACTGCGCGATCGTTTGGAAATTATTGATTTTGACGGTTACACCGAGTATGAAAAGCACGATATTGTAAATAACTATCTGCTCCCCAAACAACTCAAAATACACGGGCTCAAAAAAGGCCAACTGGAAATTGACAAAGACGCTGTGGCGTTACTCATGCGCGACTATGTGCGCGAAGCCGGTGTGCGTAATTTGGAGCGTGAAATCGGCTCGCTGTGCCGCAAGGCCGCGCGCAAAGTGGTGGAAGGTGCCAAAAAGGTGCACGTCACCAAGGCTAATTTGCACGAGTTTTTGGGCGTGCCGAAATACTCCAACTTTGCGACCGAAGACAACGGTGTAGGTATTGCCACGGGCCTGGCGTGGACGAGCGTGGGCGGCGAAACGCTGACCATTGAAGCCACCAAACTGCCCGGCAAAGGGGCCCTTATTTTAACGGGGATGCTGGGCAACGTGATGAAAGAATCCGTGCGTGCCGCACTTACCTATGCGCAAAGCCGCGGCTACGGCAAAGACGTAGCGTTTGACAAGACCGATTTTCACATTCACTTCCCCGAAGGGGCTATTCCTAAGGACGGTCCGTCGGCGGGCGGCGTGATTACCACCGCTTTAACCAGCTTGCTCACGGGCTTGCCTGTTAAAAAGAAATTGGCCATGACGGGCGAAGTGACGATTACCGGGCGCATTTTGCCGGTGGGGGGGATTAAAGAGAAGTTCTTAGCCGCCTACCGCGAGGGCGTGAAAACGATTCTCTACCCGCACACCAACCAAAAAGACGTGAGCGAAATCCCGGAGCGCGTGCGCAAAGAGATGACGCTTATTCCCGTCAAGCACATGGATGAGGTTTTGCCGCTTGCGTTAGAAGGCTGGAAGGAATTTGCGGCTAAACTAAAAAAAGGCGACAAAAAACAAGCCTCCAAGCCGGTTAAAGCCGCTGTAAAAAAACCTGCCAAAAAAGCGGTAAAAAAAGTGGCTAAGAAAGCGCCCAAAAAGACGACGAAAAAAACAGTCAAGAAATAGCATACTAAATGCATAAAGGGAAAAAATCGCAAAACATTTGTCCCCCTTGTGGGGAAAATGTCCCGAGAGGGACAAAAGAGGGGCAAAATAAGAAAAATACCTTTTTGGCCCCTCCTACCCCGCCTAACGGGCGGTACTCCCTCCACAAGGGAGGGATATGCTCACCCGTTACTCCGTACCCATCAAAACCGTTTTAAAAATTTAGGCCAAATTTTGAAAATTCGTCCTTAGGGGACGAGCGTTGTGGAGCAGAAAAGAGTAATGAAAATGCGGTAAAACTATGTGCTTCGTTAGGTACTTATTGGAACGATAGAAATCTACTGACCCCTAAAGGCCATACGGAAGGTTACAAATATAAGTACTACCTATTAAATAACTAATCAACAATATGCCCCACGAAAATGGTTAGCTTTTACCCTTTTGTGCTGTCAAAATGCACACCGTTGCAAAATAGTTCACTCGCGTCGCTACAGCGGTTGAGTTCCGCTTGAATTTCGGCGGCGGCGCGGGGGAAATCGTCCTCGCTTTTTACCCACACGGCTTTGCCGTACGTAAGCGCGGTTTTACCAAACGGCAACGGTACGCGCATTTTATCCCACGAGCCTACTTTAAATTTGTGGCTTAACGCGGTGCCCACGGGGATAATCGGCCAGCCGAGCTTTTTAGCTAAAAACAAAATACCGGGTTGCACGGTATAAATCGGGCCGCGGGGACCGTCGGGCGTGAGCATGGGGCGGTACCCTTTGCGCGCCGCTTGCATAAGCTTAATAAGCGCGCGGGCGCCGCCGCGGGTGGTGGAGCCGCGCACGGCTTGCATACCAAAGTGCGGCAGTACGCGGGCAATATATTCCCCGTCGGAAGATTGGCTGATTAAAGGCGCAATTTTTTGCCCTTTGTATGGGTATAATAAGAAAAGCTGTTGGTTGTGCCACGCGGCGTAAATGAGTCCCGCGCCGCTGTCTTCCAGTTGTTTGGCCTCGCCCGTTTTAAACCAATAAATGCGGGTCGTCCAGCCCAAAAGTACGGTGTACCACCAAGCTAAAGTGGACCCTACAACATGTTTCCAGGAAAACGGTTTTTTTTCTTCGTGATGCATTATTTTTTCCCTTTCTTTTTAGCTTTTTGCCACGGCACAAAAAATACGGCGGTGTAGGGCGGCAGTAAACTGCCGTCTGCCGCCAGCGAAACCTCAATTTTATCCGCGTTTAAATGCGGCAGAATAGACGGCAACGCCTTATCCGCCACGGTCTTTTCCACGCGCACGGCCTCACGTAGCATCTTAGGCGCGCCCGCCGCGCCAAAGGGGGGAAGATAGATAAATTGCAAATCTAAGGTTTCACACTCCTCTTTTTGCGCTTGCTCTTTAATAAGGTCCGCCACAAAGTTAACAGCGGTTTTTAAAAACTCCAAAATTACGGTCACGGCGGCGGTGCGTTTGTCGTCGTTAGGCAGGGCGGATAAGTAGGGCGTTAGCTTACTCCCTAGCGTTACGGCACAGGCCGAGAACATTTCCTTGTGGATAATACTTTGGTCGTCCAGTTCCCAGTGTGCGTCTTGATTAAATTCGTACACCACACCGGGGTCAATTTGCTTAAAAAGTTCGGTAATAAACGCAGACACTTCGGGCTGGCTTTGGAACCCGGCCCGGCGAAGGAGCGGTAACTCCCGCAGGAGGCGGTTTAAAATTTCGCGCTCGCGCGAGGTAATTTTAAAGCGTTTTATTTTGCGCATTTTCTTTCCTGTTAAACTATTTATAAACCGGGCCTTACTCTTTTACAAAGCCCCCTTTATAAACAGTTTAACGGAGCCCCGTTTGTGGGGCTCCGTATTAAAACAACTTATTTGCGTTTACGGCGCGGACGGCGGCGAGCATTGCCGTCGGAGTTGCGGATCATCCGTTTAGCGGAATGATACGCAGCCGCCATTTTTTCGGCTTCACTCATTTCTTTTTTAGCCGGTTTTTCGCTGCCGTCGTGATATTGACCGTGGCTCCAGGTGTAAACTAAAGGAGTGGTCAGCGCAATGGTGCTGTACACGCCCGAGATACAACCAATGAGCATAGCAAACGCGAAGGAGTTAATCACTTCTCCGCCAAAGAAATACAACACAAACAGCGCAAACAGCACGGTCAGTGTGGTAATAATGGTGCGGGATAACGTCTCGTTAATAGAGAGGTTGATTAAATCGCCAAAGCTCATTTTGGGGTGCAAGCGTACGTTTTCGCGCATGCGGTCAAAGATGACGATCGTGTCGTTAATAGAGAACCCGGCTACCGTGAGGAAAGCCGCCACAACCACGAGGTCAATTTCGCGCTGCGTAATTGAAAACGCCACCGCCATTAAGAACAAGTCGTGGAACAAAGCAACGACGCCCGAAATACCCCACAAAATGTTGCTAAACCGAAACGCCACATAAATGATGATAAACACCATGGACAGTAAAATAGACCACAGTGCGCGTTCGGTCATGTCGGACCCAACGGCCGGCCCCACGGAGTTGGTTTGCAAGACCGTGTAAGGCACGTTTAAAGAGTCCAGCGCGTGGGTAATGCGCCCTTGTACCACGCCCACTTCGGCCCCGGTGCTTTTTTCGCTAATGGCGTAGGAATTATCGCCAAACGATTGGAGCTCCGAATTGGCACCCGTAGTGCTCAGTGCGGCGCGGATTTGTTCCATTTCCACGGGGGCGTTGAATTTTACCTGCACCATGGTACCGCCGGTAAAATCAATACCCATATTAAATCCTTTGGTCAAAAAGCAGATTAAACCGCCGATAAGCAAAATGCCAAACAGCGTAAAATATACTTTCCGGTATTTAAGGAAATCAATGTGTGTTTTGGGTAACAAGTTCATCATAAGCTGATCTCCTTGGTGTTAGAAGTTAAAATAAGCTCGTAAATGGCGCGCGTGACAAACACGGCCGTAAACAAGCTGACCAGTAACCCGATAATCAAGGTTACCGCAAAGCCTTTGACGGGCCCGGTGCCAAATTGCAAGAGACACGCCCCCACGATAATAGTGGTGATGTTGGAGTCAAAAATAGCACTCCAGGCTTTGTCATAGCCCAGCGCGATAATTTCGTAGACGGGTTTGCCGGCACGTTTTTCTTCGCGCATACGTTCAATAATCAGCACGTTGGCGTCAATGGCCATGGCTAAGGACAAAATCATACCCGCAATGCCGGGCAGTGTCAGCGTAGCCGAGAAATAGCTCATCACAGCCACGGTTAAGATGAAGTTGAGTACCAGGGCCACGTCGGCAATAAAGCCGGCCGCTTTGTAATAGATGAGCATAAATAGCAAGATAATTACAAACGCAATGCCCGAGGCAGACAAGCCCGATTTAATGGAGTCTTCACCCAATGTCGGCCCGATAGTTTTCTTTTCAATTACTTTGACCGGGGCCGGCAACGCGCCTGCTTTTAAGACAATAGCCAAACTACGGGCTTCTTCGGGAGTGAAGTGCCCCGTGATGCGCCCCTCGCGCGTAATGCGCGATTGAATGGTCGGCGCGGATTGAACCGTGTTGTCAAGCACAATGGCCAAATTTTGCTGTAAGTGCGAGCCGGTCAGTTTACCGAATTTTTGGCTGCCTTCGGCGTTAAAGCGGAACGATACGGCCGAGTAGCCGTTTTCATCCATCATAATCACGCGGGCATCTTCCAAATCGGCGCCGGTCACTTCCACGGTGCTTTCTACGAGCATGGGGCCGCCTTCTTTGCTGCGCATAATTTGGTAGCCTTCGGGTACGAGTTTGGCAATTTCGGGCTGTAAGTTGCCGTCGTCGTCAAACGGGTTGTCGGTGCTTTCTAATTTAGCAAAAGCGGCTTGGGCGATACTTTGGTCGTTTTTGACGATGCGGAACTCGAGCATAGCGGTTTTGCCGATAAGTTCCTCAGCGCGTTGCGGGTTGGAAACGCCCGGCAGTTGCACCATAATCCATTTGTCGCCTTGTTTGGTGATAGACGTTTCCGCCACACCGTATTGGTCAATGCGATTGCGGATAATTTCAATCGCGCGCGACATCGCTTCGTGCAAGGGCTCGTTGCCCGGCAGTTTGGATACGTCTAATTCTAACAGTAGGCTCGACCCGCCGCGCAAATCTAAGCCCAGGTTGAGCATGCGTTTGGGGCGTTCGCCCAAGGTATCTAGTTTTTCGCGCTCGGCGAGCGGTTTAGAATACCATTTATAATTGGGGTAAATGAGATAAAGTGCCCCCAGTAAAATGACGATGATCAGTCCCCATTTTACGGCTAATTTGTTTGACATTACTTCTTGCCTCCTTGTGCCGCTGGTGTGCGGTCATTTAAAAATCCGACGACGGCGTTTTTCAGTACAGTCAGTTTTACGTTTTCGGCTACTTTTACTTCCAGTGCCTCATCTTTAAAACCGACGACGGTGCCGATAATGCCGCTCGCCAAAACAATTTGGTCTCCTTTTTGTAGGGCATCCACTTTTGTTTTGAGTTCCTGTTCACGTTTTTTCTGGCTGCGCGCGGGTAAGAAGATTACCACGAACGCGAATGCGAGCATGATCCACCAAATCCAGGCGGCGGACCCTTGTGCTGCTGTTTGCATGAGAGAAATTCCTCCTATAATAAGATATTATATTGTAGCATATTTAGCACTTTCTTCCTAATTTCAAGCAATGCGTTGTTGCTCGGCAACTCACGTACTTGCGGGGCTGGCGCCCCGTCCGCAGTAAGTACGCTTCGTTGCCGTGCGCCTAGCCTTGCTTGAAATTAGTTTGAAATTGCTGCCGTTTTGTTGCGTGTAGCGGCTTACTTGCGTAGCATATTTACGCCGGGAGCGACTATTTTTAACGGCGGGTGTGATGCCAGTTTAGGCACACGAAAGTTGTCATCATAAAAAAGTCGTCATCCCGTACTTGATACGGGATCTTCCACGCTTGCCGTTGCCTGGGTTGCTTTCCATAACGACAGGCGTTGAAGATCCTGAGTCAAGCTCAGGATGACAGTTTAATTTTGACAAATCAGGGTACTGGCTACTTTACCTTATACTTGGGGAAGAATGCTGTTTATAGGTCAGGTGCAACCTGACAAAATATCCCACGGTACTGATATAAAAATGCCCCGGTGAAGGGGCATTGTACTTGAGGCAGATTACTTTTTAAGTTATTAATTATTGAGGCCGGGCATATATGTGCTCTGTTTCATTAACTACGTTGCTAAACCCCATTTTTGGACACTTTTCATAGGGGCCTATGCAGAGCATCCCGGCCGGATATATGATATCCTTATAAATTCCACCTCCCATATACTTGGAATCTGTAAATCCTGAGGAAAACATAAAATACTCACTGCTACCAAAGCGTACTCTACTCTGACTGCGGGATATTTCATAGTTACACGAATTCATAATACCCGGTATTGGTTTACATTCCGGAACTTCTATGTCTAATTCATCTATCGTGCAAGTACTTCCTTTGCGTAAATAGCACACTTGTTCGGCATCGGCCAGGGCTTTTAAGTTC
Source organism: Elusimicrobiaceae bacterium (assembly GCA_045606805.1). Taxonomy (GTDB): domain Bacteria; phylum Elusimicrobiota; class Elusimicrobia; order Elusimicrobiales; family Elusimicrobiaceae; genus Avelusimicrobium. The sequence goes on along the minus strand of JAZUSP010000031.1, from coordinate 63,210 downwards.
ACTTCATATTCTGTGATTCGTGCCTTCATAACCGCCTTTTGATATTGTGGCAAGGCCACCGCCGCCAAAATACCAATGATAAGTACTACTACCAACAATTCAATGAGGGTAAACCCTCTGTTTATTTTATAATGCATGTTGTTAAACTCCTAATTTTGTGCCGGGCCCATAAAAAAACGGCTAATATAATGGGCCAACATGCTTAACCCAAAATAACAGCCGTGATTTACCACATACGCGGTAAACACTCGGTACGCATGGCTCTCGAGTTCCAATTGTACCTATAAACGGCTGTTTTGGGGCATGTGGCTTGGAAGTTTCCAAGCGTGTCTGTACGCACGGTACAGTTCCCAAAAACAGTTGAAATTTTTCGTTTTTAACCTAATATAATAGGCGGGCTATCTCCTCCCTTAAAAAGATAGTTTATTATATACAAAAATCTTATTCTTTCACAAACGTCGTCATCAGTTTGATGAGGTCTTTATCGTACGGGCGCGTGGAACGGAACGGAACCACGCGCTTGCCATAAGCGGTGGTAATGAGCGCATAATCTTCCTTAATGTCAAACACGCTGCGCCGGGCGTTTACGTCAAAAATGCTGTGCCCGAACATCCCGCGCGGCATCTCAATATTGAGTAAATCCAAAATCGTGGGTGCAATATCTAGTTGCGAAAGTAAATCCGTTTGGGCAATCGGCGCCGTAATTTTATCTTTGGTCAAAATAATAAAGGGCAAGTTATCAAACTGCGGCTGGTACGGCTTAAAAAGTGCATTGGTGGGCGTGTTGGAGTAGGACGGGTGGTCCGGCATGATAAGCACCAGCGTGTCGTCGTCAAACAATCCGTATTTTTGCAAGCGCGCCACAAAGCGCGTCACGTCCTGCCCAAAGCGCGCAAACGCACGCGGCAAAGTGGGGATATTATAAAACGGCTCGTCAATTTCCTGGTATTGTTCGCCCAAATAATCGGCGCGGCCCAGCGGCACATGGGAATCCACCGTCAGTAGCGTAATAAACGTGGGCTCGTTTTTGTGGATGCGCAGATATTCCAGCGCATAGTCAAAAAGTTTGCGGTCTAACAAGCCCCACCAGCTGATATAGTCTTTGTAATCGTCGCGCGTTTGGAAATACGTGGCGCCGATTACCTCGTCAAACCCGGCCTGTTTAAACAGCACGTTTTCGTCCATATATGTTTCGTCGGCACCGCGCAAAAACGCCGTGTGAAAACCGTTCTTTTTAAGTTCTTTGACTAGGGAAAAGGGGTAGTTGTTTTCATACATCAGCCGTACAAACGGGTGCGACGTAAAAATAACCGAAAGGCCGTAAAGCGTGGAAAGCGTGACGTGTTTTAACGAGGCCGATGGGTTGTTTTCGTAAAGTTTATCCAAGGGCTCGCTAGCCTGCGGGGGGATGTTCATATTAAAATGGTGCATGTATTTGTTGGATAAAGACTCGCTGGCAATTAAGATGACGCGCATATAATTTTTGCCCAGCGGTGTTTGCTTGGCCGAAAATACATTGTAGCGCTGGGCCAGTTTTTCTACGTCGGCCGGAATGGTGGTACTTAGGCGGGCCGGGGGCTGTTTGGTAAGGGCGGCCCGGGTGGTATAGACGATAGAGGGCGCCATCATATACGTAGCATAAAAATCGGCCGGGGCCGGCAACAGCCATAACGGGTTTAATATATAAAGTAGAGCCGTTCCCGCGCCGCACACCCCTAAGCGCAGTAGCGCGGTTTTGCGAGGGGAATCTTTCAAAAATAAACGCACCGTGCCCACTGAAAACACCGCCAGCAGGATTAAATAAGAAAGTACGCGCCAATCGGTCAAAAAGTTATAGTCGCCGCCTTCCAACGTGTCTAAGTATTTCGCGCCAAAACGCTCTTTAAAATACCACAAAAGCACTAAGTCGGCCGACATCACAATATAATAAAGATATACCAGGATGCCTGTGAGCCATTTGTTTTTTAAGCCGATTAGCTGTAATACCGAAAGTAGAATGCCTAAAAATAAAAACTCGCACAAAAACTTGGCTAGTTCTGCCGGGATGACATAAATAGGCTCTGTAATGCCCAGTTGCCCCAGGCCAAACCACCCCAAGAGGACCGCCGGAACAGACAACACCGCCAGCAGTTGCCACGCATTTTGAAAAGGTTTATAAATCAGTGCAAATAAGCGCATATACTACATTATAGATTTTTTTGCCGGATTTAGGGAAAGGACCTAGGCGGCTATAGGTCCAAAGGCCCTTTCGTAGCGGCATTGCATTTTATTAAGATAAAAGAAAATCCAACATTACGGAGAGAACAATAAACCAAAAAATCGTCGTAAGTTTATTAGCTGTTTTGTTAGTACCGGGGGCCAGTGCATTTGCACAGTTTAAAAACTCGGCCCAAGCGGCTAAAAATTTAGCTAATTTAGATAGAGTAGTAGCGCGTGCTGCCAAAGGCGTTGTAATCGGTCGCCCGGTAGTAACAAATTTGCCTTCGGGCCTCGTGCGCGGCAATGCCATTGGCTTACTGCGTGTTAAAATGCCTAAAACGATCACGCCGGTTAATAAAAGTTATGTTACGTTTTTAAATAATAAATTCAACGAGTTATCTACCTTTCCTACGCCGGAAAGTTTAGCCGGGATTACGGCTAACGAGTGGGCGAACAACCCCAAACGTACGTTCTATCAAGACCAAACACAACTGGCGCGTGATTTGAACGAATGGTACCAAGGTAAAGCCGATATCCGTATCGGCCCCGACGGGCGCGAAGTAAAACTGTATGCCTTACCCGTGGACGGTATTTTGTATAAGCCGGAGGAGTATAAAGACCCGTTGGTGTTAAATTCCGGCGAGTATTTTGTCATTTATGACGTAGCGGCCCAAACGGGTAAAATTGCCGAAAATACGCCTGAAATGTATAACTCATTTAAGCCGCGTTTAGAAGACGAAATTTGGCAAGCCATGGGGCAAGACAAAGTGTTTGATGATTTAAATAATTTGTGCGATTCGGTCTTGCTGGCGCATTTGCACAAAGCCCGCTTAGCTAAATTACGTATGGAAGGAAACACGCAAGAGACGGCCGCGCTTGTTAAAGAAGGCAAAGCTCTAGTTTACAAGCAACTGGGTACCCAGGAAGCATTACTGGCCTATTTGAAGCAACTTCCTTTCGTGCGGGATGCAAAGAACGGATATAGGGTTTATTTAGTGGAACTGCCCGTGGAAGGCCTGGTGTGGGTGGACCGCGACGGGGTGAAACACGCCTATAACCCCAAAGACCATGTTATGGTATTTTTTGAAATGGGGGCGGTGGGTGTTTTCCCGCGCGCGGATTTGGAAAATCCGGAATATTTTAAACCGGTAGAAAACATAGCTGTGGCCCCACATCCTCAAAATACTTTTTGGAAGCTATACGAGTCTGAAAAGAAGGCCTGGAAAAATGACCGCAAAAACAAAATATTTGAAAATATGTGGAATTATTTGTATCCGTACCATTTTAATTCTCAGGAGGAACTTGGGAAGGCCTTACATGCTTTTCACGGGGCAGCCGTGACCAGAGTACGTTCCAAAACGAGTGATGTGCCAAGTGCGGTGTATGAAATCCCGTTACCTAATTTAACGTGCAACATAAACGGACAACCTGTTGCCGCCGACCCCGACGAATATGTGTTTTTGTATAACGCCCAAACCGGGGGCAATTTAGTCAAACGTGCGGATTTGGAAAATGCCAATTTGTACGAGTTTATAGAAATAGGTAAATAAGATATAGCCCACAACGCCCCGCCGGGTCATTTATCGGCGGGGCATTTTTTCGTGTGCCCGTACGGGCGCCCGATTTTGTATAATAAAAGTATCTTAAATGAGGCCCTTGGCGGTTGGCTCGGTCATCGTGGCTGACAGCCCCAAGCGGAAAAAATATGTCTGAAAAAATTGACTTACAAACCAAACGCCACTCCTGCGCGCACGTCATGGCGCAAGCGGTGCAGCAGTTATTCCCCGGTACCAAGCTCGGTATCGGCCCGGCCATTGAAAACGGCTTTTATTACGACTTTGATTGCCCCAAGCAATTCACGCCCGAAGATTTAAAAGCCATTGAGACCAAGATGAAAGAAATCATCAAGGCCCGCCAAAAATTTGAGCGCAAAGAGTTGAGCAAAGCCGAAGCGCGCGATTTTTTCCAAAAACGCGGCGAAACTTATAAATTGGAACTGTTGGAAGAACTGGAAGACGGCACCATTTCCATTTATGTAAATGGCGACTATGCCGACCTGTGCCGCGGCCCGCACGTGGAACACACGGGGCAAGTAAACAGTTTTAAGCTGACTACCATTGCCGGCGCGTACTGGCGCGGTGACGAAAAACGCCCCATGCTCCAGCGCATTTATGGCTTGTGTTTTGACAACAAAGACGAACTGAACGCCTACGTCAAACAACAGGAAGAAGCTGCCAAGCGCGACCACCGCAAACTCGGCCCGGAGCTGGACTTGTTTAGCATTAACGACAACATTGGCCCCGGCCTGATTTTGATGCACCCCAAAGGCGGCATGCTGCGCAAAATTTTGGAAGACTGGATTAAAGACCAAAACTTAAGCCGCGGCTACGACCTGGTCGTCAGCCCGCACATTGCGCGCTACCATTTATTTGAAATCAGCGGTCACGCGGGTTTTTATAGTGACAGTATGTTCAAACCCATGGAGATTGACGAGGAAAAATACCAGATTAAGCCCATGAACTGCCCCTTCCACGTGGAAATTTACAAAACCCACTTGCGCAGTTACCGCGACCTGCCCTTGCGCTTTAGCGAGCTGGGCACTGTGTACCGCTACGAACGTTCCGGCGCCTTGCACGGGATGCTGCGCGTGCGCGGGTTTACGCAAGATGATGCGCACATTTTCTGCACGCCCGAGCAGGTAGAGGGGGAAGTCAAGCAAGCGTTTGAGTATGCCATGCACATTTTCAAAACGTTTGGCTTTGAAAAATACGCCGTGGAACTCTCCACGCGCGACCCGGAACACCCGGAACACTTCACCGGGGCCCCGGCCGAGTGGGAACGCGCCGAAAGTGCGCTTAAAAAAGTATTAGAGGAAAATAACATCCCTTATACCACCCACGCGGGCGAGGCCGCTTTCTACGGGCCGAAAATTGACATTAAAGTCATGGACGCCATTGGCCGCTTGTGGCAGTTATCCACCATTCAGTTTGACTTCAACCTGCCCGAACGCTTTGACCTGGAATACGTGGCGCCCGAAGGCCGCAAACGCCCCATTATGGTGCACCGCGCTATGTTCGGCAGTATTGAACGGTTTACCGGTGTGCTTATTGAGCACTATGCCGGATGGTTCCCGCTGTGGCTGGCCCCGGTGCAAATGAAACTCTTAACGCTCACAGATGACCAAATCCCGTTTGCGCAGGAAGTGGCCGCTAAGATGAAAAAAGCGGGGCTACGCGTAGAGCTGGACATCCGCCCGGAAAAATTGGGTCTGAAAATCCGCGAAGCGCACTTGCAGCGCATCCCGTACACGGCCATTATCGGCAAGAACGAGGCCGCCACGGGCACGCTCACCGTGCGCCTTAAAGACGGCACCAACACACAGCCGCTTAGCGTGGAGGATGCCATTAAGCAGATGCAAGAAGAGGTTAAGACGTTTAGTCTAAAGAACTTGCTCAAGTAAATAGCTTATAATGATTCAAGCAACCTCTCTATCAAATAATAGAGGGGTTGTTTGCGTAACAAGACCTAAGTAGGGATAGGTCCAAATTCCTTGCCGGATTAGGTCTTAAGTCTCTCGTTTTACAGCAGGGAAGTTATCTAAAATATATTTGTAAGACATTTATAAGGAGAAACGAAATGAAATCCAACAAAACGCAAGACACTATTTTTTCCTTGGGCACGCAATACACGGCGTGGCTGATGAGTATGCTACTCGTGTTTAGCAGTATTGCCCCGTCTTGGGCAGGCGTGCCGTTAAAGCCGCGCACGGTACAAAAAGGATCCGCCGCCTTAACGGGCAAAAGTATAAGCGTAAATGCGCCACGTGCACTGGAAGGAGCTTTAACCAGAACGGTTACATCTGCGGTAGTGGCCCGTTCGGCGCAAATGCCGGGCTTGGCTGTGGAGGCAACGTTACAAAAAATTCAAGCCGCGTCTGCCCAGGCGCCCGGGCAATTTAAAGGGTTGGTGCAAATTTATAAAGAAACCCAACAGCTTATTAAGCAAGATACGCCGCAAGCGCGTGAAGCGGTCCGTACGCAATTAGCGAACGTGTTAAACTTAACGGAAAAGACACTGGTAGACGTGGAACAAACGCCGGTAGCGCAAAGCCCGTATTTTGGGAAAGCAAAACAGTTGTTTAATCAAGCCAAAGAAGTGTTTCAAATGGAGAAAGCGGACGCTAAAGCTAATTTGGAAAAGCTTTATCAAAGCGCGCACGACTTATACACAGAAATGTTTAATGACCCACAACTCCAACCGGCCTTTGCCCGCGTAAATACCATGATGCCGCAAGGCACCCGTATGCTGACGCCCGAAGAACTGTTTGGTAATACGAAAAATGCTTCCTTGCAACGTATCACGGATGTGGCGTCTATGGGGTGGGCTCTTGTTACGGTGGGATCTCTTTTTGGAATTGGTGTGACGGTGTTGAGTGCTACCACAGATACAGAAAATATGATTGGAGTAGGCGTAGTAGTCATATTTATAACTTTTATAATTGGCATGATACTTCTTATTTCTGAAGAGCATAAGTAAGACTGGCCTCTTTAGCCTTCCCAATTTGCTCAAATAACATTGTAACTGCAATCAAAAACCCCGGGCTTGAAACCCGGGGTTTTTAGTTGGTTTATCAAAACCGTTAGTCGTTAATCTCTTTTATTTCCACGTCAAACGTCAGTGTTTTGCCCGCTAAGGGGTGGTTGAAATCCAGCACCACTTCGTTGTCGGTAATTTCTTTGACCACCGCACGAAATGTGTGCCCCGCATTAGACGCGCCCACCATATCGCCTACTTTTAAATTTTCGGCGCCGCCAATCGCGGTTTTGGGCACGCGGCGGATGGCTTCCTGTTGCACCAGGCCATAGCCTTCTTCGGGTTTTACGACGACAGTTTTCTTGTCGCCCACATTCATGCCGGTCATTTCTTTTTCAAGGCCTTTAATGATGTGGCCCGCGCCGTGGGTATATTCCAGCGGGGCGCGCCCGGCCGAGGTATCGGCCACTTGACCGTCCACGGTAAGGGTGTAATCAAATTTCACTTTGCTGCCGTCTTTAATCATAAACTGCTCCTTTTGTAAGATAGGTTATTGTAACATATTTTATACAGGCCCCTCGCGATCGTTTGCGTAAGTGTGTGGTTAAAAGCAACGCGCGGGCATTGGGAGGGGCGGCTCGCCGTTTATTCATTCCCGAAAATAGTATTAAGCTGCCTATTTACCCGATAGAACGAGGCACACTTGGGCATATCTTTAAGGCGCTTGGCCCCAATATACGTCATACAACTGCGCATGCCACCTAAAATGGTGAGCAGCGTCGGCTCAATCGGCCCGCGGAACGGGAGCTCCACTACTTTGCCTTCACTGGCGCGGTATTTTTTAAGCCCGCCGTAGTGCTGTTCTTGCGCATAAGCAGAGCTCATCCCGTAAAACTTTTTATACTGTTTTTCTTCCAGTACCATAGAGCAGTGCTCGTCGTCTACTAAATTCACTTCCCCGGTTTGAAAAATTTTTGTGCTCATCTCTCCGGCACTTTCTTCGTGCCCGGCTAGCATACCGCCCAGCATTACAAAGTCGGCGCCTGCGCAAAAACTCTTGCACACGTCGCCCGGTACCGTGCAACCGCCGTCGGCGCAAATCATCCCGCCCACGCCGTGCGCGGCGTCGGCACATTCAATGACGGTGGAAAATTGCGGCCGCCCTACGCCGGTCAGCTTGCGCGTCGTGCACACAGAACCCGGCCCAATGCCTACTTTTACAATATCGGCGCCGTTTAAAATAAGGTCCTCGCACATATCCCCGGTGACCACATTGCCCGCCATCATAAGGGCGTCGGGCCAGGTAGCGCGCACTTTGCGTACAAAGTCCATTAAGTAAGGGGAATAACCGTTAGCCACGTCAATGCAAATGTTTTGCACCAGTTTGGTGTTCATAATGCTGGATAATTTTTCAAAATCGGCTTCGCTCACGCCCGAGCTGACAAAAATTAAATCGTTTGAGCCCATCTCTTTTTTATTTTCAGCTAAAAAATCAATGACTTCCTGCGCACTGTAATGTTTGTGCAGGGCACAGAACAGGTTTTGTTTTTCCATCTCGCGGGCAATTTCAAAGGTGCCGGTGGTGTACATATTGGCGGCAATAATGCCCGTAGCGTGCAGAGAACGGTTACACCATTTAAACGTATATTCGCGTAGTACATCTACCGCCGAGCGCGACGCCAAGGCCGAGCGTTTGGGCCTAAGTAGTACGTCGCAGTAATCTAATTGGATATCATCATGAATTCGCATAGTAAAACCTCCGGGGTGGGGCAAGTCAACCCAAACCTTGTATAGTGTAGCAAATTTCAAGAAAAAATATGCAAATTTGCTAAATTTTAGCTATAATGATATTGTATTTTGATGGAAGAACGTTATACTTAGGGAAGAGGCTTTTATGAAATCGTCTGGATTTACGCTGATTGAACTGTTAGTAGTGGTCATTATTATGGGGGTGCTTACAGCGATAGCTATGCCGCAGTACCGCCGGGCAATGGACCGTGCCAAAGCGGCTGAAGCTATGGAAATGTTGCCTGCTTTGTTTGAAGCGCGCGAACGGTGGGTGATTGAACAACAATGTGCTTGGAGCGGGGGGAATATTATGTGTAACGAAGCCGTCACAATCCCGACGGTGCGTAATTTAGATATGGAGTTAACGGGCGCGCTGCCGACATCAGAAGCCTGTACGGGCACATCTTGGGAAACAGACAATTTTTGCTATACTTTAGTGGCCGGTGGTACCACGCAAGCATGCGTAAAAGCCGTGCCCAAATGGGGGGCAAGCCGTAATTTAACGTCGGCCAACATTTGGTACCGCGGGGATAAATTTTCGTGTAACGGCAATAATGACGCGTGCGATATTTTAAACGTAGCAGATGACTCTCACCGTACCGGTTGCTACTAGGGGGAATGATGAACAAACGCGCTTTTACACTCATTGAAATGCTTGCAGTTGTTATGATTATTGGTGTTTTAACGGCGGTGGTGTTGCCACAGTACCGCCGTGCCATTCAAAAGGCGGAAGCGTCGGAAGCGATAGCCATGTTACGCGTCATCAATGACTCGGCAGAACGGCTAGCGGCCGAGTTCGGGTTCCGTACGTTCCAAGCTTTTTCGGACCCTACCAACCCCGATGCAATGCCTGCTAAAGCTACTTTCCAGCGCATGGATATGTTTGACAAAGACACGATTAAATGTTCCTTTAATGCAGACTATACGGAAATGACTTGTGAACATTTTAAATACTTTTTAAATAAAGGTAAAAACTATGCTTCGGCTCAAAAATTAAACACGCCTTATAAAGGGGTGGAGTTTCGGCTTTCCCGGGATGATGCACCTGCACTTACTTGTACGGGGGGGGCTGAAATATCAGCCGAAAATGCCGAAAATGCCTGCGATTTATATAACGTAGATTATACAGCTAGTTAAGGGGAGTTTTATGAATAAAAAAGGTTTTACGTTAGTGGAAATTTTAACAGCCGTTATTATTGTGGCTATTTTAACGGTCATGGCGGTTCCTTTGTATGAAAAAACGATTGAACGTTCCCACATGGCCGAGGCCCGCACCCTGATGAACCGGTTGCAAGCCGCTAAACTGGCGGCCATGGAAAAGATGAATTGTACCAATTACAGTTATGATGCGGATTCCGCCAGTTGTCCGCGTTTGGAGCATTTGGGCGTGGCATTTATAGATAAAGATGGACATACGGCTACCGGAAGAAGCTTTGAGACGAAAAATTTTAAATATTCCTTAGGGGCGGTTGGCGATACCCGGCCCAACGGGATTTGTGCCAAGCGTACCGGCGGGGAATATAAGGATACTGAGTTTATGTATTACGGGTTACGCCAAGACGAAGGAGAGGCAGAATTTAAATGTAAAGGAACCTATTGTCAAGATTACGGGTTTGCTACATCGGATATTTTAAGTACATTAAAGTGTACTTTTGAATAAATAAGGAGTCAATTTATGCAATTACTAAAACAAAAAGGATTTTGTACTTACCTGGCCCTGTTGGTGGCGGTTGGTTTTGCCCCTACTGTGTACGCAGCTGATCAAGGTGCGGTAAAAATGGTTACCTATTTCCCGGTTCCGTATGCCAAGTATGATAATTTATATCCCACAAAAAAACTGGATATCGGTACTGTGAACGATGAAGATTTTCAATTAAACGTCGGGAAGAACGACGGGGAGTGTACCGACGCGCCGCTTCCGTTTCAGGCAAAAAATGTTATCTTGCGTAACATAGCCGGAGCCGAAAGTTCGGAATCGCCGACATTAAACATAATCCAGAATTTTAAAACTAATGAAGCTACGTTTGGCAACGAAGATGATACATCCGTAGCTGACACGATAACGTTTGGTAACTTATATTTGAAGCCGACGACGGCTGGCCCAGTAAAGATTGCTGACGTACAAACGGGGCAACTTAAAACGGCGCTTCCTAGCGATATTTTCATCGGTGAAAGAAGTTTGCCGGGGTGTCCCAGTGGCCGCGTGAAGTGGGTGCCTCTCACATTTAGTGGTTCTGAAAAACAATACTTGGTTTGTTGTGAAAGCGGTGAGAAGGATGGACTTTGTGGTGTGCCATGCTACGGGATGGAAAAAATGAGAGAGACTTGCACTGGAGAGGCTTTGCCTGCGGCAGGTACATTCCCCATTGAGGACCCTCACGCCAGTCTTAATTCTTCAGCAAACATTGAAGCATCTTTTATAAGCGATTATCAGCGATCGGGCACGTGGCATGACGATACCTGTTCTTGTGATTGTCCGAGTGGCTCCCACGGTGGAACCGCAGAAAGTGGGCTGTACAACAATGCCGCGGGAACGGACAATGACTACAGTTTTTGTATGAGCAACTGTTGGTCCGACGATCGGGAAGATCACATATCTGACTGCGAGAAGGCGACGTGGACAAACCCGACAGACAATGATGACGTAAGAAATGTCGGTGCCACCTGGAATTACGACGAGTGTAAGTGCGACTGTGGTGACGAATGCCTTTATACGAAAAAGGAAGATAGTGATTCGTGGGACCATATATGTCAAGCTGACTATGAGGATGGCACAGTTGCCGCTTGTACCAGTAATCCTGCTTGGACGTGGGATGATGCCAGTTGTACGTGCGATTGCGGTGACGCTAATTTTTATAAACACATTGATGACGACAATCCTAAAAAATGTGGGCCCCGATGTGTAAAAGACTTATCACCCTATGATGAGGATGCCGATAAATGTAGTAAAAGTGGCGGAACGTGGATAGATGAGTCTGCAGATGGATCAACCTCGTGTTCGTGTGATTGCGGAGATATGGATTTTGTTGATGGCGCCTGCAAGAAGAAATAAAAGCACTAAATTGTGTTTGTAAGTTGATTGTGTAAAATATCCCCCGGCATAGCCCGGGGGTTTTCTTCCCTTTTCTACTGGCGGCTAATAAAATTAGCTTCCATTCCCGGTCGTTTGTGTTCCCTCGTGCGGTGTGAGATTACATCGCTTGTCATCCCTGTTTACCCTCCTGCAAGGTTTCCGTGCGAAATAATTAGGTTGGGGGTTTTGTTACATAAAATTCCCCGGGGTTGTAAGCCCCGGGGAATTTCATAGCGGCTATGGATTATTTTTTAGAAACGCGTTTTAATTCTTTTACTAAGTCACTCGGGGAGACGTTTCCTACCTGCAGTAATAATTCCATTACTTGCGGTTTTGTTTTTTTGGCGTAAGGGGCTGTCGCTTTTTCAAACACCTTAGCACCCCATACAAAGCTAACTGCTTGCCCTGGTTTGGTAAGTAGTGGGTTTAATAACGCGGTGGCTTCTTCTTGCGAGAACCCGTTCTGGTCCGTTAAAAATTTCAGCGCTTCCTCATAAGTATATTGGCGGGTGTGCAAGCGTTGGTCCACCACGGCCGACAACGCGCGCAGGTAATGTTGCCACGCCAGAAACAGGTTTTCTTCGTCGGTTACAAAATATCCGTTTTTGGCGGCAAGGTCCAGGGCGTAAAGTGTCCAGCCGTTTGCCAAGGTGGGGGAACCAAATAAGCGGCGGATATTATTTTTAACCATTTGGTTTTGGTAATAACGGCCGGGAACTACTTCCTGGCTGATGAGCAGCTTATAAGCCGGTTCGTTATAATCACGTTTGAGGATTTGGGCTTGCTGTTCTTTGCTTCCCTGTGGCAAGCGCAACCAAAATACGCTATATGCGGGTGAAGTCATATATGGATATTGGTACGAAAAATAACGGTTTAACGGACGGATTGTCAACGGGGCCGTACCGGGCAATACCCGGTTTTGTAACAAGCGTGAAGAGAGCGCGGCCGCCTGCTTGGTGAAATCCTGTTGTATATTCCCTAGGTTAAACGGAGATTCCAACTGATTGGCAATGGCGTAAAATTGCTTGGCCGTAGGAACGCTGTAAACCGGTTTAGCAGGTTTTGCATTTTTGGGTGGTTTGGGGGCCGGTATTTTTTGCACAGGTTGTTCTGTCGGTTCTTCATTAAGCCCTTCCACCACCGTTATTTCGGTTTCCAGGGGATCTGCGTCCATTTCTTGCGACTGTTCTTCTTGCCGGGATAATTCAAACGGCAAGAGGGCCTCAAAGAGTTTGTGTTGGGCTTGATCTAACCCTTGTTCCAGGGATTTGGTAAGTACTTTGGGCTTGTCGGTAATTTGGTAGTATTGCTGTAACAAATTATAAAAACGGTCATCACCAATCCGTGCATCATCAGGAATTGTAATCCCGGGTTGGGAGATTTCTTTGAATAAATCAAACAGCTGACGCACGGCTTTTTTAGCCTGTTGGATTGTCTGCTCGGCCATGACCATATCGCGCGGGTCGTTGGATAAAGCAGCCCCTTTTGTAATACGCTCAGCCACCTCATCAAACGCTAAATAGCCAAAATAAGCCTTTTCCATAGCTAGGCGGGCTAATTGGGGTGGGGCCTGTGTTAAATTTTCGCGGGCTTGTTTAGCCACTTTGGGGAGTGCCGTTACACGGCCCAACAAATCAGTACGTTGTTTACGCGAATCATTTTGCGGGGCTAGTAATAAATCGTAAATAGCATCTAAGGCTTGGGCATAGTAAATGGGATCCCGGGCGATGCGGTTTTGGTTTAACTCAAAAATTAGGCGGGTAATAGAGTCATCCAAAAGCGTATATTCGGCTCGTTTACTAGCTGAAAGCGCCTGGATGTCAATTTGCCGCAAATTTGTTTGTACGGCTCTTAAAGCTTGCAGGGCCTGCTCGTCGGTTTGGGCAGTGCGGTCATTTAAGAGGTTGTTACCGTTTGTAAAACCTAAGCGGGTAGCTTCTTCCGGGAAGAAAAAAGTCAATACCGAATTATAGCGCGTAAATGCGTCGCGCAAGGAGTTATCTTCCAAAATAGCACTAATGTTGCCGGATTCAAACCCCGTTTGTGCCTCTAACGCCGGAGCGACCCCTAACAGCCCTACAGCGCATAAACCCATCCATACTAATTTTTTATTCATAATTTTCCGTGATACAAAATAATTTGTGCGGAATATAAAATCCGCACATATATTTTATTGTTTCGCAGGGGGGATTGTCAATGAAAATTTACGATAGGGTGGCAAAAGGTTTAGAATTTTAACATTAGCAGATGTTGGCGGAGGTCTCCAAAATGTCTCCAAATACCTCTCCAATCTGTTCAAAACGGTTATAACTAATTAAAAGAGCGCAGTTTATAAGTGCATATAAAACGTAAACAGGCAGTTGGAGTGGCTTTCGTCGTAAATCTTCCCTTTCCTTCTACAAATATGCTATAATAAAAACACACAAGGGCCATTAGCTCAGTTGGTAGAGCAGACGCCTCTTAAGCGTAAGGTCGTGAGTTCGAGCCTCACATGGCCCACTTTCTTAAAATAAACCTCATTTACGACGAGAAATGTTTCCCTCTTGGGTGCTGTTTGGTTAGTCTTTTGTTAGCTGGTTTTTAGCGGCAGTGCCAAAATTGTGCCAATTTTTGCAAAGATATGCCCCGGAACGGTCATTTTCCGGGGCTTTATCCTGTTCGGGTAATAATTAACTGTTAAACGAACCGAACGTGCCTTTCATTACCTGTATGCCTTGTTGCAGGTGGTCTTTGCTTAGGTGGCTGTACCGTTGCGTGAGTGCTAAGCTGGAATGCCCTAATATCTGCTGCAAGTCCGTTATTTTGCCTCCATTCATCATAAAGTAACTTGCGAACGAATGTCGGGTCAGGTGCATGTGTAAACCGGGGATATTAAGTTTTTTCAGCGTACGCCTAAAAGAGCACATAAAGGCGTCCTCGGTTAACCCAAAGACGCTGCCTCTTGTTTTAGGTTTCATGCTAAGCAACATCTCTTTCAACTCCGGTAAGATGGGGATTTCCCGCTTCTTGTTACTTTTAGTCTTTAATAGCGTGATATTGTCATTAACTAAGTCCACATTTTGCCACTCCAAACTGAGGATTTCCCCGCGACGCATGCCCGTACACAAGGCACAAAATACTACACGCCAAACATCGGGGCGGCAGTTTTCCTTCAACAGCTTTATTTCTGCCTTAGATAAGTAACGGGTTTCTTTATTGTCTTCCGGGTCTATATCTAGGCACACACAGGGATTAGTTCCACAGTACTGCTTATGTTTGATGGCGTAGTTAATGATGGCTTTAATTAACGTCATTAGTCGATTAACTGTAGCGGGTTTACGTTTTGTGCGTAGTTCGTTGTAATACGCTTGTAACACCTCGCTGGTTAAGTCTTTCATGGTATAGCTGCCGAAACGGTTATCAAGGCGTTTCCTCATGTTCTGCCATGTGTGGGAACGCAATTTATAGCCGTATAGCTTAAAGTAATAATCACTTAACTGCTGATACGTTACGTTTTGCGTTTTACGTTCGGGGAACATGATTTCTTCTTCTGCTTGTTCCCGTAACCGCGTTTCCTTTTCTTTGGCGGTTCTTTTATTGCCCCACACTTTAATGCGGTGGCGTTTGTTCATGCTGTCGGTATAGTCAATTAAATACCGACCGTTTCTTAGATCTTTTATGCTCATATTGTTACCTCTTTTTATTTAATTTTTAGACAAAAACCCCCGAACGGCCTTTTTAGGTCGTTTTTAACAACTGCTCTAATTGTTGGGAGCTACTACATAATTAGTAATTCATCGTAAAAAAGGCGTCAAAAAAGGCCAAATTTTTACGAAATACCAGGCAATGGCTCCTTTTTTAGGGAATTTAACCACTGATCCACAGCTTCTTCATCAAAACGTACCGAACGCCCGATTTTAACCACGCACCCAACCGGGATAACTTGCCGGGTAGAAACGTAGGTGTATATGCTTCCAACCGTAGAACAGAGCTTTTCAGCCATTTGCTTTACATTAATTAATTTCATAAATTTCTCTCCTTGGCCTGACCCGTAACGGCTGGCCCGACCCCGACCCGACCTGTAGCAGGTACGGCCCCGGCCCGACCCCGGTCCTGAGTATGACCTATATTTGTTATGAAAATGATCTCAGGTTGAACTGGGAAAATACGGTTAGGTTTAAGGATTTCAAGCCACCATTCTAGATTTTCGAACCACTCACTTTTTGTGGAGTTTTCGGGTCCGACTGAAACAAGACCTACCTCCTCGTCTGAGAGCAGTTTCAAAAATGAAGACCTTTTTTCCAGGAAAAGAGAAATATAGTAAATTGATATTTTTTCTATTTCTTTTTGGAGATTCATCAATCTTTTTTCCTGACTGATTTTGCTTAGTGTTCCTGAAATAACAAGTTCTTTCTTTTCTTTTGATTTAGTCATATTTAATTTCCTTTTCTCTTCTTATTTTTATTCATCTCCTTACAAGTAGTACATTAGGCGTTCATATACTCCAACAAGTTATAACGATGAATGTGGTACGCCTTGCCTATTTTACAAGCCACCAACCGTAACGCTTTAATTTCTTTACGTAGTGTTTTAATCGAAACATTTAACCAGTTGGACGCTTCAGCTAATTTAATCAGGGGTTCTGTTTGCTTAAACCACGGTCCGTCCGACCGGATTTTGAGCCGTTGCCACTTAGAAGGCCCCAAACAGACAAAACGCTTTAAGGAACGATCTAGAAACTTCCATATATCCATCTTCCAAAACGGCTTAAATACGCGGGACACGTAATCATGCAGCACTTGCCCCGGATTAGTACATCCAATGCGTTGTAGGGCGTTTCTAGCCCCTTTATAACCATGTTCGCGTAGCAAGTGCCTGGCTCCCAGTTTGGCTAAACTTTGTTGGGTAGATGTTTGTTTCCCTGCTCCTTGGTGTATTTTCCATAACTCAAAGGCAGGGGAGAGCACAAACGGACTGTTCTGTCGGGCACTTTGGCTTAGCCGTTGCCAATAGTGGATAAGAGCACATTTGGCTAGTCTTTCGGAGTATATATCCTGTAACGTGCCGGATTTATTGGCAAAACTATTGTTCTTCAGAAAATCCAACAGTAAAGACCGCTCTAAAAACCGTACTTCCATGCGTAGGATGTTGTGCTTTTGATCTGATAGTTCTTGTTTTAACTTGGCAGGAAAACCATGATACGGCAGGTTGAGGATAGACTTTATTTCTAGGGTCTTATTGTACAACGTCATCTCGTAACTGTTGCAATAAAAATGCAGCCCTTCGCCGCCGTTACGATAGCTCACCTGCTGAACATCCATGTAGTTGTTATTACTTAGATATGCCCGGTGGAGTTCTTCTAGGATATAACTAACCGGGATCCGGCCCGTGAACAAGTTCTTGCTGTATTCCACATATTTGACCGTGCCGGATCCTATATCCGCTGGAGTGATGGCAATACCCATCTGAGCTAGTTTGTCTGATAATGCCTTGCAAACATCGTTCCAGTCTTTATTTTGCAGTTCGTACAGGTTGTTCCCAAACAAGATTTTGGGTAAAGATACATCAATCTCTAGTACCTGTTGTATATACGAACTACCCTTAGCTGGGTATCTCTTTAACACGACAAATGGATAATACGCCGTTGCTTTTTTGGTATCATCATTGTTATAGATATGCCAATGACTTCCTATGGAATGTATCGGACTGCTAAACATCCCCGGATTGGTAATTCGGTATGTTCCCCGGTCCCAGTACATCAGTTTTACTTTATCAATCATGAGCCAGGTCTCCTTGTGTGAAATCATTTAAGCAGAATCTATATCCTTCGAACTCTTGCTTGCGTTCATCCTCGTATTTTTCCTCTTCTTCATCTAAAATCGGTTCTTCTTTGGCGAAATTCCGTTCTGAAGGGGGAAGTTCCGTTAACAAACGTTTACATTTCTTTTCGTTCAACAAATATCTGTTGTTATGTTCAGCTTTTTTACATTCGTCAGCAAGCCTAGCAATGCCCTCATTACGAACTAATTTCTCCACTACGTCTTGGCTATCTTGCCCTTCCTCCATGGCTTCTTTGGCTTGCTTTAACGTATGTGGACTACAAAAACCATCTTCTATTTCATCCATAAGACTCTCTCCTTTTAGGAAAATTTAACACGCGATAGTTAACGCGGTTTAATTATTACAACGCGAGCTTCTTATTTGCCGGAGAAACAATAAAAATCCTCGCGGCTTGTTTAGCTCACGAGGATATTAAATCAATCTAAGAAAAAGTTGTCGGTAACACAAGATTGTCCAATTTTGTGTTACCTTTGTACACAAAAGGAAGCAATTTTCTTTTTAGCACGTTTATAAGCTGTCTTAACTACGCTTTCATCTAAGTTGTGTTTTCCTTTATATATTCTGTCAATTACATCAATCACTTGCGAATAGGTACGGCGTTTATCATCGCGTAGCCGAACGATCCACCAATCACGTTTACTAACCGTATAAGGAGCCGTTTCGGGCAGCTGTTTGGAGAGAGATTGAATTTGTTTCCAGTGATTTTTTACGTAGGTAATGACCTCGTTTTTCTTCACATTTTGATAACGGATACTGATATTAACCGAGGGATGTTTGCCTCTTTGATATACAAGATTGATTGGACTGTCCGTCCATTCGTTTTTATTGACCAAGCCAGCATCAATAATTCCAGCGTAGAAGAGAGGAAACAAGTTCCCGGCGGCTTCTTTTAAGCGGGCATGAAACTTGATTTTGGTTTCCAAGTTTTGCAAATAGAAATACATAGCTCTCCACGTAGGATATTTGCGGATTAGTTCAGCATCCATTTGACGAGCGTGTTTGTTCCACTCATAGATAAGACGAATTTGAGATACCTCGCCATTGACCTGTCCAAATTTCGCTCGGAAAGAGTTGATCTCTTGCTCTAATAAAGCATTGCGTTCTAATAGTTTGACGAAAACAAACAGATTCCAAGGAACTATAACGGCTCTAGGTTGTTCATTGTGTTTTAGAATTTGATCCCAGCGATAGAGAACCTTCGTATATTTTACGTTGTTTTCACTTTGGCGTATCCCGGCAACTATCCCAATTTTGAGCATATCCTCTCCTAATTCGTTGTATCTTTTTTAGTGTACTATATTTGGAAGACCACAACGCAAGGTATGGCCATGCCGAAAGCGCGACATGATCTTTGGGACCGAATAGAGGATGTGTAAAATTCTAGGTCTTTCCCGCTGGTTTGGAGGGAAAATGTTGTTTTATGTGGAATCATTCACCTAGATTTGTTACAATATCTAAAGAATTTACCGTATAGGGAGTGTTTATGCCGTCAAAACCGAAATTGATCTCTTTATTTTCCGGCTGCGGAGGATTAGACTGGGGTTTTCATGAAGCAGGATACAAAGTTGTGTGGGCTAATGATTTTGAAGCCAACGCCTGCCAGACCTTCGCCAAAAACTTTGGCAAAGTGATTTACTGCGGTGATATTCAAGCTATAGATCCGTATAAAGACACTTCTATCCCTGATTGTGATTTAATTATCGGTGGATTCCCGTGCCAAGATTTTTCAGTCGTATGGAAACGCCCCGGCTTAAACGGAAAGCGCGGCAACCTTTATAAGAGCTTTCTTCGTTTCGTGGATGCAAAAAAGCCGAAAGCATTTGTCGCAGAAAATGTAAAGGGAATCTTATCAGCTAATAAAGGGAAAGCCATTGAACAAATCATCTCAGATTTTCAGAACATTACTCCCGGATACATTTTATATCCCAAGTTGTACAATTTCTCTGAATACGGCGTACCGCAGATACGCGAACGGGTTCTAATCGTCGGGATCCGCGTAGACACCGGATTTCCGTTTCAACACCCCAAACCCTCGCACGGGCCTAACGGCAAACTCCCTTTTGTAACAGCCGGAGAAGCATTGGAGAATGTAGAATCGGTTAAATTTAACAATGAAAAGATCAACATAGCTCCTAGAACAGAGAAATTATTAAAACTCATCCCGGAGGGCGGAAACTACAAAGACATTCCCGAAGATAATCCGTTGTATGTGCACGGCATGATCAGCCACGTATACCGCAGACTTCACCGCAATGAACCATCTAAAACGATTATTGCTGCCGGAGGAGGCGGAACGTGGGGTTACCATTTCTCCGAACCAAGACCTTTGACAAACCGGGAAAGAGCACGCATACAAACTTTCCCTGATACATTCCAGTTTTGCGGTTCAATAGCGGAAGTACGCCGCCAAATCGGCAATGCTGTTCCTCCGTTAGGAGTCCTGCCGGTAGCAGAAGCATTGAAACCTCTTTTCACAGGGAAATATCAACGGGTAGATTTGTATAAGGTTCTGGAAGAACAAAAGAAGACATCAGCCAAGCAAAAAATTAAAACTGCAGGAAGGTAATTTATGCATCTTCTTACTTCTAAAATTCCGCCGTTAAATAATGGGGCCCATACATTTTCTGAAGCATTTTTTAGCATGTTTGCACAAGCAGATACTGTGAATATTGCTTCCGGCTACATATCGGCGGATTCTTTAGCAGAACTGCATGAAACATTTTCCCGCAGCACTGAAAAACAAATCAAGTTAAACTTGGTATTGGGTATGCACTATTTTGAAGGGATTACACGCCAGCAGTTCGAAGCAGCCAAAAAATTAAACGGTATACTTAACAACAGACAGTTGGGAGAAGTTAGTGTTGTGCGTGATTTCAAGTTTCATGGCAAACTTTATTGTTTTGAGAAAGAGGGAACTCCGTTTGCTGCGATCGTCGGTTCTTCTAACTTAGACAATATTTCCAAAACTCACACCAGCTTTGAAACGGATCTTCTTGCGGATAATTCAGACGGAGATGTTTTGCAGCAAGTTGATGACTTCTTCCATAAATTATACCCGGATTCCACAATAACTTTACCGGAATGGTCGCCGCAATCTTTTCTTCCTACGCACTCTCCTTTGGAAGGATATGCTGATGTCGAAAAGATTTCCTCTGCAGCTCTTGAAGCAGTTCAGGCCACTAAAACAGAGAGAACTTTTCTTATCCCGCTAAAACCAGAACCCAAAAGCAATTTGAATGTCTTCTTTGGTAAGGGGAGAACAAGTAAAAACGGTCTCGTTATTCCCCGGCCTTGGTATGAAGTTGAGTTGATCGTTTCTTCGCAAATTACCCAGCAGGAGGGATATCCTAAAGGAGAATTTGAGGTTTTGACTAACGATCAATGGGCTTTTAGGTGTTATACGGGCGGAGATTATTATAAAAACTTTCGGTCATGCAAAGATTTACAAATTCTCGGCAGATGGATTAAAGGACAGCTTGAAAACGGCGGGATTATTGAACCCGGAGATCACATTACTGAAGAAGCCCTGCGTAAGTTTGGAAAACAGTCCTTACGTTTGACACAAACGACAAATCCTGATGTTTGGTATATGGAGTTGGTGTAGATATGGGTGCTTATCTTAGTAATTATTTATCAAAGTTAAACGACAAACCCGGCTTAGCCGCTGCGGTTCAGAATACCGCTGACGCTGTCATTCCAAAACTGCAAGGTTTTGCAAAACAAGAAAGTCCGGCTGGACTGCTGCTGGGACACGTTCAAAGCGGTAAAACCAGCCATGTTTTTGGAGTAATTACAGCGGCAGCTGATGCGGGATACAAGATTTTTATTCTTCTGACCTCCGGCATTTCTGCCCTACAACAGCAAACCTTCGTTAGAGCACTAGGGGTGTTGTCTGATGATTTTACTGTTTGTGATGAAAAAGATTCTATACGTCTTCAAGTTGAACGTCTGCGTAAACCTGTAGTAATTGTATTGAAGAAAAACGCTAGAGTATTAAACAAATGGAGAAATTACTTGCGAAGCAGCGGACTGTGCCAAGGACAGCCGGTCTTTATCATTGATGACGAGGCGGATGCTGCAAGTTTGAACACGCAGGTAAATCAAAAGCAGCAAAGCACGATAAATAAATCCCTTAGCAATATCCGGGCTCTGGCAGCTCATACCATTTATTTGCAGCTTACGGCCACACCGCAGTCTCTTTTCCTTCAAACTATAGATTCCGGATTCAAACCTTTATTTGTACATTACTTTACCCCCGGAAGCGGTTATTTGGGCGGGGATTTCTTCTATTCAGAACCAAGACCTCTGTGTATCAAAATTGTGGATGAGAATGAACTGTCGGCTATTAGAGAAACAGATTCACACATCCCTGAAGGGCTGCAGCAGGCATTCATGGCATTTCTAGTAAGTGCCGCTGATTTAGCTCTTTCCGGCAAGAATGTGTGCAATTTTATGATACACCCCAGCGTTAAAATTGCTGACCACGGGGCTACTGCTGACAAAATTGCCGGGTTTATGAACCTTCTGTTAAAAGCAGATGAGTCTGAGCTTCGGGAAGGTATCAAAAAAGCGTGGGAAGACCTGCACAATACGAAATCCGACATCAAACCTCTGGATGAAATTTGCTGCAAAGCTCTAGAGCTGTTAGATGAAAACAACCAGCAAATAACTATCTCAGTGATGAACTCAACAAGTGTCTGTCAAAGCTCATACGATACGGGTTTCAATATCGTTGTGGGCGGTAATACGCTGGGGAGAGGAATCACCTTCCCGGCACTTCAAACTATTTATTACTGCCGCAAAACTAAAATGCCGCAAGCTGATACTTATTGGCAGCACTGCAGGATGTTCGGCTATGACAGGGACAGAGGATTGATGCGGATTTTTCTCCCTCAGTCTATGCTAAAGGCATTCACAGATATGAACCAAGCGAATACTGCTATGATTAAGCAGATACAGAAGCTGCCGATTGACCAGATTCGCCTAATCTATCCTCCGACCGTTAAACCCACTAGAGACTGCGTAATTGATAAACAGTCAGTAGATATTATTGCCGGAGGGGTAAACTATTTCCCAAACGATCCGTCAGCAAAAGGTACAACTGTGTTAGATAACATGCTGGCTTCCTATAGTGATGAAACGGAAGTAAACGTTGATCTGTTAATCCAAATAATTCAGAACATTACTTTGGGATCAGATGAGGATTGGTCTCCAAAAGCTTTTGTTTCCTGCCTAGAAGCGTGGAAAGCATCAAAAGAACCGGGCTGCACGTTAGCTAAACTAATTATTAGAAGAGACAGAAACATCAGCAAAGGAACGGGAACCCTCTTGTCTCCAGAAGACCGAAGGAAAAGTTTAGAAGAAACAGCTAAGCCGGTGCTTATCATGTATAGGTTAAACGGTCAACAAGATCTCGGCTGGGAAGGGAAAGCTCTTTGGGTGCCTAATATCAAAATGCCTGAAGGAAAATTCTTCTATAAGTCTGATAAATAGGACTATTTCTGAGAAGATATTTGATTTATTTTGCTGATGATCTTACTTGTGCAGCGTTCTGTATTCTTCTGAATATCTTTTCCCCAAAACCGCAGAACGGTCCATCCTTCTTTTTTCAGCGTACGGTTTACCTTACGGTCTCGTTTGATATTGCGTTGTATTTTCTCACGCCAATACTTCTGGTGTGTACCGATGCGATCTGTCTCTTTGACATAATCTTTTCCATGCCAAAATTCACTGTCGCAAAAGACAACTATCTTATACTTACGAAACACAATATCCGGTTTTCCAAAGATGTTCCTGCAATTCCGGCGGTATCTATATCCCTTCTTCCAGAGAGCTGAACATAACAAATTTTCAATTCCGGTATTAGTAGAACGAATTGCCTGCATGTTTTTATGCCGCTGGGCTTTTGTTAAGTTATCCATTAGATTTTCTGCTCCCGTTTTGATCTTTGTAAGATGTGATTCAGAACTTCTACTGCATTTGGTTTGTTAATCCTATGTAACATACGATGACAATTAGAACAGACAAGGATCAAATCATCCAGTGAAGTCGATTGCCCAAGCTTGTTATAGGTAGCTAAAGGGGTGAGATGATGGACTTCAATGAAGTTACATCCAAGATCCCCATATATCTTTTCAAAATCAAACCCGCACAGGGAACATTTTAACGGCCCTCTCTGTCGTGCTAAACGTTTCTTCTCCCGAATTAAAGAATGATCCCTCTCTCGTAATAAGTGCATTACAGAAACAACACTTCCTTCTTCGGCCTCAATAGGATTGGCCAAAATTTCAATACCCTGCCGGAGAGAAGAATCTTCGGACGTTAGCAGCCGGGAGGCATACTGTTCCCAAATTTGCTTATCAAGAGCACTGGTATGAGAGAGCCCTGTTCCAGTGTACAAACTCATAAAATTAGCTGCTTTCATGGCAATGCTGTTTGGAGAAGGATACGTTTCTTTTCCTTCTCTTTCTGCTTCATATGCTAACTGTCTAGACAATTCCACAACGTCTGCATCCGTTTTATTCAAAACGACACACCCGCGTAATAAAAATAACTCTAGTACACGCAAAGTTTCTGTCTCGGTCCAATAATGTTTAATCATATCTGAAAAAATTCTCCTATTAAGCATTATATTCTTTTTGAACGTTGTTTTGATGTAATGGGATTTGTTTTGAAGAAAATCTTATTGAATACTGTCATCGGTAAAATAATCTACGATTGAAGGTCGCCTATTAGCCTCTTAAAAAGATACAACCCCTTGACAAATTGACATTTATCGGCTATTATGTAGTTATACTACAAATTGGACGATATTTATGTACATTAAAAGAACCCTAGAAAAAAGCATCAAAAGCATGAGTAAATTCTTCCCGGTGGTACTGGTTACCGGGCCACGGCAGGTTGGGAAAACTACCGTCTTACAGAACTGTGAGAAAAAATCTCGCACGTACGTTTCCTTAGATACGCTGGAGTATAGAGAGCTTGCCAAGCAGGACCCGGCTTTGTTCTTGCAACGATTTCCGGCCCCGGTCCTGATCGACGAAATCCAGTACGCTCCGGAACTGTTGCCTTATATCAAAGCTCTAGTGGATAAAGAAAATAAGCCGGGGATGTTTTGGCTGACGGGTTCACAACAATTTCATTTAATGAAAAACGTGTCCGAAAGTTTAGCGGGGAGGGTGGGGATTTTGCACTTGCAAGGATTATCCCAAGATGAGAAAGATAATCGGGCCAATTCCGACTCGTTCTTGCCTACGGCTGACTATATCAAGGGCAAGGCCGGGCGCACCCCGGAAACGAACCTAAACCGCGTATATGAATGTATTTGGAAGGGCTCCTACCCCAAGCTATACCCGGTAGATAATAGCTACTGGGAAGCGTTTTATGACTCTTATTTGCAAACCTATGTAGAGCGGGATATTAAAGCGTTAAGTGCGGTGGGGAACGAGTTAAACTTTGTGAAATTTATGCGTTCCCTAGCCGCACGGACGGCACAGCTCATTAACTATACGGAAATTGCCAACGATGTGGGGGTTACCGTGCATACGATCCAATCGTGGCTGTCTATTTTGCAAGCGTCCGGGTTGGTGTACGTGATGCAACCCTACTCCAACAATGTGGGGAAACGATTTATCAAAACTCCAAAAGTTTATTTTATGGATACGGGGCTTGCTTGCTATTTGACCGGGTGGAAAACGCCGCAAACCTTAGAAGCCGGAGCCATGAGCGGGGAAATGCTGGAAACGTATGTCGTGTCCGAAATCCTCAAAAGCTATTTACACAATGGAAAGCAACCCAACATTTACTACTACCGGGATAAAGATAAACGGGAGATAGATGTACTGTTGGAACAGGACGGAACATTTTACCCGGTGGAGATTAAGAAGAAATCCAACCCGGATAGTAAGGACGTCCGTGCTTTCAAGGTGCTGAATACCCTCAAATTAAAACGCGGGCCGGGTGCGGTTATTTGTTTGGCTAACACGCATTTGCCCATTACGGAAGATGTAACAGCCATTCCGGTGGGGTATTTATAAATTCGTCTGCCTTTTAGAGAAGGGGGAAACTTTGGGGTATCGTTTAAGAGCCATGTGGCACTAAAAAAGGCAAATGGGCCGGGTTGTACGTGTTTTTTTTAATTAGCAGAAATTAGCGCAGAATACGATTGTTAGAAACAGGCAGTGCCAAAATCGTGCCAAAAATGAGCTCAAAATGGCTTAAAATGGTTATAATCCATTCAAATGGCAAGTTGGGCAGATTAGTTCAAAAAGTCAGTACGAAACTAAGTAATTTTCCGTCATAAATCTTTCCTTTACTTCTAGAAATATGATATAATAAATTAACATAAGGGCTGTGGGCTTGACAGGCGTTACAAGTGCCTCTTAAGCGTAAGGTCGTGAGTTCGAGCCTCACATGGCCCACTTTGTTTTAAATCCACCCAACGGACGGATGGCGGAACTGGTAGACGCGTACGCCTTAGGAGCGTATGGTTCACACCGTGAGGGTTCAAGTCCCTCTCCGTCCATATTTTTCGGCCTTGCCGAATATAAGGAGAAGTAATATGTCTATTTTCAAAACTGCCCAAACCGGGGAAGTAAAAACCAAACAACTGAGCAAAGAAGGTTGCCGCGTTACGTTATCGGTAGAAGCGGCCCCGGCTTTAATTTCCCGCTCGTTTCAGGATGCTGCTGTTCAGGTGCAATCGCGCGCGCAAATGCAAGGTTTCCGCGCCGGGAAAGTACCGCTGGATTTAGTCAAGCAAAATTTTGCCGGGCATATCAAAGAACGTGCTTTGGACTTGGCTGTCAAAGCTGCCATCAATGCCGCATTGTCTGACGCTAAGCTCGATGCTGTAGCCGTGCCCACTTTAACCAAGGCCGATTTTAACGCCTTTAACGACGGACAAGCCTTCACGTTTGAAATTGCTGTAGACGTCGCGCCCGAGTTTGACGTCACCGGCTACAAAGGCATTGAAATCACTAAAAA
This sequence comes from Elusimicrobiaceae bacterium, assembly GCA_045606805.1. Taxonomy (GTDB): domain Bacteria; phylum Elusimicrobiota; class Elusimicrobia; order Elusimicrobiales; family Elusimicrobiaceae; genus Avelusimicrobium. The sequence continues at coordinate 36,812 of JAZUSP010000031.1, read as the reverse complement.
AGAAGAAACCGCCACGGATAAAGACGTGCAAGAGAATTTGGACCGCGTGTTAGACGCCAACGCCCGCTTGGAGCCCGCCGCTGAGGATGCGGTGATTGACGACAAATGTTATGCCGTCGTCCACTACACCGGCAAACGCAACGGCACCGACGACTATAAACTCTGTGCCGAGAGCGAGCTTATTGATATGTCTGCCCCGCAAACCATGCCGGGCCTGGCCGAAGCCGTCAAAGGGCTTAAAAAAGGCGACGTAAAAGATTACGAGACCAAAGAAGGGAACGATACGCTTTCCTTCCACGTAACTGTAGACGATATCAAATACAAAAAAGTGCCGACGCTAGATGACAACTTTGCCAAAGACATGGGCTTTGAAACCTTGGATCAACTTAAAGCTAAAGTTAAAGAAAATTTAGATGCCGAGGCCAAACGTACCGCCGAGCGCGACATTGTTTCCCAAATTGAAAACGCCCTGGTGGCCGCCAATAATTTTGAACTGCCGCAAAGTTTGGTGGAAGAATATACGGAATCTTCCTTGCATAATTTTGTGCACAGCATGACGCAACTTGACCCGCACAAATTAACGGCTGAGCAACACAAAATGTTTGAAGAGCGCATCCGCCCCAGCGTGGAAAAGGACTTGCGCATTGGATATATGATTCACGCCATTGCCAAGAAAGAAAACCTGCAAGCCACCGAGGCCGATTGGCAAACCGAACTGGACAAAACATTAGCCGAAAAGAAGAACGACGAAAAGCAAGTCAAAACCTTCTTCAACGAACGCAAGGATCAAATCATCGCTACGCTCACAGAACGCAAAGTGTTTGATTTCCTCAAAAAAGAAGCTACATATAAATGAGTGATTTAAAAGTAGTTGGCACAGACCGCGGGGGGGAAACTCCCGCGGTTTTTTGTGTTAAGAAAAAACCCTGCGCTAGGCGCGGGGTTTTCTTAATAGGCCTCTTAATACAAAACAGGCCCCTCGCGGGTGTAAACGCAAGGGACCTAATAAATATTCAGCGCGGGAACTGCGCGGCCTACAAGGTCCCCGGCTCGGGGCGCACAAATTAGGAAGAAACCAAACCTCTCGCGGTCTCTGACTAGAAAATTTAGGGTTAACGGTAGGCGCGGAAATCGGGGGCCCAGGCTCTGGGTGGGTTTCAAACTAATTTGTGCTAGAACGCGACGCGAATTTGCGAAGTATACTGGCGGGACGGGCGCGTTAGCGCCGAGGTATTCGAGCAAATGAGCAACAAAGTTATAGCACAAATTAGGAAGAAACCTAGGGGATAGAGTCCATGATTTGGCGAAGCTCCTCTTCGCTCTTATCGCGGATCTCCACGGTTTTTTCTTTTCCTTTGGCGCCTTTTACTAAAATAATACTACCTTCTTTCACGTCAAAGAATTCGGCCAAAAACACCTTCATCATAGCGTTGGCGGGGGTGTCATCTACTTTTTTGGTTTGAATTTTCACACGAAGCACACTGCCAATGCGGCTAATTACCTCGTTGCGTTCTGCTCCCGGAATTAAACGTACTTTAATAATCATGTCCCCTCCAAACTTACTTAAATAGTAAACTGCCGATACGCGGCAGAGTGGAACCCATTTCCACTGCAATTTTAAAATCTTCACTCATGCCCAGGGATAAATGCGCCCCGGGTACGTCCTTAAAATCTTCGTCAAACGCCGCCTTCACGGTCGCAAACAAGCGGCGCAGTTCTGTTTCGGGCGCTCCTTGCGGAGCCACGGCCATGTAGCCGCACACGTTTATATTTTCAAACCGGCCGCGCAACTGTTTAGCAAGCGCACGCGCCTGTGCTAACGGCAAGCCCGATTGCGCCTCTTTTTGGCTCAGTTTTACCTGCACTAGCCCCCGCAAGACTTTGCCGGGCGGCACGTGCCGGCTTAGCACACGGGCGGTTTCTTCGTCGTCTAACGAATCAATATAGTCAAATAGCACGGCGGCTTTGGCTGCTTTATTTTTTTGCAAGTGCCCGATAAAATGTTTTTTGACTTGTGTAAACTTAGCAAATGCCGGGTTTTCTTTCCAGCGGGCCCAAGCTTGTTGCACGCGTGATTCGCCAATATCGCTTAACACACCTTTATTTAATAAGGCCAGTACATCTTCGTCTTTGGCGTATTTGGTAACGGCCATAAGCGTGAGAGTTTGCGCGTTACGGCCGGCGTTTTTACACGCGGTGTATAAGGAATCTTGCACGGCTTTTAAATTATCTAGTAACGTTTGTTCCCTATACATAGCAAATTTCCCTTGACATATTATACAAAATTTAGTGTAATATCGCAATTTTTGGCAGACGGAAAATAAAACAAGGCGTACATCCCTGCTAAAAGGTATAATGTAAGCAAGGGTTATGAAACACTTTTATTACTTATTACTATTGTGCAGTTTTTGTATGACGGTGTGGGGGGCGGCCTATACCGTGCCCGAGCGCCTGGAAGAAGCGGCACACTTGTATTTTACGGGCCGGCCGCAAGAGGCACTGGCTAAGTACGTCCAACTCTCCAAAGATACTGATGATCGCACCGCTTTTTTAAACGCTGTTTTTATTTCCATGGAGCAAGGCAAACCCAAAGAGGCGGTGGACATTGCGCTGGAGGCGTACCGCCTTTATCCGCAAGATAATGAGATACTGGAAATGGCCGCCGAGGCCCTATTGGCCGACGGGCAATACGCCGCGGCCGAGCGGCTTCTCTCTTTTCTGCCGCAAGATAAAAAGACGGCCGGATTTTTCTACATCAACTTAGCACGCGCTCAACTGGGGCTAAACGAAAAGAAACTGGCCAAGTATAACTTAAAACAAGCCGTTAAGGCCGGCTCACACCCGAGCTTAGCCAACTTCCTCTTAGGCCAAATTTACGAAGATGAAACCGACTATAAAGACGCCGCCAACGCCTTCCAAAAAGCCGTGGATTACGACCACCAATTTATCGAGGCCCGTCTGCATTTAGCCCGCACGCTGGAAAAATCCAAACGCTATGATGACGCTTACCGCCAGTACAAAATTATCTTGGCAAGCGACAAGAAAAACACCCGCGCGGCCGAAGCTATTTTACGCGTTAAACCACATTTAACCAAGCCCGAAAAAGAACTGGCCCCCGGCATAACGCTTGTGGAACATACCGAGGTGCAGCCCCTTGTCCTGCCGCCGGGTATGAACGAACTGCGCGAAATTAAAATCGGCCTAGGCGTGGAGCAAAACGGCCAGCCTGCCCAGCGTAGTAAAATCGTGTTTGTGCCGTCGCACGCGTTTGGAGTGCAGGACAGCCGCGGTAAGGAAATCGCTTCCGGCAAAGGGGGCGAAGAATGGCAAGCTATTTTGGAAAATAAATCGTCTTATTTGCTCACGGCGCAAGGCCAAAAAATTCCGTTTGCCAAAACCGTGACTATTGTTCCCACGTCGGATAATGCCACCCAAGCCGCCACCATTATCGTTAAACACTTAATGAGCGGGCCGGGGATGAGCTGGGCCAACGTGGGCGATAAAGAGTACCGGGGAAAATTGGAAATTTTGCACTCGGCCTCGCACAATTTGGTGCCCATTAACGTGCTCAGCTTAGACGAATACGTACAAGGCATCATTGCGGCCGAAATGCCCGCCGGCTTCCCGCAAGAGGCGCTTAAAGCGCAAGCCGTTTTAGCGCGCACCTATGCCCTTAAACACCTACACAAACATAAATACTACGGCTACGATTTGTGCGACGCGCAAAACTGCCAAGTCTATGGCGGCGTGGCGGCGGAAACCGAGGCCGGCAACGCGGCGGTGGAAGGTACGTTGGGGCAGACCTTGCAATATCATAACAAACCGATTGAGAGCGTTTTTTCGGCCAACTGCGGCGGTGCCACGCAAAGTGCTAAAGATGCTGGCTGGAACGAAACACCGTATTTGCAAACGGTGTCGGATTACCAAGCGTTTGACTTTTCAAAGCTGCAGCCGTATCACTTTAAAGCGCTGCTGCAGTATCCGTCGGCGGCGTACAGCAAGTATAACAAGCACGTCAGTCTGGCGGCCTTTCGCTGGGCGCGGGTCGTGAGCGAAAAAGAACTACGAGAAGTGATTAAAAACCAAAAGAAAGATATCGGCCAAGTTACCGCGCTTATTGCGCAAAAACGCTCGCGTGCCGGATACGTAACGCAACTTTTAGTCAAGGGGACCAAGGGGGCCGTTACATTAAATAAAGAAAACGTGATTCGCAATAATTTAAGTTTAGGGATGCTGCGTAGCAGCTACTTTATCGTCCAGCCCAATTATGAAAACCGCCAATTAAAATACTTCGTCTTTTATGGCGGGGGGTGGGGGCACGGCGTGGGATTTTGCCAGACCGGGGCCGCCGGACGGGCAGATGCCGGGCAAGATTACAAGACCATTTTAAACCATTATTTCCCGCTGGCACAGCTGGCGCAAGAGGAGTAAGTATGACCGTTGCCGTACCCGCGTGGCTTAAAGAACTTGTCGGCAAAAATAAAGCCGCGTTGCGTTCTTCCGCCGCACTTCACGCCGAGGATTCCCTTTCCTTGCACGCTTTACATACCGTTTGCCACGCCGCCAAATGCCCCAACCGCGGCGAGTGCTTTAACTGTGGCGACGCTACCTTTATGGTACTGGGCGACATCTGTACACGCGGCTGCCGCTTTTGTGCCGTGGATAAAAAGTGCCCCTTGCCGCCCGACGAGAACGAGCCTCGGCGCGTAGCCGACGCCATTAAGGAGTGGGGCATCAGCTATGCGGTACTCACGATGCCCACGCGCGACGATTTGCCGGACGGCGGCGCCGCCCATTTTGCCCGCGTTTTGCAGGCTATCCACGCCACCACGCCGGAGGTGAAAACCGAGCCTTTGATTTCCGACTTGCACGGCAATTGGAACGCGCTGGACACGATTTTAAATGCCCAGCCCGACGTGCTCGCCCACAACGTGGAAACCGTAGCGCCGTTATATGCACAGGTGCGCCTTGGGGCCGATTACACGCGCACGCTGACCCTTTTAGAAACCGTTAAAAAGCGCGTGCCGCATTTACTCACCAAAAGCGGTTTTATGGTGGGCTTAGGAGAGACGCCCGCGCAGATTTCCGCGCTGATGAAAGACTTACGCAACGTTGGTGTGGATTTGCTGACCATTGGGCAGTATTTGGCGCCGTCGGCAAAGCATTATCCCGTGGTTCGCTATCCGCAGCCGAAAGAATATAAGGTGTGGGAAGAAGAAGCGTTATCACTTGGGTTTAAGGCGGTGGCGGCGGGGCCGCTAGTACGCAGCAGCTACAAGGCGGGTGACCTGTACCGTAAAGCTCAAAATAAGCTATAATATAAGTATGAAGAAACTCCTTTCTTGCTGCTTGCTTGCTTTGTGTATGGCCGCCTGCGCGGGCAATCCTCCTACGTGGTGGAACCCCCAGAATCGCTACGGTTCTGCCGACGAAACTGCCGCCCAACAAACGCCCAAAAAGCAAGCCGCCCCCGTCTCAGACGAGGACATTGAACCATTGCCCGACGCCGCATACGAAGAAATCACCTTGACCCCTATGGCCGACGAAGAGGGGGAAAATGTCTCCGGTGCTGCGGCCGGTCAAAATAACGCACTCACTGCGGATGAAAACCTGCCTGCGCCCAGCGTACTCGATTAAAATTTGCGCACTGTTTTTTTGCATTTCCCGACGTAAAAAAATAGTTAAAAATACCCCTTGACCCCTAAAAACCATACGTAAGGGGTTATTCTCACAGAAATTTTGCGTGGAACGCGGCGCGCGGTTGGGAGGTATACTGTTGGGTCCGCCCGTCGGGCGGAGGTATCCGACCTACCGCGCAACAAAGTGCCACACAAAATTAAAAAAAATACCCCTTGACATTTTTCATAATTCTCTTATACTGTCAGTAGGGCAGTACAGTATGTAGTTAGGTGTTGTTGGAATGGGCGTTTGCCCGCTGCACTTGTAGCGTTTACCCGTGGGGGAGTGGCCGGTCGGTTTACATGGCTGCGGAGCTTGCGGGGGCGTGCCGGAAGAGAGAGGTTGTTTGAGCGTCCGCTGGTTTCCGGGGGTGGTGCTGAGCCGTGCGTGGAGTGTCCTGGTGTTGGGGAGCGCAAGCGGTCTGTGATGGGGGTTGATGGGTTGGTTCGGCCTGCGTCACAGGTACAAGAACGTAAGTCCTAGCTATATTGAGTGCGGACAAAGGAGTAAAAATGAGAAGTTGTTGGAATAATCGCTGAAGGGGCTTTTAGTTGGATAAACTAAGAGCCCTTTTTTTCTGCCAAATTTGGAGCAATACTTTGTTGCTCAGGGGGCTCGAATGTCCTGGCACCCATTTTCAAAAACCCGGTCTAATAGAACTTTTTGTTGGTGACAAGGTCTAAAATAAGCAAAGGATAAACCCATGAAGGGACGTTGTAAAATGAGGATTATCCCTGAACTTGTTTCAGGGTCTTCGACGCTGGTAGTGGCTTTTAACGGCCTGCGTGGAAGATGTCGAAACAAGTTCGGCAATAATTTTTATAGATGTATTTTTGTCTAAAAATAGTTCAAAATCATTTCTAAGACGGTATTACCAACAAAAAGTTCCATTAGGCCAAAAAATGACACTTTTTTCTTTCCAAAGCGGTAATGAAGCGGTAAAAACTGACAATTTTTCAAAGCGACTGAAAAGCGACTAAAAACGGCAAAATGTTTTCAAAGCGGTGACAAAGCGGCGAGAAAGCGAGGAAAAATACTTTCAAACAAGCGACAAACAGGCGAGAATTTGCATTCTTATTCCCTGCCAAACAGGGAAAATACAGGGAAATTATAAAAATATCCTTAAATTTTAAGTATTTCTTATAAAGTTACTCAATGCCTACTCCCTAAATTCCCTAAAATGTGAACAGGGAACAAGTAGGGAAATTATTTGTTTAACTTGTATTTACGGGATTTTTTGGAAGGATCGGCCACCACTATAAAACCTTGCCGTACCCACTTTTGGAGTAGTTGGCGTGCTGTTCTGCCCGCAAAGTGGAACAATTCTTCTATATCCCTAGACGTGATAAACTCGTTCTTTTCAAAGAGTACCAACGCTTGCTTTTGGCGTGCATCTAAGGCGTTAATATCTCGGTTTTGGTCCTTTGCGGTGCTGTGCGCCTGTAAGTGCTTTTGTACGCTTTGGAACGAATAGAGCATACCGGACACAAAAAACTCAATCCAGCCGGTTATATCGGCCTCGGCGCGACCCATATAATAGTTATGTGAGGGCCCAACCGCAAGCGCATTATAATAATCTTGTAAATGTTGGTAGTAGTATTCTTCCAGGTTATAAATACCCTTTAAGTCATAGCCGCCCTGGTGCAGAATAAGCGTAGTCAAAATACGGGCCGTTCTGCCGTTGCCGTCATAATACGGGTGTATAGTTACAAATTGGTAATGGGCAATAGCCGCCACAATGGGGATTGGTAGCGTATGAGTGCTTTCGTTGATCCACTCTATAAGTCCGGTCATCATAGGGCCTACGTCTTTGGCTTCCGGCGGCATATAGACAATCGTACCCGTTTGGGTATCTACTACTGAGTTTTGCTCCGTTCGGTACGGAGTAGGCGTATTCTTGCCAATAATAAGGCCATGTAAGAGTTGGATGTTCGTTTCCGTAACCGTATGCTTTTTAGCCAGTACAGCCACTTCATCTAAAGCATTAAAGTACCCTTTGACTTCCTTTTCATCCCGTTCCCGGCCTTGAATGGCTTGCCCTTTTAATACCTCGCGTACTTCCCGCTCGGTTAAACGGTTGCCCTCAATAACCGTGGAATAGTGCGTGGTGATAATGCGGGATGTCTCTTTGAGCCCGGCTAGCACTTTGGGCGTTAATGGCATACCCTTGACCTGCTCTTTGATTTGGTCTATTTTATAGAGCTTTTCAAGGATAGACTGCGTGATTTGATAGTTTGGATGAAATGTTATTGGCATATATATTGGCGCCCCTATATGCCATTATTATGCCATTAAATAAGTGGGAATGTCAAGCGTTTATTTGGGACTTGACATTTCAATTAAAAAGAAGTACACTATTTTTGGTGTAAATTAGTAAAAATTAGTATTAAAAGGGATACTGCTATGAACAACAAAGAAAACTTCGGCCGTTTGGTACAGAGATTAAGGAGGGAAAATGGCTGGACTGTTAAAGATTTTATTGAAAAAATAGGTACCATCGGGGAAGATAACAAATTATTATCTCCTAGTTATATTTCAAAGGTAGAAATATACAATGAAATCCCACAGCCGTGGATAATATATCGTATGGCAGAAGTTTTTGGAGAAGACCTACAAAAATTTGCCGAAGTGGCTAAAGAACAAAAAAAAGAAGAATTCGCTCTCAAACTTGAAGGTCGGTTTTCCGATGATTTTGTATTGTATCGAAAAACCAAGTTGAAAAAGAATGGTGGAAAATGATTTAGATAATGTGAGCCAAGCAGAAGAACTTGCTAACAGGTATTTAATTACATGTAAGCAAGAGGGGATTGTTCCCCATATTGATATTGATGAAATTTATGCAGGGATAATTTATCCGGAATATAAAGAATTTGAGTTGCGTTTTGCAAACATTTATAAAAAGACGGATACTGAAGAAAGATGGGCATTAACGGATGGTAAAAAGAAACGGATTGTGTTGGACGAATCGTTAAGGCATATAAATCGGTGCCGATATGCATTTACATTTGCTCACGAAGTGCGGCATGTAATTGATTTTTGTGAAAATCCTGGTCTCAATGTGAAGCAATTGAGTGAAGAACAGCTAACGGCTTTAGAACACAGAGCCGATGTATTTGCAGCTCATTTGCTAATGCCAACGCAATTTGTAGTGCAAAAATTTTTGGAAAAGTACGGGCGGGGATATGTTTTTGATTTCTTTGGTCCCGGAGATTATTATTGCGATGGCAAACGAAAACGTTGGGTACAAAGCCAACAAGAACTAAACCGCTATTTTGCACAACCGCTTACTCCCTACTTTTCACATGTTTCCGCAACTAGTTTGTCTATCCGTTTGCAAGAATTGGGTTTGTTACCTAGAACATTTAGCGGTGGATTTAGAGACCCCGATTTTATAGAGCGAAAGAATCAAGAAAGAGTGAATGACTTAAACCAACTCCTTTCCAAATGGACAAACATTAGCTTGGCATGTTCTTTGTAAAAATACATTTGTTGCTTTGACTAATTTTTATATTTACTTTATGTTGCTTCATTAAAGTGTTCAATATATCTATAGTTCTATAATGGGTTTTGGACGCTTGTAAGTCTACGTTTAACACAACACTTGACAAATAAAAAGTTTCTTAGTAAACTATTTATATGAAAAGTATAAATCTAGATCCTAGTTTTTACGCAATAGACCCCTCTAAGGGGCGTAAATACGAAAGTATCGCTTATGTATTTGCTTTATTATACAATGTGCTGCAATCGCGTGTAGAACATTATTTGCAACCGTACAACTTATCTGTTGTGCACTTCAACTTGTTATTGTTGGCGGCATATCTTAACCGGGGTCGCGGTATCAGCCAGGTAGAAATCTCCAACCACTTAATTGTTTCAGCCAGCAATATTACCAAATTGGTAGAAAAATCAGTTCATGCCGGTTGGATTACACGCCAAACTAACCCGCAAAGCCGCCGCGAAAATATCATTTGCATTACTCCCAAAGGGCAAGATTTGATTGATGAAATATGGCCGGGATATGACGACCTGATGCGTGGTTTGACGGAGAAAATTCCGGAGGCAGATCGTCCCCGGTTGGAACAAATTTTGAATAATTGGTTTACATCTTTGCAACAGGAGAAATAATATGTTATCCCTACTTAAAACTTTCTTTAATCGTTCGTTTTTTGCGTTATTTTGTACGCAGTATTTAGGAGCATTCAACGATAATTTCTTCCGCACGGCTATGGCTACTTTTATTACTTACAAAGTAACCACCATGGCTGACGGGGATAAAGCCGTCATTGTGGCACTGGCAGTGGCGTTATTTATGTTGCCGTTTTTCTTATTTTCGGCGTTAGCCGGGGAACTGGCGGATAAATTTCGTAAAGATATTTTAATTAAAGCCACCAAGGGATTGGAAGTGGTTGTTGTTTTGCTCGCGGGGGCCGGGTTCTTAACCACCAACGTGCCCTTGTTATTATTTGTTCTGTTTTTAATGGGTACGCAATCGGCCTTCTTTGGTCCGGTCAAATACAGTATCTTGCCCGATATTTTGGGCGAAGAACAACTCATCGCTGGGAACGGTATTATTGAAGCCGGTACATACGGGGCTATTTTACAAGGAACCATTTTGGGTGGAATTATCATCGTGGCCAACGAGTATCTATTGCCCGGTGCCATTTTGGGTGTAGCGGTGCTCGGACTCTTGGCCAGTTTGTTTATTCCGGCCCAAAAACCAGCGAACCCGAATTTAAAGGTAGATAAAAATTTTCTGCGTAGTACGTGGAAAAATATGGCGTTTGCCAAACAAAACCACGATATTTTCCTGTGTATTTTAGGTATTTCTTGGTTTTGGTTGTTGGGCACGGCACTCATTGCACAGATGCCCGCCTTAGCACACGATATTTTAAATGGTACCCCGGGGCTCTTTACCTTCTTGCTTACGCTTTTCTCTTGTGGGATTGGGCTAGGGTCTTTGCTCTGCCAATTTTTAGTGAAAGGCGAAATTACCAGTAAGTACGTTCCTGTAAGTGCCATTATTATGACCGTATTTTTGGCAGATTTGGCGTGTGCTACCTCGGGATATATATCCTCGGATATTCCTGTTGATTACAAGGCATTTTTAATGACGTTTGCCGGCAAACGTATTACGATTGATTTACTAGGTTTTGCTATTTGTGGTGGCTTATATGTCGTACCGCTTAATGCTATGTTACAATTCTTGGCTACCGAAGATACTCGTTCCCGCGTGATTGCTACCAATAACATCATCAACGCGCTGTTTATGGTGGCGGGAAGTGGATTTTGTGCACTTTTACTCGCTATGCATTTTACGATACCGGCCGTCTTTGGTATCATTGCCTTTTTAAACGCGTTAGCGGCCATTTATATCTGCGGATTATTGCCTCAGCATATTATTCGGATGGTTTTAACGCGGGTGCTTAATTTTGTGTATGGTGTAAAGGTAAACGGCTTGGAAAATTGGAAAAATCTAAAAGGCAACGTGCTTATTATTGCCAACCATACCTCATTTTTAGATGCTGTTTTATTGTGGGTGTATTTGCCGGATAATTTGTATTTTGCCATTGACACGTATGTCAGCCAAAAGTGGTGGGTCAAACCTTTCTTACACCTTGTCAAATACTTTCCCATTGACCCCACCAACCCCATGGCCGTGAAGTCCATTATTGAGGAAGTAAAATCCGGTAAGCCGGTTGTTATTTTCCCGGAAGGACGTATTACCACTACCGGCGGACTTATGAAAATTTACCCCGGCCCGGCTATGATTGCAGACAAAAGTGATGCCCAGTTGCTCCCGGTGTATTTGGAAGGAAGTCAGTATTCGCTGTTTTCACGCTTTGGAACGCAATTTAAAACACGTCCGCAAAGTAAAATTACAGTTACCATTCAACCACCTACCACGTTACAAGTAGATCCGTCTATCAAGGGGAAAGCGCGTCGTTTAGCAACCGCCCAAGCGTTGTATGATTTAATGGTAAATATGAAATATACCGCCGGCAATATAGAGGAAACGTTGTTTGATTCGCTCTTAGATACCATGGATTTGGTCGGCCGTAATAAACGAATTATCAACGATATTACCCGCAAGCCGCTTACATATGGGCAGTTTGTAACGGCTGCCTTTGTGCTTGGCAAACAAATTGCCAAACATCAAAAACCGGGCGAAATGGCGGGGTTCTTACTTCCTAATATGACGGCCAGTGTAGTGGCATTCTTCGGGATGCGTGCCTTTAACATTACTCCGTGTATGCTCAATTTTTCTACGGGTGTAAAAAATATGCTGGCGTGCTGCAAAGCGGCTAAAATTTCCACAGTATTTACTTCTAAAGCATTTTTGGAGCAAGGGGGACTTTTGGAGACGGCAGCTGCACTTAAACAAGCGGGGCTCAAACTGGTTTATTTGGAAGACCTCAAAAAGCAGATTACGCTGTGGGATAAATTAGTCGGGTGGGTGGCGGCTTCGTTCCCGCGCCGTTATTACAGAATGGTGCGCGGTAATGTGAGCCCGCAAGATCCAGCGGTGGTGCTTTTTACGTCGGGCAGTGAAGGAACGCCTAAAGGCGTGGTACTGACGCACGAAAATATCCAAGCCAACCGCTTACAAGTGCTTAGTGTGCTAGACTTGGGAATTAAAGACCGGGTATTTAATGCCATGCCGATTTTCCATTCGTTTGGATTAACGGCAGGTACGTTACTGCCTTTACTAAGCGGTGTACCTGTATTTTTCTATCCGTCTCCGTTGCATTACCGTATTGTACCGGAACTGATTTATAACCGCAATGCTACGATTATTTTCGGTACAGATACGTTCTTCAGCGGGTATGCTAAAATGGCGCATCCGTATGATTTTTACTCCGTGCGTTTAGCGGTGGTGGGGGCAGAAAAACTAAAAGAATCCACCATTCGTAAATATTATGATCAGTTCGGTTTGCGCATTATGGAAGGGTATGGAGCCACGGAAACATCTCCGGTCATGGCATTAGACACGCCAATGTACTTTAAGCGCGGCAGCGTAGGGCGTTTCCTGCCGGGCATTGAATATAAGTTGGAACCGATCCCCGGTGTGGAAGATGGCGGCAAACTGCTCGTCAAAGGGGCTAACATCATGGCCGGGTACCTGCGCGAGAGCAACCCGGGTGTATTGGAGCCGCCGCAAGACGGGTGGTATGATACCGGCGATATTGTGCGTGTGGATGAAGACGGCTTTGTGTTTATCTTAGGCCGCGCCAAACGCTTTGCCAAAATTGCAGGCGAAATGATTTCGCTAACGGCTGTTGAAACGGAAATCAATGCACTGTGGCCTGGGAAAATGAACGCGGTTGTCAATATCCCCGATGATAAAAAAGGTGAGCAACTCGTGCTGTTTACCACGGAACCCACCGCAGAACGCGGGGCCTTACTGGCTGCTTTTAAAGAAAAAGGACTTAGCGAATTGGCCGTACCCAAAACGATTCGCGTGGTAGAAGAAATGCCTCTCATGGGTACGGGCAAAGTAGATTATGTAAAACTCAAAGAGATGGCATTAAACAATTAGGATTATTCATTATGAAACAAGAAACAAATGCGTTATGCCCCGTATGTTTAAAAACAATTCCCGCTGTAAAGGTACAACGGGGAAGTGAGGTGTGGTTGGAAAAAAACTGCCCCGAACACGGCTCATTCTCCGTGCAGGTTGCTAAAGATGCCGAGCGCTTTTTTGATAAAACGTACGATGTGGAAGGAAAAGCCTTTCAAGCGGTTACCGCCTTTAAGGGTAATTGCGGCCCGGATTGCGGTTGGTGCGACGCACATAAACAACATATTTGTACGGGACTCATTGAAATTACGGAAGCGTGTAATTTGGCGTGCCCTATCTGTTACTTCGGCAAGAAATCTTCTGAGCATATTTCTGTGGATGAATTTAAAGCCCGGTTACAAACGTTACTTACCGTGGAACAAGGCCACTTGGACGTACTGCAAATCAGTGGTGGAGAGTGTTTATTGCATCCGCGATTTAAAGATATTTTGCAAGAGGCATTGCAAGCGGACATCGGGCGCATTTTAATTAACACCAATGGGCTTAATTTGCTAACCGATAGAGGGCTGTTTAACTTTATCCAAAAACATAAAGACCGGGTAGAAATTTATTTGCAGTTTGATGGTTTTGATGACGAAGTTTATCAAACGCTTCGCGGTCAACAACTCCTCGCGCAAAAACGGGAGATTTTGCTTCGGCTTTTCTCGGCCGACATTAAAGTTTGCCTAGCGGTTACCGTCTATCAAGGAAATTTAAAAGAAATCCCGGCTATTTTGAAACTGGCGGTGGATTTTAGAAATATTTCCGGCATTACGTTTCAGCGTCTAACTAAAGTGGGCAGTGCAGTAGGAACGGAAATTCCGTCCGTTATGCAAGAGGATATTTTGCTGGCGATTGCTAATAGTGGCTATATGAAATATAAGGATTTAATTCCGCTGCCGTGTTCGCACGAAAATTGTACTAGTTTGGGCTTTTTGTTTTGTCAGGGGGAGAAGGTCTATTCCCTGGGCGATTATGTAGATTATTCTAAATGCAAAACGCAAATTTCCAACCGCATTGCGTTTGATAAAACGATTTTGGACTATATGAAAAAAAATGTCTGTAAATGCTTTGTCGGGCGCGTGCTGGGCGGGAATTTTATGCTAGAAAAACTACAGGAGTTTGCCCAAGGAAACGGATCCTCCCACAAAGATATGAAAATTGTGCGTATTATTGTGAAGAATTTTATGGATGCAGATACGTTTGATTGGCAACGCGCCCAAAAATGCTGCACGGGTGTTAGTGTCGGTCACGGGAAAGTGATTCCGTTTTGTATACATAATGCATTAAAAGGAAAAATACTATGGTAGAAGAAAATACAACTCAAACATCCCCGGAAACAGGGCAACAACTGCCAGTTAATTTGTCATCTGGCCCAACCGAAGAAGCAGGGAAGCCGTATTCTGCTAAAAAACAGATTGGAATTGTGTTGCTTATTTTGTTGGGAATAGTAATTGGATTACCCTTTTTATTATTTATGACCTGCTTAGGCATAGCAGCTATTGCAGGGTAATACTATGTGGGCTTATGCTATTTGTTCTGCTATTGGTTTGATTGCCGGGGGTGTGGTGGCGTGGAAATTACAAATGCCACGCCCGCCTGAGCGGGTGCGCTTGCCCATTTATGTATGCGCCTTTATCGGGGCCCTTTTGGGAGCCAAAATACCCATTTGGCTTTCTTATGGCTGGCGCGACTATCTCATACAGGGCAAGAGCGTAATGGGCGGTCTATTGGGGGCGTTTTTAGCGATTAACTTGTACAAAAAATGTAGTGGAAACGCAGGCGGTTTCGGTGGACGGTTTGTGATTCCGCTCACCGTGGCAGTTGGATTCGGGAAAATCGGTTGTTACTTAAACGGTTGTTGCGGCGGCACCCTTTTTATACCCGTACAATTAGTAGAAAGTGTGTTTCAGTTTAGTATGGCAATCGGTTTATACTTTTTTTATCGGCATACACAACGGCCGGATTTATTATTTCCCATCTATCTGCTTGCCTATCTGATTATGCGTTTTGTGATTGAATTTTGGCGGATAGAACCCCGCATATGGGGTGATTTAACGGTGTATCAGTGGTTAGCTGTTGCTTTTATTCCGGTATGTATTTTAATTCTTTGGAGGCGCACGCATGATAACGTGGTTGTTGCGGGCAAGTGAACATGCTCATAATCCTGCTCTTTTTTTAGCGGGAATTATACTTGTTTATATAACGGGTGTAGCTCTTTTAGCGGCGGTAGTGTGGAAATTTTATGAATACCGCCACACTTCCCAAACACTGGAAAAACAACGCACCCACTTTTTTTCTACGCGTGAGATGTTGCTGTTGGTTTTGTTGTTGTTTCCATGTTGGATTGGCTCTTGGGGGCAAGTAGCCCTACCAATAGTGTCCTATTGTTTTTTCTTTGTACTGGGTAGTATCGGGCTTTTGTTTGCTACCGGGTGGCACGTGTGGGCCAAACTAAATATCGGACGCCTATGGTCAGATGGAATAGAAATTAAACAAAATCATCCTTTGCGTACTACGGGGGCGTATGCGCTGGCACGCCACCCGATGTATGCTTCACTTTTGCTTTGGTGTTGGTGCGCCAGTCTAATAATGGCCAATGCGCTTACGTTAGTACTAGTAAGCGGGCTGTTTTTGCCCTTGATGGTTCGTCGTGCTAAAGCGGAAGAACAATGGCTGTTGCAAAAAAATCCGGACTACGCGTTGTACCAAAATAATGTACGTATGATGAGTGTTACATTGTCGGGTGGGTGGAGTGTGGCAGTACGGTTGGTATTAGCACTTGCTTTATGTTATTTTACGGCGATGCACCAAATCACATTGGCTGTTTTAGGTGGCCTGGTATTTATTCACTTGTATTTGGGATATAGTCTCAAACCGGAAAAAACGGCGTTTTCATACCGTTCCAAATCGGGCATGATGACGGTATTTGGGCTACTGGGATTATATATACACCCGGCGTTCTTTTATTTTTTCTATGTAATTGTTGCCATGTGTTTGTACGGGCTTAAATGGAATTGCCCGTGTATGTGGGTATATGAAAAATATCATGGATGTCCTTGTTTTATGTGGATTAAAAAATGCCGATTAGCGGCCATCAAAAAACGGTAGAAATTCTGAAGTAATTGTTTATAGCAAAGCCCCCGAGTTGAAACTTGGGGGGCTTTAGTTATTAACGATTCATCACTGTACTTTTTGTTTCTTTTGATACCAAAACGAGGCTACAATCAGTAACACCGCCAAACCAAACAGCCCCAAAATGCGGTATAGTGCTTGCAACTGCCAAATGTCGGATAGAAAAAATTTGGCTAACGTGAGCAGCATAATTCCTGCCCCTACTTTAGAAACTACACTTTTTTGTAACCGAAGTCCCAAACCGATGGTGCAAAATCCAAACAGGCCCCAAGCTAGCGTGTAAGTAAGTGCTTGGGCTAGCTCTCCGGTAAAATCAAAGGATAAGTAGTTCCCCGTATTAAACCAGTGGGCAATTTCAATGTTCAGTAGCCAAAACAGCATACAGCCGCCCAACGTGTAAAACGCATTTTTCCAACCGGTTGGTTTATCCCACAAATAACCAACTGTAAATAATGCCCCGGCGGTAAGCCCATATATCCACAGGTACCAGTTCCAAATAGGTGTGTTTGGTAATGGGGAGAAATCTCCGCTTAACAGTAGCCAGGCAGACACCATACACAACAACCCCGTCGTGCCGATTTGCCATCCCCGGTAAGGCAACTCTTTGTATAAGCGTGCCAAGAAAACAGCCTCAGCCGCCCAAGCCACGCATAACCAATAATCGTGAATTTGTAGCGGGAAAATAACGGTTAAAAACACGAGTGCAGCCCCGCTCATAAATCCAATGCTGATTGGTTGCGCTTGCTCCCACAACCTGCGTAACAATAAGCCATAAATACCCAGTAACGCGGCCGGGATAAGACCCAATAGATTGCAATCCCAATAATCAGCCAAAAGCAAACATTCTATTAAACAGGTGCTAAGCCCGGCTAACGCACAGGCAATCCACGGACCGATTTTATTCCAAAAATGTTCTTTGCTTACAAAAGGAATTATGACAAACAGGGCTAGAAAAAGCGTTCCCCAGAGAGATAACGTCCCTATGGATGCGGATGGATTTTCCCAAGCCAAGCGGCCCCACAAAGCCAGCTGTACCATGCCGGCTCCTACGGCAGCAGCCGGGAGTGTAAAGGTCGTTTTGTATATGCGGGCGGCTAGGGCTGTTAATACACATATCACAAAGGTCGTAGCTAGTATCCAATTAGCGGAAAGTGTATGCCCAGATTGGGCGATGACCGTTAAAATCAGTACAAACGGGGTCAAAGCGGTTACGGCTCCCACGCCCTTTTCTTCTGCGGCAATTCCGGCAAGTTTTCCAACGTGGCGCAAGGCAAAAAATACACCTGCACACAGTAATAATGGAATAAAACCGCTTAGTAAAACTAAGAGGGAACAGCCGCATCCTCCCGTACCTATCAGTAAACTGATAAACAGGAACAGGAATAATACTCCCACCGCTACAAAAGACACCCACAACATGCCGGCCAGTACGGCTAGCACTAAAGTCCCTGCTAGCAACAAACCTAATATACCAAACACGCTGATAAAATCAAGCGTAGCCGTTTGCCCGGGTAAGAGCGACAGAACGAGCAGCCCAAGCATAGTAGCAATTGGGTAAAACACGGAAAATCCGTCCGGCTTCTTGCCATTGCGGCACAGGGCCAGTTCCACCCCGCTGTTTAAAGCTGCAAACAGCATACAAGCCCCTAATGTAAGCCAAAGGGGCAACTGGGAGGATTGGTTCATCATCCAGGTACACAAAATGAGGAAAGACAATAATTTTGCTATGCGTGCAAAGAAATACGCTATATAATCTTTGCCGGCCCATACCAAAATAAGCCCGTTGACCAGTAATGCGTAGCCTAACAGTTCCAAAGACGAAACGACGACGGACGGCAAATTAGCCACTACCGGGGCAGACAACCACGCTCCAACCGGTAACATGAGCACTAACCCCGCGGTTAAAAACCAGCCTACCGCGTATGAAATGACAGAAGGGACTTTATGTCGGCGTGCCAACCAAGCGCTGGCTACTGCATAGAGTGAAAAAAAGGTTACTACTCCCAAGAGTTTGTAATTTTCTAAGGGGAACAGCCAGGCCGCTTGACTAAGCCACGTAAAAGATAAGGTGCAAATTAAAAGCCCATTCCACCCTTTTTTAACAGCCGCATAAGCCGCGGCGGCATTGATACAAAACACGTAGAGGAAAAATGCTACCCACGCATCGGCACCGTTACTCAGTAGAATGGGCGTCAAAAATGCAATAATAGCCCCTAAATAGCCCACATATTTAGCATCTTTTTTAAGAGACGCACCCAAGGCCGCAAAAGAGGTAATTGCCATTAAAATAAAAGCGGGTGTTAATCCGATGAAATGATAGAAGGTATGGGCGCAAAAGATAGCTGCGTACACAATAGCTAACCCACTGCCCAGTAGCGTATGGGCTGTAATACGGTATTTGGGGTTTTTAATAAAATAACCGGCGGATGCCAAGACAAGGCCCGTTAATATGCTTAATGTAATGCGCATAGCGGGGCTGAGAAGGCTATTTTCTACGGCATATTTAATACCAAACACCATCCCCAAGAAAAGCATAAATCCACCAATCCACGAGAACGACTTAGCCGCTGTAATTTCCACCGGCGGCTTAACGGGTTCTTTGGGCTTTGCTGCATATACTCTAGCGGGTTGGGCCTCTTGCGGTTTTGGAGCTTCTTTTACTTCGTGCATTTCAAAGTGCGCATTTTCCAAGGCCGGTTGTTCTTTGGTTTGTTGGACCGTTTGTGTTGGTGTTGCGGGCGTAGTATCAGCCGAAACAGGCGATTTTTTTGCTGAAGTTTTTAAATCATCAATTTGCTCTTGCAAACGGTTGACAGTTACTTGTAATACGATAAGCCAAACTAGGCCTATAAATGCGATTAAAGCCATAGAAATCCTCCTTAAGAGTATATGTTTCATTATATAATAAAAGGACCCAAACCGTGATAAATAAGCTACAATAAGGCAAGGTATAGTTAAGGAGAACAACATGAAGAAAAATTTAATAATTGTTTTTGTGGTAGGACTAGTGGGAATTGGGTTTTTTGCTTACCGTTCTACAGGGATACGTACGATTTTATCAAACCGATATAAAGAGTCCGGTTTAGCTGAATATAACAAAGGGAATTATCAAGAAGCTGTTGTTAATTATACGCGCGGTATTAAACTAAACCCAACTTATGCACTTTTATATAGCTATCGTGGCGGTGCCAAAATGGAGTTGGGCGACTATCAAGGTGCCGAGGAAGACGTAAACCGTGCCATTGAATTGGAACCTAATGGCGGTGGTCATTGGTTTGCCCGTGCCTTACTAAAAAACGAGATGAAACGCCCCAGAGAAGCATTGGCAGATATCAATAAAGCCATTGAATTAGAACCGGAAGCTGATGCGGAAGTTTATTTAAATCGCGGATTTATCAAAGAAGATCTAA
Organism: Elusimicrobiaceae bacterium; assembly: GCA_045606805.1. Taxonomy (GTDB): domain Bacteria; phylum Elusimicrobiota; class Elusimicrobia; order Elusimicrobiales; family Elusimicrobiaceae; genus Avelusimicrobium. The sequence continues at coordinate 17,030 of JAZUSP010000031.1, read as the reverse complement.
AAGATTGTAAAGGTGCAATCAAAGATTTTACCCGCGCGATTGAATTAAATCCTACAGAGGTGTTAGCATATGCACACCGTAGTGGATGTTATAATTCTATGCAACAATATAGAGCTGCTGTTGCGGATGATACGCGAGTACTGGAATTAGATCCAACCGTTGTTCCTGCTTACTATACTAGGGGATCTTCCAGAATGGAATTAAAAGATTATACTGGAGCTATTTCCGACTATACGAAGTTTATTGAATTAAGTACCAACCCTAAACTGCGTTCTAAGGCCTACCAATTCCGTGCACGGGCCAAACAAGCCTTGGGTGATCTAGCCGGAGCGCAAGCTGATATGAGAAAAGCGCAAGAATTGGTCATCACTAAATAGAGTTTACAGAGCAGGTTAGTTTTCATTTCAGGAGAAATACATGCGTGTTAATCAAATGGTGCTCAGCATATTGATAGGGCTTGGGCTTATCTGTTTATTTTTATGCTTTTTGGCCCTCAAACCAGCTTTGAACAGTTTTCACAAAATGTTCGCTCCTGCGAAAGATTCTGAAGAGGTGGTACAGAAAGAAGAATCATCCGTCCCTCTGCAAAAATCTACCTGGGGAGATGACTTGTCAGTTGAAGTTCGGCCATTAGTTGCATTAAGTGGAGTTTCCAAACAAAAGGTATTTGAGTTACGCAAACAAGCAGTAGCTTCCTCTCCCTTTGCTCGTCAAAATTATGAGCCTTCTTCGGAAGTGTTTGGAGGAATTGTATCCGGAAAACCCTGGATGGCAGCCACCGCTTGTTCTGACCCCAAAACGCGTAAGCATTATACACAAGGACTTTCTGAAGAAACTCGATTCATCAACAACCCCACAGCTCTTGTAATGTTGGAAATGCCTTTTGTTTTTCCTTCAAATGCAAATTGGTGTACGCGGGAGGATGCCAATTTGTTGCCTCAGAAAATTACATATGATGACTTGCGTGGAGAAATAACCCTTATGTATTTAGCTTTGCCTTTTCAAACACGTAAAGATAACACATTTTATGCCTTCAACGGGCTTAACGCCCGTGATTTGGGCTATCCCTATATATATGTGGATCCTAATCGCTCTACCTACCATGTAGAGTTTCTAAATAAAGACAATGTTTCTACCGAAGTTGTAAAACTACAAAATTATTTGCATGTAGGACCCTCGTGCGGTGCAAGAGGTGGATGTAATAACGGTTCTCCTCGACAACCTATGTTGGAGTTCCATGAAGATATATCTCCGAATTCCAACGGAAAGGAGATATATATTAAATTATGGAAAGAAAAACCAAATAATGTTAACGACACCGCTGATATGGTAGAACGCATTATTATTGGAACATTAGAAATGTAAGTTCGAAGACGTTGTGTTCGTTTTTAAACCATACAATAAATTTTTGTGGGCAAAATTTAAAAATTTGTTCGTCGATGACAGCAAGTATCAAATATTAACTTGACTTCTAGGGCGTTATAAGCGGTAATGTGTATAGGAGAGAAATATGACCGATTACACACAATTAACCGCACGGGAATTGCGCCTAAAATGGGCCGAAATCATAGGCCGGCCTATACCGCCAATTGGGCGAAGTTTAATTATTAAATACCTGTTATGGTATGAACAAGCCAAGCGTGAGAAGATTTCTCTGCTTGGCTTGTTTCATGAAGTGGCCCAAGCCGCTAAGGGAGCAGATAAACGCCCCAAAGCTACTCTTGAAGTTGGCTCTAAAATGCTCCGGTCCTATCAGGGCGCTAAATACGAAGTAGAGATTATCCCGCAAGGGTATTTGTATAGGCACAAAACTTATAAAAGTTTATCCGGTGTAGCTAAAGCCATAACAGGCAAGAGCTGGAACGGTAATGTATTCTTTGGAGTGAAAAAATGAGTGATAAGAAAATACGTTGCGCTATCTATACCCGCAAATCAACCGAAGAAGGATTAGAACAAGAGTTTAATAGTTTGCAAGCCCAGCGGGAAGCATGTGAAGCATACATTAAAAGCCAAAAGCATGAACATTGGCAACTTTTATCTGCCGAATACGATGACGGTGGATATTCTGGTGGTAACATGGAACGCCCGGCTTTAAAACGTCTACTTCAAGATGTGCAAAACGGCCTTGTTGATATTATTGTTGTTTACAAAATAGACCGCTTAACCCGTAGTTTAATGGACTTTAGCAAAATAGTAGAAGTATTAGATAAGCATAATGCCTCGTTTGTATCTATCACGCAACACTTTAATACCACCACCAGTATGGGGCGGCTCACATTAAATATGCTACTTTCATTTGCCCAATTTGAGCGGGAAGTAACCGGAGAGCGCATAAGAGATAAAATCAGTGCCAGTAAGAAAAAGGGTATGTGGATGGGTGGCAAACCGCCACTAGGGTATTATCGCAAAGACAAAAAGATATACCCGGATGAAGAAAAATCGCCGTTAGTGCGCGACTTCCTACCTACTCTTGTCAGCATAAAAACAAAAGATTTTGCACAATTCTCAAAAACACACCAAAAACCGCATGCTGAAAGTCGTTCATAAAAAAATCCCCGTCGGGTTTTAACCACAACGGGGATATATGCTATAAACTTAAAACTAAAATACGGAGCTTGTAGTTTAGGCAGCAAGGTGCTTATTCTTTGGCCCCATAAGATTTTAAAAGTTGGACAATTTCTTCATTTCCAGCTTCTTGAGCGCGTTTGAGGACAGTGTCACCGTCTTTATCTTTGGCGTTTACATTAGCTCCAGCAGATAATAATATTTCAACAGTTTTATAGTTTCTTTTTTTATCTTTCATATTTATATTTGCCCTTTTGAGAAATTCGGGAGGGGCGTCGCGTTCAAGGTTTATTCCTTCAATAGCCCACATAAGCGCAGTTTCCCCATCTATGTCTACCGTATTAACATTAGCATTTGCTGATATTAGCAGTTTAACTATTTCAAAATGTCCAAACAGACTAGCCCACATTAAAGAAGTATCATTTGTGTTATCAGGCGCATTTACATTAGCACCTTTAGATAGCAATATTTTTACAATATCTGAATGCCCAAACTGACTAGCAAGCATTAGTGGAGAGGTTCCCTCTTCGTTCTTGGTATTTATATTAGAACCAGCATTTAATAGTATTTTAACAATTTCTAAATGTCCTGATTTACTTGCACATCCAAGAGCAGTAACTCCATCTTTTGCCGCTGCATTTACATCTGCTCCTGCCGCTAGTAAAATATTTACAATATCTGCGTATCCTTTATCACTTGCCCACATCAAGGCAGTTAATTTATCTCGGTCTGTGGTATCTGGATTATTCCCTTCTTGAATAAGCTGAGAAACTCTATTAGTTTCTCCATACTTGGTAGCCGTTATCAATGCAGGGTCTCTACCTAGTAATATTGCGCTAAAAAACCCAACTAAAAACACAAAACCTAATAGTCCAAAAATTACTAATAAAAGTTTACGCATATTCTTCTCCTGTAGGAATATAGTCCTACTATAACATATTTTAATTTGCATTTGCGCGACTTCCTACCTAGCCCGGTCAGCATAAAAACAAAAGTTTTACCACAATTCCCCAAAAATCACCAAAAACCGCATGCTGAAAGTGGCGCACAAAAAAATCCCCGTCGGGAGTTAATCCTAACGGGGATATATGCTATAAACTCAAAACTAAAATACGGAGCCGACGAGATTCGAACTCGCGGTCTCTGCCTTGACAGGGCAGCGTGTTAACCAGGCTACACCACGGCTCCTTAACTACCTATATATTATAGCTTAATTAAAACGGAGCGTCAATTTTTATTTTTACGCGTCAAACCGGCCCCACAAAATTTGCTCCAGCTCCAACTCCACGCCAAACTGCTCTTTTACTTTTTGGCGCACTTGGTCCATGAGCGTTTTGATATCTTCGGGGGTGGCGTGATTAAAATTGATGATAAACCCGGCGTGCTTTTCCGATACTTTGGCCCCGCCTACGGACAGCCCGCGCAAGCCTGCCGCGTCAATTAAACGCGAGGCATAATCTCCCACCGGGCGTTTAAATACACTCCCGGCCGACGGAAATTCCAACGGTTGTTTCTCCACGCGGCTATGTTGCACTTGGCTGCGGGCGGCTAAAAGTTGCGTAAAATTGCCGGGGGTTAACTTAAATCCGGCCGATAAAATAATGCACGGCGGGAGTCCTTCCACCTTGCGGTACGAAAATTTCAAATCACTTTTTAAGAAGGTAGCCGGGCGGCCTTCCAAATCAATAATATCAAAATACTCCAACGAGTCGGCCGTTTCCTGCCCGTACGCGCCCGCGTTCATATACACGGCGCCGCCCACACTACCAGGGATACCGGAGAGTTTTTCCATCCCCGCCAGGCCCGCTTTACAGGCCAGCTCGGCTACTTTATCTAAGGGAGCTCCGGCTTGGGCTTTAATGGTGTCGCCCTCTACTAAAATGCGGTTCATTTTTTTGGTGGAACACGTAATGCCGCCAAGGCCTTGCCCGCTTACTAAAATGTTGGAGCCGAAGCCAATCGTGCGTAGTGGGATATTTTCAGCACGCGCCAGTTTAAGCACAAACTCCCACTGCTCGGGCGTTTGCGGATAGACATATACTTCCGCCGGGCCGCCGGTGCGGTAGGTGGTGTGCAAGTGCATCGGCTCATTAAACAAACAATTTTCGCCGAAAAATTCTTTAAGCGCGTCTTTATAATTCATTAAAAGCTAAGCCCTACGCCGCCGGAAAAACCGTGGCTGTCTTTAGTGACGGTGTACGATATAAAGCCCGTGAAAATCGGGAACGGGTTAATGTTTAAGCCCACCATGCCGCGCGGGGTGCCGTTGGAGGCAGATTCGTTGTGTGCGTAACCGCGGGTTTTAATTTTGCCGTAGTCATACCCTACACCGATGTACGGGGTAAGAAATAATACGCTGGTAGAGGCAATGGCCGAGGCGGAATAGTGGTCGTTATGGTACCAATCGGTGCGGCCGTTATCGTAAAATGCGCCGAAAGATAAGTTCAAAAATTCAAGCGCGCTCATTTGGTACGTAAGCCCGCCGCCGAGTGAGCGGTACCCATTTACAGCTGTACCGCGTGCCACCACGCCCAGTCCCAAGTAGGGAAGTTTCGTTTCGGCTACTAAAAACGGGAGCACGGTGTAATTATCGGTAGAAATGTTGTTGGAAGAAGATGGTTTAAACACGCTGACGCTGGCGCCTAGGTTGATACCGGGGAACATTTTAGGTTTGCCGGTGTGAAAGTCCATGGTGCCGACGAGGCCGTTCAAATCGCGGTTATAGGCTTTTAAGTTGGAAACACCCGGGATATAGTGGTTGTGGAAATCATCCCCCATATTGCCGGCAAAAGCACCCAGCGGCGCGGCCAGTAAAGTAGCTACTAAAAAGGCTAATTTTTTCATAATTTCTCCGTTTGCAAAAGGATTTGATATATAATATCATAGAAAAAGAAGGCACCCGTTGCAACCCCGTCTATATTTTAAGGAGATTTTATGATTAGTCCACTTGCCGGAACGTTAACCAAAGAAAAAATTGATGTCCAAAAACTACGTGAAGAATTTTTGAGTCCCACTCAACAACCGGTTCCGGTAAAGTTTGGCACGTCGGGCCACCGCGGCCAATTAGGGGCCGGGTTTTGCGCTTTGCACGCCAAAGCCATTGCGCAAGCTGTGGCGCAAATTCACCTTGAAAATCATATTACGGGCCCGGTATTAGTGGGGGGGGATACGCGGTTAATGTCCCGCGCGACGGCGGAACTTTGTGCGCAAGTGTTGGCGGCTAACGGGATTACGGTAGTGCTCCCGGACATCCCGGTACCGACCCCGGTGTTTTCGTTTGAAATTTTAAGCGGGCGTGTGTGCGCGTGTTTGAATGGCACGGCCAGCCACAACCCGCCGCAGGATATGGGGCTCAAATACAACCCCGCGCACGGCGGTCCGGCCGACAGTAATTTAACGGGGCAAATTGAAAAATACGCCAACGAATATATGGCCCACCCGGACCAAATTAAAATGATGCCCTTAGAAGAAGCGCGCGCCAAGGGTCTTGTGCAAAATGCCGATATTGTTACGCCCTATGTTACGGCGCTTGCCAAGTATATTGATTTTGCCAAAATTGCCGCGTGCGGGCTTAAATTTGCCGTGCACCCCTTAGGAGGGGCCAGCTTAGCTTTCTATAAAGCGATCAAAGAAAAATATAATTTGCAAAACTTGGATATTGTCAGCACGGAGCAAGACTCCACGTTTTATTTTATCCCCATTGACCATGACGGCAAAATCCGCATGGACCCATCATCCAAATACCCCATGTCGCCCTTAATTAAATATGTGGAAAACGGCGAATATAACTTTGCCGGGGCGAGTGACCCGGACGCGGACCGCTTTGGCTGCGCTACGCCTAAAGGGGGGCTGATTTCGCCCAATCATGCACTGTGCGTAATGGCCGATTATTTAGTGCGCCACCAAAAAATTAAAGGGGCTACTGCTGTTGGCCGCACGTTAGGAACTACCGCGCTACTGGACCGCATTGCCGCGGGTTATCAGCTGGGTTTGGACGAGGTAAACGTTGGTTTTAAATACTTTGTGCCCGGGCTGCGCGCCGGGAAATACGTACTGGCCGGGGAAGAAAGTGCAGGCATGTCGGTCAGCGGGTGGACAACGGAAAAAGACGGTATTTTTGCGGTGTGTTTACTCATGGAAATTGCCGCCACTGAGGGAGATGTTGCGGACTTATATGCTAAACTGACGGCCCAGCACGGCACGCCGTATTATACGCGCGTGGATATTCCCACCGACGACGCCACCAAAGCACGTGTCAAAGCCTTAAAAGCCGCGGACTTTTCTGCCGTTACGGAACTGGCGGGCGAAAAAGTAATGCGCGTGCGCGACACGGACGGCATCAAAATTTACCTAGAAAAATCCTGGTGTTTGGTGCGCCCGTCCGGCACAGAAAACATTTTAAAAGTGTATGCCGAGACATTTGTTAATGAGGCTCACTTACAAGAGCTGATTAGTGCCGCACAAGCGTTGCTGAAATAAATTCTATTAGAATGTGAAAGTAGAATTTAGTTTGGCAACGTGTAGGTGGTAGAAGAACCATTATATTTAGTACCGCCTAGAATTTTTTGGCAATAATCTCCGGGGTCACCGTTAAAAATTAGACCGTTTTGGTTTCGCTCATAACAAACTATTTGGTTAATAGGAAATTGAGTATCTGATCGTTTAAGATAATATACTAATCCCGTCCCTTTATAAGGGCCTGTAAGGCGTCCTATATAAATGGCGTTTCCATAAATTTCAACTAGTTGTAAAGACCAATCCTTATTAGAATGTGTATCTCGTGCTGAAGAAGCCCATTTCTGAGTTCCCGTCCAACTTGGCATATCTACGTCCAGTTGATCAAAGGTGGTGGCATAGGTGCCATTAGCCAAATAATATGCTTTTTGAGCGCGGGCTAATGATTGGAGTAATGTAATCGCCTGGGTTATTTTTGATTTTTCTACGGCCCGTTTATATTGCGGTACCGCCACCGCGGCTAAAATACCGATAATCAAGACGACGACTAACAACTCAATGAGGGTAAACCCTCGCGCTGTTATCTCCCGCCCTTGTGGAGGGAGTACCGCCGCAAGGCGGGGTAGGAGGGGCAAAATAGGATTTACTTTATTAGCCCCTCTTTTTGTCGGCAAGCCGACGTTTTCCCCACAAGGGGGACAAATGACTACATTTACGTTTTTCATAAGACTTTCTCCTTTACAATTTTGTAATTTCTGTCTTTGAAAAACTCACGCAAAAACGGCTATCCGCGTGAGTTTCTAGAAGGTAACCCAACAACAAACAGCCGTGGCCTGCCGTAATAACGGCAAACACTCGGCACAAGACAGCAAGCTCATGACTTCTTGCCACCTTGTGCCTAAAACGACTGCTTTTGGCCTTCTAGAATGCTATTGCACACCTGTATTCTGCATACAGTTCCAAAAACAGGTAAAAATTGTGTTTTTACTACTCCTCTATTTTAACATAATTTCTTTCTAATTTGGCGCATTTCGTCGTTGCGAGCCTCCTTACGTACTCGCGGCGCAATGCGCCGCCTTAATACGTACGCTACGTTGGCATGCGCCTAGAACTGCGCTCAAATTATTTTGAAATTATGCTGGGTTGCTGGTTTGTACGGTCTTCTTGCGAGTTTGAAATTATCGCGAAGTTCGTGTGTACGGCTCCCTTGTGTTTTTTCCACAATAAAAAACACGCGTTTTACAACGCGTGCTTGCGGGAAATCAATTAGCATTACGCCCGGCGGTCTAACATGTAAAAACTGCCCTTTTCGTGCTGTTTGGCTAGGCATTTAAGCTCGCTGCCAATGCTGCTAACTTGCGCAAATGACGTGAGCGGTTTTTTAGTATTATGCACAATGCCAATGCCCATGGCCAAGAACGGGAACTTTTCCACTTCTCCTTTGCGGTTGGTGGACATCATATACCCTTGCGCTTGGTCTTCTTGCGAATAGAAACCCGGCGCTACTTTATCTATTTGGGCGGCAATTTCCTTGGCAATGGGTTCGGCCTTGTCAAACGCACAAACCGCAATAAAATCATCTCCGCCAATGTGTCCCACAAAAGAGCCCGGGTCCTGCTTGGCGGCATTTACAATAATGTCGGCCGCTGTTTTAAGCACACGGTCCCCGGCCTCAAAGCCGTATTTATCGTTAAATGATTTAAAATTGTTTAGGTCACAATATAGCACCGCAAACGGGTGGCTGGAGGCAATTTCGCGCTCAATGCGCGCTTGGATAGAAGGGTTGCCCGGCAAGTGCGTCAGTGGGTTGGAATCCATTTTTTGGCGGCTGCGTTTTAAGAGGAGTTTTACGCGCGCCACAATTTCGTCTTCGTCGGCGGGTTTGGTTAAATAGTCGTCAATATCCAACCCTAGGCCTTCCAATTTGGTGGACTTGTCGGTTACGGCGGTAAAAATGATGATAGGGGTGTGTAAATACCCGGTGCGGCTGCGGACCTCTTTCACTACGTCAAAACCGGTTTTTTTCGGCATTTCGTAGTCCAGGATGAGTAAATCCGGGTTTTCTTTATAGGTTTTTTCGATGGCTTGCTGTCCGTCTTCGGCCTCAATAACCGTGAAACCGGCGTTGGTTAAAATTTCACTTACCAAAAAACGGATCGCATGCGAATCGTCCGCCAGCAGTATCTTTTCCATATCTACATTGTAGCACAGTTTGGCGCTGTATTTACATTTCAAATTATTAGGGTTTATATATGAAAGATAAAAGCAAATTTTTTTGGTGGTCGCGCCGCCAAGAAAAAAAGTTTTCTTTGTCTCCGCACGTGCAATAATATGGAGCGTGAATATTTGGGGCAGGCACGCCCGCGGCGGTAAGTTGGCGTTTGATTTCTATGTTTAAATCCACCCAGATTTTACCGTTTTTGCGTGTAACGCAAGCTGCGGGGAATCGGTTAGCAACGTCTTCTTGCACCTCAAAACAACACGCTTGAATGTGCGGCCCCAACCACGCATTTAGTGGAGCGTGCGGGGCTTTTTGACGTAAAGCTTGCGCGGTTTTCCCGGCCAAGCCTTGCACCACGCCGCGCCACCCGCAATGCGCCAGTGCCGCGTACGTGCCCGTGTTATCCCACAAGAAAAGCGGCACACAATCGGCCGTTACAATGGCGGCGCCCCACCCGGCGGGCATGGGGGAAAGTAGCCAGGCATCGGCATCTTGCAAAGGGTTTGCGGCGCACGTTTGGGCCTCTTTTGCGCAAGAAACAGAAATAATTGTGTCACTATGGGTTTGATGAAAGTGTAAAATGTGGGCCGGGTCCAACCCCAGCTTTTTATAGACGGATTCTTGGTTTTCCACTTCGCGCATGTTGCCGCTGTGGCGCGAGAGGGTGCCGCCAATCAAGCCGCAGGTAAGCAAGCGTTTGTCAGTAAAAATTTTCATACTTTTTTAAGGATAGCTTTAGCGGTTTTTTCGCCCAAAAGTTTTTGGGCTGAGCGGGTAAATTTTTCCGGTGCGTCGCTGGCGTAGAGTTTCACGCGTCCGCGCCCGGCGGTGGCGGCTAGTTTTTTATCGTGCAGAAATTGCCGGGTGGCGCGGGCCAGGGTATCGGCCGAATCCACAAGCGTAACGCGCGGCCCCATAATTTGGGCGATTAGTTTTTTTAAAATCGGGTAATGGGTACAACCTAAAATGACGGTGTCGGCCCGGCTGGCTTTTACAGGCGCTAAATACTCCTGTGCAATGAGTTTGGCGGCGGGTTTGTCGGCAAACCCTTCTTCGGCCAACGGCACAAACAGCGGGCAGGCCTGTTGAAAAACTTGGGCATTTTTGCGGCGTTTGGCAATGGCTTTTACGTAGGCACGGCTTTCCACGGTGCCTTGCGTGCCTAAGACGGCAATTTTGTTGTTTTGAGTGGCGCAAACGGCGGCCTGCGCCCCCGGCTCAATGACGCCTAGCACCGGCACTTTAAGCTGTTTGCGTAGCGCAGCTAACGCCTGAGCCGAAGCCGTGTTACAGGCTACTACGACCAGTTTTACGCCGCTGCTCTCTAAAAATTTAGCCACATTTAACGCCAGGCGCGTGACCGCGGCCTTTGATTTGCCGCCGTAAGGAACGTTGGCAGTATCGCCAAAATAAATCAGGTGCTCATGAGGCAACGCGCGGCGCAAGGCCCGCAAAATGGTCAGCCCGCCGATCCCTGAATCAAACACGCCAATGGGTTGTTGTTTCATACTTTTATTATAGTAATTTGTAAAAGGCCGAACAAACCACTTTTTATGTGCTACAATAAATATATGAAAAAATTTGTTTTTTTAACACTTACCGCTTGTTTTTTAGGGCCGTTTGCGGTAGCGGCCAATACCCAGCAAGCCGCCCCGCTCTTGGTAGGGGGGAACTTTTCAACCCAATCCAATAACCCGGCACAGACGCGTGCCTTTACGCAAGATGCGCGCGACAGCGAAGTAGCCGCCTTGCGCCGCCAACTGCGTAACGGACAATATAATGAAGTCATTAAACGCATCAACACCTTGACTGCCAATAATTTTGTGGATGACCGCTTTTATTTGCTTTTAGCCATTGCGTTTGATGGGCTTAAAAAAACGGATGATGTCATCTATTCGGCCGGGCAAGCCATTGCCGTAGCCCCGCAGGATTCCCGCGCCTATATTTTGCGCGCACAAGCCTATTTAACGCAAAAAAATTACGAGCGCGCTCGGTTGGATGTGGATACGGCCCTTAAATTAAATCCGTCTTCACGCTTGGCGCAAAACATTAAAAAAGAGTTGGACAGCCAAACCGCCAAGGAACGCGGTGCCAAACCCAAGACCGAATCACAAGGCATTCCGCGCTGGGTGATTATGTATATAGGGATTATTTTGCTGGCGGTGTGTATTTTTGTGTATTTCCGCTACGAGGATTTGTTCCGCCGCCGCAGTAAGACCTATTCGCGCAAAGAATCCCAAATCAAAGACCAGTATGATTTTATCCGCCAAATTGGCGAAGGCGGTATGGGTAAAGTGTACGAAGCGTACGACAAAGCTCTTAAACGCAAAGTGGCCATTAAACGCGTGCGGCCCGAGTTGGTGCGCAGCGCCTACGTGCGCGAGCAATTTTTGTCCGAAGCGCGCATGGTGGCCCTTCTGCGTCACCCGTGCATTGTGGAAATTTACACCGTTATTGAAACCGAAAGTTCGCTTTACTTGGTGTTTGAATATGTGGACGGCCAAACCTTAGAAACCCGTTTGGATATTGACGGGCGGTTGCCGTTCTCACTGGTTAAACAACTCTTTAAAAACGTGTGCGAGGCATTGCAATATGCTCACGCACAGGATATTGTGCACTGTGACTTAAAGCCCGGCAACATTATGATTTTGGAAAACAACCAAGCCAAAGTCATGGACTTTGGCGTGGCCAAAAAAATAGACAACCAAACCGGGGCCCGTACGGTAGCGGGTACGCCTGCCTATATGGCGCCCGAACAACAGCGCGGCTTTATGCGTAAACAGTCGGACGTATATTCATTGGCGCTGTGTGTATATGAAGCGTTAGTGGGGCAAGTGCCGTGGACGGTCAAAGGTTTTGATATTGCCAAAAAGCAAATTGTGCCGGCCTCTAAACTAGCGCCGCACATTCCCACCGCGGTGGACGCTGTGCTGTCCGACGCGCTGAAAGAAGACCCCAAAGAACGTATCCAATCCGTCAAAGAATTTTGGGAGCGGCTCAGTGTGATTGAGCCGGATGCGGACGACAAACTGGAACAGACTCATTATTAAGTTTTCCACAGTTTCTATTTCTGTAATTTCTTCCTGATTTGGTGCAAGCCGTTGTTGTGCAACTGCTTACGTACCTGCAACGCTGACGCGTTGTCTTGCAGACGTACGCTGCGCAGTTGCCCGCCTAGTCTTGCGCCAAATTAGTTTGAAATTACCGGCGAACTATCTTTGTACGGCCCGCTGTGATTTTAAAATATAACTATTCCACAATTGGCCATAATCGGCTGCCTTCGTGCTTGCTTGTATTAGCCCCTAAAAGTTGGCAGATTTTTTTTGCGTAGTTAACAGTATCTATATTACTCCCATGGGGTGCACCACAAACAACGGTATATGGAGCATCTTGTAAATCTCGGTGAGTGTAGCGAAATCCGATTACGTATTTCCCTTTTTTTTCTGTTGCAGAAGAAGAAGCGGAGCGTAAAGCGTAATCAAAATAATTGCTTGTGGGAGGAGTTATGTCCAAATCTGCAAATGAATTAGTGTATGTGGAATTGGATAAAAAATATACTTCCTGTGCTTGGGCTATAGTTTTTAATACAGACAATGCTTCTGTAGCGCGCGATTTTTCTACAGCCATTTTATACTGAGACATCGCCACTGCGGCTAAAATACCGATAATCAGCACCACAACGAGCAGCTCAATGAGCGTAAAGCCGCGGTTATTATATAAAGACGTCATTCCAAACTTGATTTGGAATCTTCCACGCAGGTTGTTGCTGTTGCTTTTGCATTGAAACGGCAAGCGTTGAAGATCCTGAATCAAGTTCAGGATGACTGTTTGATATGTTTTGTTGTTTTTCATAAGTGTTTCCTCTTTTATTTTTATTTTCAATTTTCTGCTTATGAAACCCAACGAAAACGGCCCTTACCGCCGGATCATCTCTACTAATCCAATAGTAACAGCCGTGGCTTATTGTTTACACAATAAACGCTCGGCACAAGAAAGCGGGTTTCGAAGGTCCGCTCTCTTGTGCCTATAATCGGCTATTCTTGGAGTAGAGATGCACTTTTGCAAGTGATCCGTTTCTTAAACGGTTCCAAAAACAGGTAAAAATTGTCTTGTCCTACTCTTCTATTCTAACATAATTTCTGCCTAATTTTGCACATTTCGTTGTTGCGAGCCTCCTTACGTACTTGCGGCCCTTTGGGCCGCTTAGTGACGTACGCTGCGTCGGCATGCGCCTAGAACTGTGCAAAATTCGTTTGAAATTATTGCGTTTTGTCAGTTTGTACAGCTCTCTTCCGTTTGTACAAACTAAAAAGGCTGGTTTTTACCAGCCTTTTTTAACGTTCCTAATTTGTTTTTATTTCAGTGCCTTTTTGGCAGCCTCAAAAATAAGTTCCATCGTGCGGTAAATGGGGCGCTCGCCAAAGTGGGTTTCCCATTTGTACTCGTAGAGTTTGTCGCTAATGCCATACGCCGCCACGCCGCGCGCTTTACGCTTTTGGCACACGGCGTAAAACGCGGCCGTTTCCATTTCCACACTTAGCACATGGTGCTTTTGATAGTGCTTAATTTCGGCCTTGGTTTCACGGAAAATGGCGTCTGTGGTCCAGTTGCGCCCGATATGAAAGTTTTGTTTGTCCGCTTTGAGCGCTTTGATAAGTTGCCCCAGCAAGGTTTTATTGGGTTTCGCTGTTTCGGTAGTCACGTAACAGGGCGAAGTGCCATCGTCACATAAGGCCTCATCACATACGCAAATGTCGCCGGGTTGCACTTCTTCTTGCAAACTGCCCGCCAGGCCGATAAACACAAACTCTTTCACGCCCAGGGCAATGAGCACTTCCAGTTTCATGGCCATGGCCGGTGCGCCGTACCCAAAGTTAGTTACGTAGCAAATATCGGTATTTTCCAGCACATAAATATCCATTTCGCACGTGTATTTTTTCCACTTACTGTGCGAAGTGACATATTTGGTTAAAGCCGTAATGGGGCAAATAATTGCTTTGCGCGGCAATTTAAGCCCGGCGGCCACGTGTTTTGCGTAATTAGCGGCCGAAAAAATACCCGGCAATGCGGGTTTTTTATTTTTTGGGAATAAGATCTTCATATTTTTGTAAAATTATTATATATATTCTAGCAAAAAGGAAATCAAAATGGCTTGGTTTACAGACATAATTGTTAAGTTCAACGCTTTTATTTGGGGCGTGCCTATGATGCTACTCATTGTGGGCATCAGCATTTATTTTACGGTTAAATTACGGTTTTTCCAACGCCATTTGCATCAAGCTATAAAACTTTCCTTAAAAGAATCGCACAGTGCGGGCGTGATTAGCAGTTTCGGCGCGCTTGTGGTGGCACTGGCCGCCATGGTGGGTACGGGCAACATTGTAGGCGTGGCCGCGGCGGTTTCCACCGGCGGGCCGGGGGCGTTATTTTGGATGATGCTGTGCGCGTTTTTTGCCATGGCCACCAAATATGCCGAGTCCGTCCTCGCCGTCAAATACCGCGAAAAAAATGCCAAGGGCGAATATGTGGGCGGCCCCATGTATGTGCTTAAAAATGGGCTTAACTTTAAAAAATGGGCCGTGGTGTTTGCGGTGGCTACCGCGCTGATGGGCTTTGCCGATGCGCTCATTCAAACTAATTCTCTAGCCGCCATTTATCATTCGGTTTTTAACGCGCCGGCTGCACTGACGACGGCACTCCTTATTATTTTAACGGCAGCTGTCATTTTGGGTGGCGTTAAAAAAATTGCGTCTGTCTGCAAATACCTCGTGCCGGTTATGGCCATCCTTTATATAGTGCTTTGTTTGGTAATTATTGCCTTGCATATTGATAAAGTACCGTGGGCGATTGCGTGCATTTTTAAAAGTGCTTTTAGCGGTACCGCCGTTGTGGGCGGTGCCATTGGTGTAACCGTGCGTGAGGCCGTGCGTTATGGCGTGGCCCGCGGGGTGCTTTCTAACGAAGCGGGGAGCGGTTCGGGCGCGATTGCTGCCGCCGCCGCGCAAACGCCCAACTCGGTGCGGCAAGGGCTTGTGTCGGCCACCACGGTATTTTGGGATACGCTCGTATTATGTTTGCTTTCCGGCGTGACGGTCGTCATTGCGGGCGATTGGCAAAGCGGCACTTTATTTGGGGCAGAACTTGCGCAAAATGCGTTTGCCAGTTTGCCGGCCGGGTCGTATTTACTCTTAATGTCACTCTCGTTATTTGCGTTTAGCACGCTTGTTGGGTGGAGTTATTACACAGCCAAATCGGTGGAGTTTTTCGTCGGTGTAAACGTAGAAAAATGGGTGTATGTGGCGTGGCTGTGTGTGATGTGCATTGGCGGATTTTTACAACCTAAACTGGTGTGGGAACTGGCTGATACGGCCATTGCGGTGATGTGTATCCCCAATATTTTATCGCTATGGTTACTGCGCGACGTGGTGTTTAGTGAAACGCGTGCCCACCTCGCTGACGAGTTGCGCTTTGCGCACAAATAGGGTATTATGTAAGGGAGAGGAACGGTATGCTCAAAGAATATCACATCAAAGACCATAAGTTAGTGGAAACCGACGGCAAAAAAGCGCAAGTGTACGTTTACACCAACCCGACGGCCGATGAACAACGCTTTTTAATTGAACAATACCAAATTGACGAACATACCTTGGCCTGTGCGCTGGACCCGGATGAACTGCCGCGTTTGGAGTTTGAGCCTAAACATACGGTTCTTATTTACAAACGCCCCAAAAATTATTCCGGCAAGGACCAACTGGAATTTAAGGTAGCGTCTGTCGGCATGTTTTTATTTAAGGATAAACTCGTCATTGTACTGGCCGAAGATATACCGCTGTTTGTGGGCAAGCGTTTTCAAAGTGTAAGTTCTATTAAAGACGTATTTTTAAAACTGATTTACAATTCCATTTCGCACTATGTAGAGCACTTGCGCATTATCCACATGATTTCGGAAGAGATTGAAGATAAAATTACCGATTCTATGGATAACCGCTACTTGCTTAATTTGTTTAGCCTCGTAAAAAGTTTGGTGTATTACGCCGAGGCTATTACCTCCAACGGCTTTGTATTTGAAAAAACACGCGCGCTTGCGGGCCGCATTGGGTTGGATGAAAAAGATGTGGAAATGCTGGATGATATTATCGTAGAAAACCGCCAATGCAAAACGCAGGCCGATATTTATTCCAACATTTTGGCCCAGTTGTTAGATGCGCGCGCGTCTATCGTTAATAATAACTTAAACCAGCTGATGAAAAAATTAAACGTAGTGACCATTTGGATGATGGTGCCCACGCTTGTTGTTAGCGCGTACGGGATGAACGTGGCACTGCCCATGGCACAGCATCCGCAAGCGTTTTGGATGCTGATGGGTGTGTGTTTAATGCTGGTGTGGCTAGTCATGCTCTACTGGCGCCATAAAAATTGGTAATTTCTTCCTAATTTGCCCCATTTCGTTGTTACTCACTCGGTCGGATACCTCCGCGCTATCGCGCGCGTACCGACAGTAT
The DNA here is from genome assembly GCA_045606805.1 of Elusimicrobiaceae bacterium. GTDB lineage: Bacteria > Elusimicrobiota > Elusimicrobia > Elusimicrobiales > Elusimicrobiaceae > Avelusimicrobium. The sequence goes on along the minus strand of JAZUSP010000031.1, from coordinate 287 downwards.
TTAGGGTTGGCAAAAAGTTCTAATTGCTCTTTGCGTTTAGCCGTTTTTGTATGGTGAGGCGCGGCAAAAAAGTGCGGGCAATGGTTTCATTGACAAACTTTTTTAACAAAGCCGAACTCAAAAACGGCCCTAATGGAACTTTTTGTTGGTAATACCGTCTTAGAAATGATTTTGAACTATTTTTAGACAAAAATACATCTATAAAAATTATTGCCGAACTTGTTTCGGCATCTTCCACGCAGGCCGTTAAAAGCCACTACCAGCGTCGAAGACCCTGAAACAAGTTC
>JAZUSP010000030.1:0-70253 GCA_045606805.1 Elusimicrobiaceae bacterium | reverse complement strand
TTTGAACTATTTTTAGACAAAAATACATCTATAAAAATTATTGCCGAACTTGTTTCGGCATCTTCCACGCAGGCCGTTAAAAGCCACTACCAGCGTCGAAGACCCTGAAACAAGTTCAGGGATAATCCTCATTTTACAACGTCCCTTCATGGGGTTATCCTTTGCTTATTTTAGACCTTGTCACCAACAAAAAGTTCTATTAGACCCTTTATTTCATTGCATTCTCCCAAACTACACACGCCGTATTTTAGTGTTTGATTTACAACAAAGCGCCCCGTCAGGGTTAAACCCAAACGGGGCGCTTTATTTTTACGCGTTATTGTTTATAATTTTTGCCCATTAGGCCTAATTTTTTGTAGATTTCAAGGGCTTTTTGCTGGCGGGCACAGCTAAAATCCAAATTACTGGCTACATGATGCACCGCATAAAAAGACGGGTCAAATACCTGCTCGGTGCGGCCCAACAAATTGGAGAGCGTGGTGGAAATACGCCCCAGCAGTTTGCCTATCCAAAACGGGAGCGTAATAGAGCGAAAATTTTTCCCCGGGAAGTGCTCGGCCACTATGTTGCGGTAAAATGCTTCCATGGTGGTATATTCCGGGTCTATGATGTTAATGGCTTTACCGTCAAAATCGCTACAGCAGGCCGCCACATACGCCACTTGCGCCACTTTTTCCACGGCCGCGGCCGGCCAACGGTTCCGGCCTTTCCACTTACCGAAATGTACAATTACGGGCGAAACAGACAAAAATTTGACAATCCGGTTACTAATGCTTTGGTCCCCTTCCCCATACACCGCGGCCGGGCGTAAAATGACATACCGCTCCGGCGGCAAGTTGGCACGCAGCCATTTTTCGCTTTCTATCTTATATTTAGGATACGGGCTTAACAGGCGCGTTTCAAAAGGCAGGGTATCTTCGTCCTCCCCGTGGAAATCTTTAATGCCGTACACGTCGGAAGTAGAAAGATAAATCAATTTGCGGGTAGGCAACGCGGCAACCGTTTTAACACTTTCAAAGTTAAGGGCTTTGTAAATACGGTCCGGCCCCACGTCGGCCGCTAACCCGGCCGCATGCACCACTACTTCGGGCCGTCCGCCCATAGCGGCGGTAATTTGGGAAATAATCTCCGGGGATGTAACACTGCCTTTAATGATGTGCACGTTAGGCAGTTGTTTCAGTTCTTCGGGCAGTTGGCGGTGGATGAGCGCATACACCGTCCAATGATGTTTGGCAAATTCGCGCACGATATGGTGCCCGATAAAGCCGCCCGCCCCCGTAATTAAAACCGTATTAGCCATGTGTTCTCCTGATTGCTCTTTTATATATTTTACAAAGATTATAGGCCCCGCCGCCAGACTTCCCCCCGCAAAAAGGCCGCCCGGACAGGCGGCCCCGCAGGTTTCCCCTTTTTGTTATTTCACACAGGAACAAGATTTTGTATTCCAGTTGCACGAGTTGTGCAAATCTTCCAAGTCTTGCTCGTGCTCCAGTTCATCCTCTAAAATTTCGCGCACGAGGTGTTCGGTTACCGGGTCTTTGCCCGCTACCCTTTCCAAGAGTTTTTGATATACCTCTATCGCGCAGCGTTCGCCCTGGATATTTTGCTCAAGCAGGTGCATAGCGTCCGGGTGGGTGGGGGCTAAATAGCCGCACGTACTTTCTTTGAGCCACAAATCCGGCGAAATGGCCGGTGTGCCGCCCAACTCCAAAATGCGTTTAGCCAATTTTTCGGCATGTTCCAGTTCTTCCCCGGCGTGTTCCGCCAGTTCGGCTGCGATGACTTTAAACATCTTGCCTTCGGCCACTTTGGCGCCAATCCAGTATTGGTAATAGGCCAACCACTCGTCGCAATAGGCGCTGTTAAGCTCTTTGACTAGCGCGTTCAAATCAATGCCCGCGCGTTTTACTAATTCTTGTGCTTTCATTCCCATAAACAACCTCCTGGTTTTTAGTTGGACTATTACTATACCAGGTGGAACACCGTTTGGCAAGCACAAAAATTGATTAGAAATGCCCCCCCACTTTGAGCCCAAAGTGATGGGACCCGTCGTTAACGTTGTGCGTATAATTGAGCCCAATAGGCAGCGGGAAACGCCAAAAGCGGTACGTCAGCGTGCCGCCTACCCCGGCATGCGGCTGATACGAGTTCCCGCCCGAAGTAATATAGGCTTGCTCAAAAAACGGCATCAAGCTCAGTAGCCCCAGGTTGTTGCGCAAAATAAAATACGTAAAACTGATGCCGGCCGATACGCCGCCTTTGCCGCGTTGTTCGCGGTCGTAAATCCCCATGCCAAAGAGTAGGCTGCCGGAACTAATCAAATTGCTAAACGGCACGTCAAACGCGCGCTGGGCTTTGACAAACACGGCCAGCAAGTTGCGGTCCCTAAATTCCCACATGTATCCGCCGCCCAAAGACAGCTTTTGGATATCGTAATCGCTCCCGCTCCAACGGCCGCCCGCGGTGTAAGAAACTTGGGCCAATTTGCCGGTGCGGACGCGGGGCAAGTCCCGTAGTGCGTGGGCTTTGTCCGACAGGCCAATGCCCGAGAGCGCCCCCATATTCATATCCGGGCGGATATCGTCGGCATACTGAAAACCGAACGACACCTGCGAGTGGTTGCCAGTGTCCAGCACCCCGTTTTGGTAGCGGTAGTATTCATATTGCGGGGTAATAAACACACTCCACACGCTGGAAAACCGGCGGCGGTAGGTAAAGGAAAAATCATCTTGCTTGCCTTTTACCGTGCCTAATAAAAAATTATCGTAGTGGCCCTTGTCGTCAGCCGCCGAGAATAAATCCGGGATGCTGACCCAGCCGTTGCTGTAAAAGCTTTGCTCAAAATCAATGTGCGAATAACTGACAAAAAACGAATCATCCCCCAGCACCAACCCTCCGTGCGTGGCAAACCCGTCGCGGCTGCGCCCGGCAAACAACATGGCCGTTTCGCCCTGTTTTAGCAGGTTGCCGCTGGCCAGCGAAACCCCCACGGAACGCTTTTTGCCGCTTAGGGCAAAGGCCATGGGGAACACATAGCTGCGGTCGTCGGCTTTGATGTGGATATCCACGCCGTGTTTACGTTTTTCTTCAATAAATTCCAGCGTCTTAAATACGCGCAGTTTGTGTAAATCGGCTTGGGCTTTTTCGTATGCTTTCTCGGTAAATTCTTCGCCTTCTTTGAGGTGGAAACGTTTGAGCAGTGTTTGCGGCGCCATACGCGTCGTTTCCGCCGTAATGCGGTGCACCGTTTCAGCCGCAACACCGAGCGGACACCCCAACATAAGTAGCAGAATGATTTTCTTCATACTATTATTATACCGTTTTGGCAGCACGTGGCAAGTTAAAAAAATAATTACTTTTTTGCTATAATGAAAAAAACAATTTACAAGGAGTGCACCATGGCCCGCAAAGATAAAATTAACTATTATTTGGATTTAGCCGACATTGTTTCCCAACGCGGCACGTGCTTGCGCCGCCGTTACGGGGCCGTGATTGTCAAAAATGACGAAGTCATTTCCACGGGCTATGTAGGGGCTCCGCGCGGGCGCAAAAACTGCTGTGATTTAGGCACCTGCATCCGCCAACAGCTAAACATCCCCCGCGGCGAGCGCTACGAGCTGTGCCGCAGTGTCCATGCCGAGGCTAACGCCATTATCAGCGCCTCGCGCGATAAAATGATGGACGCCACATTGTATTTATCCGGGCGCGAAGTAAGCACCGGCGAGTTTATTAAAAATTCCAATTCCTGCTCCATGTGCAAACGCATGATTATCAACGCCGGGATTAAAAAAGTAATTGTGCGCGACACCGCTACCGAGTTCCGCGAAATTGACGTGCAAGACTGGGTAGATAACGACGAGAGTTTAGCCGGCACCAAAGGGTATTAGTTGTCCTTTTTGCGCCGCACCTGTTAGAGAAGCCGGTACGTTGCAGGATTCCCCCCTTTTCGTGTTTCAAATTTACCCAAAAAACGCGCCAAGTTTTTTAAAAGCAAGCACCCGCGAGAGGCCTGTAAAATAATCCACAAAAAAACAAAATTACGTCCAAGCTGTGGCATTGCCGCACCGGCAATGCCAATCAAAACAAGAATATAAAACAAGAAACAAAACAAAAACAAGAATTAAATATATCTCTCTTACTGTCTCCCTTAGCGGGAGACAGGAAAAGAAAGAGAGTCCGAGCCGGACAGGCTTTGCCCGCGCGTTTAGTTGACAACTTTTCTTTCGTATTCTCCCGCGCGGAATTATCATAAAACGGGCCCGTTGCCAAATGTACGGCGCGCAAATGGGGAGCCCGGGCACGGGGCCTAGGTCCTTTTAGGGCTTGACAAAGTTTGCAAAATATGCTAGTATTGTTAGCGTACCGAGGAATAAAGCGGCAACTTCCCCTTCTGTAGAGCGAGTCCTTTTTCCCCAAGCGTAGGGAAAAACTTATAGCAGGCTGATTTTTTAAATTCTAGCTCAGTTTGACGGGAAAAGTTGGGCCGTAGCGTACGTCAACCGGACCGCGCGTAGCGCGGCAAGTACGTAAGGCCCAAGTCACGGCAAAATGGGCAGAATTTAGAAAATTGTTGCCGGGGTACAAAGTTTCATCGCGCCCGCCGTTTACGTAAAAACGAAATAACGTAAATTAGGAAGAAATTACACCGAACTCAATAGAAAAGGTATAATGTATCTATGAGAAAACCCGATATCATCGTTGCCAAATCCGCCGGCTTTTGCCCCGGCGTCAAGCACGCTATTGACCAAGTAATCGCACTGGAGAACGCCCGCAAACGGCCCATCTATACGTTGGGGCCGCTGATTCACAACAAGCAGGTAACGGCTATGCTGGAAATGCGCAAAATCCAGGCCATTAACACGCCCGAAGAAGCCGTGGATAAGCGCGGCGTGTTGGTCATCCGTGCCCACGGCATCACGCCCGATTTGCAACGCCAAATTGAAAGCTGTGAAATCCCGTTTGTGGACGCCACGTGCCCGCTTGTCAAACACGCGCAAAACATCATTGCCAAGTATGCCGTGCAGGAGTATCACACCGTGATTGTGGGCGACAAAGAACATGCCGAGGTGATCGGGCTAATCGGCTACACGCAAGGCCGCTGCGACGTGGTATCCAATTTGGCGGAAGCTAAAGCCTTGCCGCATTTTGAAAAGGTAAACGTCGTCAGCCAAACGACCCAACAAGAAAGCACGTTTTTTGAAATTGCCGAAGAAATCAAAAAACACGCCGACGTGTGCGAAATTTCCAACACCATTTGCCAGCCTACCAAAGACCGCCAAAAAGAAACCATGGAACAGGCTAAAAATGCGGAGTTGGTGATTGTAGTAGGCGGTAAACACAGCGCCAACACGGTGCGCCTGGCGCAGCTGTGCCAAGGGCTCTGCCCGCACGTACAACACGTGGAAACGGAAGACGAGCTGGACGAAAAACAAGTAACAGAAGCAAAAAACATTTTTATTACAGCGGGTGCTTCTACGCCTAAATGGGTAATTGACAGCGTGGTATTTCGCGTCAAAACCCTGCGGGACCGCGCCACGCGCAAGGTAGTGTACCGCTATAAACCCGGAGAGCAAAAATGACCCTCAAACGCATTGGAATTTTAACCGCCGGCGGCGATTGCCCCGGCTTAAACGCTGTCGTGCGCGCAGTAGCTAAAAACGCACTCGGCCACAACATTGAAGTGTTTGGCGTGCGCAACGGCTTTGACGGCTTGGTGCGTAACGACATTTTCAAACTAACCAACGAAACCGTTTCGGGCATTTTAACCTTAGGCGGCACAATTTTAGGCACCAGCAACATTGCCAACCCGTTTAAATACACCTTGGCTCCGTTCGGCACACCCGACAACCCGCGCGACGTTTCGTCCGTGGCCCTGCACCATTTTAAAGAGCGCGAACTGGACGCCTTAATTACCATCGGCGGCGATGGCACACTGCACATGTCCCAACAGTTTGTAGAGTTGGGGTTACCGATTGTAGCCGTCCCCAAAACCATTGATAACGACTTGGACGCCACCGACCAAACCTTCGGCTTTGACTCAGCCCTGCATATTGCTACCGAGGCCATTGACCGCTTGCACACCACGGCGCAGTCGCACCACCGCGTGATGATTGTGGAAACCATGGGCCGCTATGCGGGGTGGATTGCTTTGCGCTCGGCACTGGCGGGCGGGGGCGACATTGTGCTCATCCCCGAAATTCCGTACAACGACGACGTAATTGTAAATTATATTCTAGACCGCAAACGCCGCGGCAAAACGTTTAGCATTGTAGTAGCGGCCGAAGGCGCCCAAAACGAAAAAGGCGAACAGGCTATCGCCCGCACTGTGGCCGGCAGCACCGATGCTATCCGCCTGGGCGGTATTGCATACAAACTAAGCGATATGATTGAACAGCGCACCGGCATTGAATCGCGCGCGTGCGTTTTAGGCCACACCCAACGCGGCGGCACGCCCACCGCGTTTGACCGCTGGCTTTCCACCTTATACGGCGCCAAAGCGCTGGACATGGTGCTGGAAGGCAAATTCGGCTACATGGCTTCGTTTAAGAGCTTTGCCATGGCCGAGGTAAAAATTGCCGACGCTATCGCCCACTTAAAACGCGTGGACCCGCACGGGGCCGAAGTAAAAGCGGCCTTAGAGGTGGGGATGAGTTTCGGCTCGGCCCAAATCGGCTAATCTGCCCAAAGGAGTTTCTATGCAAGACAACCAAGACATTATTTACGGCATCCACCCGGTAATGGAAGCGCTTAAAAGCAAAAAGCGCAACGTAACCCAGCTCTACGTGTCCGACAGTAAAGCCGGGCACCGCCTGGTGGAAGAAATCATCCGCCTGGCCAAACGCACCAACGTGCGCATTGACCGCATTGAAAATAAAGTCTTGGACCGGCTAACCGGCGGCGCCAACCACCAAGGCATTTTGGCCAAAGTGCAACCGGTAAAACTGATGAAACTTTCCACCGCCATTTACGAGGCCGACGGTAAGAAAGACGAGCTGTGGTTGGCTGTGGACGAAATGACCGACCCGCAAAATTTGGGTGCCATTATCCGCAGTGCCGCGTGTTTAGGCTTTTCCACGATTATTTTGCCCAACCGCCGCACCGTGGGCATTACGCCCGCCGTCTATAAAGTGGCGTGCGGCGCCATTGAAAACGTAAATTTGGTAGAAGTAGCTAATTTGTCCGCAGCGATTGCGGACCTTAAAGAAGAGGGATTTTGGATTTACGGCGCGGATATGGCCGGCAAACCGATTCACAAGGTGCAGTATAATTCGCCGGCGGTGTTAGTGATTGGCTCGGAAGGGTTTGGCATCCGCGAAAAAACTGCCGAGAATTGCGACGAAATTGTATCTATTGAACAAAAGCAACTGGGCGGGGTGGACAGCTTGAATGCGAGTGCCGCGGCGAGCATCATTATGTACGACATGATGAGCAAAATAAAGCTCAAATAAAACTCTCCACCGGGGTTCTTCTTTGGTTCCCCAATCTTAGCTTTGTTTGATTTCCCAGCTATGAATGGCCCCAAATCCGGTATGGGGGTTGTGACCTGCGCTCCCATACGGCAGCTTTGGTAAGCAGTATCCTAAGAACAGTATGAAAAAAAACAAAATAGTAATTTTTGATTTTTGCAACACACTTGTAAATTTCCAATCCGCAGATGCATTCGTCAACTATGTAAAAGCCCGCTCTCCCCAAACTGCCCGCCGTACCCTTATTGAAGGGTTTAGAATATTTCTGCTTAAAACAAAACTCATGCATATTTTACAAAGGTTTGATCCGTATAGCTACCTCAATAAACGTTTGTTATTGGCCCAATTAAAAGGATTATCCAAAAAAGAATTGGAAAAATTGGGTGAAAGTTTTTTTAAAGAAATCATCTCTCTTAGATATATACCTGAAACTATCCAAGAATTGCTCAAATGTCAAAAAAACGGCTGCCGTATTTGTATTGCAAGCGGGGGCTATGATACCTACTTATCCTACGTAAAAAATCATTTTAAAATTGATTATTTAGTTTGTACTTCCCTAAAATATAAACACGATATTTTTACCGGACATTTCAGTGGGAAAGATTGTATTCGGAACCAAAAACTTCCCATGGTAATTAAACAATTAGGGGAACCCTTACTGGCAAACAGTGAAACTATATTTTATTCTGATTCTATTACAGATCTGCCGCTTTTCAAATATTGTGATAAAGGGATTGTGGTTTGTACCACCCCTCCTGCCTGGGCCCGTAAAAACAAGTTAGAGGTATTGATATGTCAAAAATGATTACCTGTTTCCAAAAAACCTTCCATAAGCAAAAAGCATGGGTGTTTTATCTAAAACAATTCACAATAAAAACAATTTGGCTCATCCTACAAGACAAAAAAATAACCGAAATCAAATTTAGAAAAGTTTTTAAACGGAAACTAAACCTTACAGAGCCTGTCACATTAAATGAAAAAATCCAATGGTTAAAATTATATAACCATCAGGACTTTCATACCGTGCTAGCAGATAAATATGCCGTCCGGCAATGGTTGGCGCAAAGGTTTGGCAGCAATTATTTAGTTGAGCTACTATACACTACCACAGACTACCGGCAAGTTACCCCTGAAAATATTCCTAATATCCCCTGTATTATTAAAGCCAACAATGGTTCTGGTTCCTATTACATCCTACGCGACAAAAATACTGCCGATTGGCCTTTTATCCAACAAGCATGTAAACAATGGTTACAAACCAATTATTATTATATGAGCCAAGAATGGCAGTATAAGAATATTCGCCCCAGAATTATGGTAGAGAAACTATTACTAACAGCAAACGGAAAAATCCCCAATGACTACAAGCTCCACTTTATAAATGGAAAACTGGAATTTGTATATTGTTCCATAGATAGAGAAGGTAAAAATTACCGTACTATTTATAATCCCGACTGGATAGCCTTGAATTTTATGTGGACGACGCCTTCAAAATCTAACAAGCATATCCCGGGGCCCGAAATTCCCAAACCGGCTTCTCTTCCTAAAATGCTTGAGATTGGACAGGAAATCGCCAAATTATTTCCGTACGTAAGGGTGGATTTTTATGATGTAGACGGAAAACTTTATTATGGAGAAATTACCCTTTACCACGGAAGCGGATTTGACATTTTTGTCCCTGAAAAATATGATAAATACTATGGAGAAAAATTAATTCTTCCCAACTTATTAACTAAAAAGAGATAATATCCTATGAGCTATATCAATAAATATTTACGGAATTTTAGACCTTATAAAGTAGCCTCTCATAAAATTTGGACTGTTAAACCCGAAGAACGCAAAAATATCCTTAAATTGGACTGGAATGAAGCAACGTATGAATTATCCCCCCTCGTTAAAAAACGGTTAAAACGCCTTCTTGATACTGATTTTTTAAACTTATATCCGGCCACCTATAATCCCGAACTGCATGAACTTTTGGCTAAATACATAAACCTTCCTAAGGAAAATATTCAATATTTTGCCAGTTCGGATTCCTTACATGAATATATCTCTAAGCTTTATATTACAGTGGGGGATCCAGCTCTAATTCTTTGGCCAAGCTATGACAATTTCCGCTTGACAGCCCAAGTTGCCGGGGCATCTGTTATGTTTTTTGAATTAAATGCGGACTTTTCACTGGATACCCAGGCTTTTGAAACCGTCATCGCCCAAAAACAGCCTTCTTTAGTTTATATTTGCAACCCTAATAACCCTACTGGCCTGATTTTAAAAAAAGAGTATATTAAACATCTTCTGGAAAAATTTGATACAACTATTTTTTTAATTGATGAAGCCTATATTGAATTTGATCCCGATAAAAGCTGTAAAGATTTGGTACTTCAATATGAAAATATTTTAATTTCCCGTACGATGTCAAAGGCATTTGGCCTAGCCAATATTCGGTTTGGATATTTAATTGCTTCGGCAGATAACATTAAATTTATTTCCAACATCCGCAATCCCAAAAATATTACTACCTTTACACAAGAAGCCGTGATAGGGGCTCTTTCCGATATAACCTATATGCAAAAATATGTAGAAAAAGTAAACGAAGCAAAAGAATATTTCATTCAAGAAATTAACCAAAAATATGCCAATCAATTTATAGCCTATCATAGCCATGCCAATTTTGTAATGCTACAATGCAAAGACTCTTTAACTAAAAATGAACTTATCAATTTTTTGGAACGCAACAATGTGTTTGTCAGAAACCTCAGTCAAACGCAAAGCGTCCAAAATTGTATTCGTATTACAATCGGCACATTAGAACAAATGAAATTAGTAACAAATTTAATTCAGCAATATTGCAATCAACAAGTTTTAAATTGATTACAACCCAGTATTCCCTATTTTATTAAAGAGTTAAAAGAAATTTGCATTTAATTTGCGGGGAAAAGTTGGGCCGTAGCGTACGACATTTAGCGCCGCACACCGGCGCAAGTACGTAAGGCTCAAGTCACCGCAAAATAAACCAAATTTGGAAAATTGTTGCTGGGAGTAAAAGAAACTTCGCAGGGGCGTAGTTATAATTCTACAAATACATCTCTAGTTTGTCTAACTGCTTGCCCGTGTCACTATACACCGTCAGCGTCAGCTTCCGGTCCACAATTTTGCCCACCGCGTAGTGCGGTGTAGACACAAACCGGGCCGTATACTTTTCACTACCGGCGCGCTTGCCGGGCAACTCGGCCGACGTACCCACCGTCACATACGTTACCCCGCGCGGATGCGTTTCTTCGCCGCGCAAGGGGAACGTGCGCTCGTAATCCGGGTCGCCACCTTGCAACACTAAGTTCACACGGTAATCTTCAAAAATTTTGACCCATGCATCATACACTTCTTGGCTGGCCCCGCCTAAGCCCGTGGAATAGGCCGGCGCATTCATGACCACAATTTTCCACTTGCCGCTAGCTTGCGAAAGCGTCGTTTTAAGCCATTGGGTTTGCTGAGAATCGGGGCCGATTTCGGGTGCCCACACCGCCCCTTCCACGATATTCGTATCCAGGAAAATAAAGCGTGCGTTGGCGCTGTCCATATAATAGTATTTGGGCGTGGCATTACCCCACGGCATATCGTGGTAGCGCGTATAGTTGGTACGCAGGAAATCTTTACTCTCGCGGTTTTTCCGGTCGGGGCCGTACTCGTTGGGGCCCAGGGCTACTAAAAGCGGGCTGTTTTTTAAAATCTCCGCAAACGGTTTGAATAATTCTTCATCGGCATCTTCATTAAGCCCGCTATGGGTTAAATTGCCCGTGTGAAGAACAAAATCAGCTGTTTCATTCGTCATCAGCCCGGCAATGCGCGCGCGGGCTTGCGCTTGCACATCTTCTTCCGGGCCGTCCACCGGGTCACTCCCCGTGCTACCCAGTACCAAAAAATTAACCACTTTGCGCTCGGCCGAAAACAACGTACGGAACGTTCCGTTTACCGGCTCTTGCACGCCGTCACGTGCGGCGTTACTCACGTACAAGTTATAGCAATAATCCTGGTTAGGCACTAAGCCGTAGAGCACCACTTTATGATTGTAGGCTTGCGGCGTAAGCGTCATAATTTGGTTACAATGCGGTACCGGGCCGTACTCCAACCACGACGGCGTAGCCACACTGGTCTGCCACCGCAGCGTCATAGCAGTAGGGGTAGGGTTTTCCAAATACGGGCCGCGGATAATCTGCGCGCCGTACCCGTTTGTAAATCCACATAAACAAAGCAACAAGAGTAATTTCTTCACGCTTTTATTTTAGCAAAATAAAACCCACAATAAAAATCTACCACAAAGGCGTCAAATTTTGTTAAATTAAGATATATGAAAAAATTCTTACTGACTGTAGTAGCGTTGGGACTATCTGCCCTGTCTGTATCTGCCGGAGAACTTACCGGCATAACCGAATATAGCGGTTCTAATAAATTTAATCAGGTAAAAGCACGTGCGTTGTGGCAGTTTGCGTTGAATTGGACCGTAGGGCTGGAAGGGAAATGGGCCAAAGAAGACGCTTTTAACAAACCTATTTATGCGGTTAAAATGCCCCTTTCGTTTGAGAGCGATTTATTTTCGTTTCACTTAAAACCGTTTTATTACGTTGAAAATAAAAGCGATAACGCAACCTACAACGCCTTTGGGGTTTCGAGCCGCATGGTATTTATGTTGGAAGATGACGCGTTAAACGAACTTTATTCCCACGCTTTTATCGGCGCGGCGTTTGCCCGCCAACAGGGGTTTCGCACCTTTGAGGACAGGTCCGGCAAAGACGGATATTTTTCCCAGGCCGCTTATACACTAGGTTTACACAAAAATTTCTTCCGCGCATTTAGCTTTGAAGCCATCGGCACCGCGTTCCAATACCCCGACGGTATTTCCGACGTATTTGCAGTAAAAGGGATTTTGGACCAACAAGATTTAGTTGATATGCAAAGTTTTGAAATCATACACGACTTGCCTAAATATACCCTGGCCGGGCGCTTGACCCGCTTATGGGCTGACCGCCGCGCCACCTTATACCTGAGTTACCGCTTTGCGGAATTTTACACGGCCGAACCGGACCATTCCGTTATTTTAGGCAATACGTTTTCCTTGACCGAATGGGCCATGTGTGACATTGCTTACAACCACCTGCGCAACGCTCACAATAAAGACAAACGCGATATTTTCTACGCCCAACTGCGCGTGCTATTTTAAGGGAATTTTATGACGGAAAACGAAACACTCTCAGCCAAAGCCTTAACGCTAATTTCACACAAACTGCGCACCCCCCTTTCCATTATTAACGGGTACTCCGAAGCTATTTTGTCCCAAGCCGGGAAAGAAAAATTTTCCCCCTTCACCACTAAAGCTTTAGGTGAAATCCACAAGCAAGGCAGCCGTATGTCACTGCTGATTGATAAGCTCTTGGCGTTCAACCAAGTGCTTACCGCGGACGATAAAACGCTTGAAAAACAATCTGTTAACATCAAAAACCTAATTAAAGCCTGCGCCGAACAAACCATTGCGCGCGAAGGAACCGAAAAAGGCATCCCGGCCGAGCAAACCGGCGGCGTCAAACGCGGCACGTTTATTGAAATTGACTGTTCTTCCAAACTAGCCCTCAACGCTAACGAAGAAATGCTTAAACTCTGTGTGTGCGAGCTGCTAGCTAACGCCATTAAATTTAACAATAAATTAGAAAAAATTATCAAAGTGCAAGGCACCAACCACGGCGACAGTATTTCCATTTCCGTGCGTGATTACGGCGTGGGGATCCGCCCGCAAGACGTGTCTAAAATCTTTGAGCCGTTCTACCAGGTGGACGATTATTTCACCGGGCAAGTGAGCGGCTGGGGCTTAGGCTTGCCCATGGTCCAGCGCGTACTGGATTTGCACCGCGGGTCCATTAGTGTAGTGTCCGACAGAGGGCTTGGGTCTATTTTCACCCTTTCGTTTCCGTTATGAACCCTGAACAATTATTAGACAAACTTTCTACTCAATGCGACGCCTTACGTACGCTCCTTCAACAGCAAGCCGCGACCCTGCAAGATTTGAGCCGCCGGCTGCTACAAATTACCCAACAACTGCGCAAAAATATAGACGTACGCGACAGTGCCTTTGCCGCCGATTTTAACACCTATGCCCAAACTTTGCGTCAAACGCTAGACGAAATAGAACCCGTTTGGACCGAACTGCGCACCCACATCCGCCAACTACCCGACAAAGCCTGGGGCGGCGAGCTGGCCCTGGCAGCCAAAGGGCTTAACAGCCGGGCCAAGGCACTCTCTGTAGCGTGTGATGAATTTTCTACCGCGTACGACACCTTTGCCAAACACTACAAAAACTTTACCGCCGCTAAACTCAATATGTGGCTGCTCACTGCTTGCCAAACCGATATTGATAACCTGATCGGCAAGATACTCTTTTTAGCGCGCGAAATTGCCCGCAAAACCGAGCAAAACCGGGAGCCCAACTATGAGAGATAAACCCCTCTATTACTATTCCAAAGCCAGTGCCATTTGTTTGACGATTATTGCCGCCGGGGTGGTAACGGCGTTTTTAGTCTATACCAAAGCGTTACTCATTCCGCTGGTCATTTCTATTTTTTTCTACACAATTTTGGCGCAAATGACGTTATTTTTACGTCACAAACTTTCGTGCCCCAAGTGGCTCGCGCTGACGATTGCTATTTTACTGTTTGTAGCGTTTTTTGTGGCGGTGGTATCGTTTACGGTCAACTCTATCGGCGATTTTTTGAAAGGGGCCGACTTGTACCGCCAAAACTTAATTGTTACCGTTTCCGACCTGTTAAACCGCTTACAAGCGCACGGCATTCACGTTGACCAAAACCTCATTGCGGGCTACTTGCACGATTTGCCCATTTTCAACTGGGTGCGCAATTTGGGCGGGCGGCTGTTTAGCATTTTGTCCAATTTCACCATCATTTTACTGTTTATGATTTTCTTTCTCTTCGGCAGTAAAAAAACACCGCCGCTTACCAACCCGGCTATTAAAGAGATGCTATCCACAGTTTCGGTATATTTGTCCGTCAAGTTACTGGCGTCTTTGATTACGGGCGTACTGGTAACCACCGTGCTGTTTGTGTTCCAGGTAAAGTTAGCCCTGGTGTTTGGGCTTTTAGCGTTTTTACTTAATTTCATCCCCAGTGTGGGGTCTATTATCGCTGTGTTATTGCCGATCCCGGTGTTATTTTTGCAGTTTGGCATTGGGCCTAACTTTTGGGCGATATTGGGACTGTTGGGCGCCATTGAATTTGTAATTGGTAACTTGGTGGAGCCGCGCTTTTTGGGCGAGGATATGGACTTGCACCCCGCCGCTGTGATTGGGTCGCTCATATTTTGGACGCTCGTGTGGGGGGCGCCGGGGGCGTTTTTGTCCGTACCGCTCACGGGCTCTATTAAGATTGTACTGAGCAAAATTAAACACACGCGCGTAGCGGCCGAATTTTTGGCTGGGCGTTTGCCGCATTAAACGATTTGTTATAATAAAGCAGGAGGATGTTGTAAACGTAGGATTACAATTTTAAACTGTTTTTGGAGCTGTTTAATTTAACAGTGAGCCTTGGGCACCCAAGGCAATAGCAAAGACCAAAAGCAGTCGTTTTAGGCACTTGGTGACAAGAAGTCATGAGCTTGTTGCCAAGTGCCGAGTGTTTGCCGCTCGCAAGGGCGGCAGGCCACGGCTGTCATTTGGGAGTCAACTTTGCTAGGCTCGCGGTGGTAGCCGTTTTTATTTACCCGGGCCCGACCTATAGGAGAAAAAAATGAATACAACAAGTACCCGGCGGGTTTACGCTCATTGAGTTGTTGGTCGTTGTCTTAATCATTGGCATTTTGGCGGCGGTGGCCGTGCCGCAATACAAAATGGCGGTTTATAAAAGTAAATATGGCAAACTAAAAACGTTGGTACACGCCATCAGCCAAGCACAGGAAGTTTATTATTTAGCAAATGGAAGTTATGCCGATGAATTAGACAAACTGGACATCAACTTCCCCGCCGGACAAGACCCCGATGAAAGCACTCCTACCCGGTATTATTATAAATGGGGCAGTTGTTACCTTAACGCAGGGGCACAAGTAGCTTGCGTAAATACGGATATCCAAATGGGATACCAAATTTATACACAGCACCTAACAGGTTCCTCTGCAACAAAGGCCGGGAATCGCGTTTGTTCCGCTACCAGCACACAAGATTTAAGTGCTGTCCAAAACCGTATCTGCAAAGCCGAAACCGACAATGATACCCCAAATCAGCCCTCAGGAAAAAGTTATTCCTCTTGGACCTATCTAAAATGAAACTCCCCGGGCTTACGCCCGGGGTTTTTGTGAGTAGCTGTCATAAAAGACCCCCTCGTTAATGAGGGGGCGTTTATTTTTAAATAGCTTTATTTCTTATTGGCTTGTTCGGCGCGGACCTTGTCAAACAAGTTACTGGCCGTGGCACGCTGTAAAAACGCTTCCCATTCGCTGGGTGTCAGTTCAAAATCGTCCATGACGATATAGGAAATTTCTTTTGCGGCGTTTTTGGTGTCTTTCTTTTTGGCAATATATTCGTTTTCCAGCTCTACATAGCGCGCGGCAATGGCGTAATCGGCCTGGGCTTGCGTGTAGGCGGATTTTTCGGCATTCTGAGCTACTTGCTGGGCCTCTTGTACGGAGTTGGTATCCGTTACTGCCGGGGCGGATGTTTCGTTCGTATTGGCCGGCTGTTCAACGGGGGGCACTTCGGGCGCCGGTTGCGTTTCGGCCGGAGTTGTTTTGGCAGGTTTTTCGTCTGCTCTTACCGGCTGGTCACCCGCGGGGGTTAAAAGCTCGCTATGGTCCTGGTCCTTAGGCACAAAAGTAGGTACTTTTTCCATAGAGTTGACCACTTTGCCGCTCATTAAGTTGGAGCAGGCAGACGGGTTTACAATAAAGTAGATACTTAAAATGATACAGATGAGAATTAAGGCTTTGAGTAAGATTTTGATCATAGAGGCTCCTTTCTTATAGCTTACCAAATTTTATAGAAAACGACAAACCCGCAGACGCTTGTTTTTACGCTGACCAACCATTTGCCAAATTCTGTTTATTTTGTGTCGACTTTCGCTCGCGCACCTGCGGCGCCATGTGCCGGGCGTTGTGGGTTGCCTTGCAACTGCCGCACACTTTGCTGAAATTGAGGGTTGGAGAAAATCTCGTTAATTTTGGCGGCAAAATCTTTGTTGTTTAAGTGCTTTTGCACGACTTGCATAATTTGCGGGTTTTGCTGGACAAACTGCGCCAAATTTTGGGAGCTTAAATCGGCCAAATCTTGCAGATTACCTTGGGTAACGGCTTTTAAGTCCTCATTAAACTGCGCCACAGCCGGGTCGGCCTTGAAATCGGCCACAATGGAAACTAACGTATCTTGCGCTTGCTTATCTTTTTGGGCCTCGGTCAGCGGAGTATCTTCCAAATAAATTTCGGGTACAACGCGTTGGTATTTAACGGGACTTTGCATAGGTTCCATTTGCGGCGCCGCCAGCGACACCGGCACATGCTGGAACGAAAACGGCTCCCCGTCAATGAGGGCAGCCGCATTTTGTGCTTCCACGCGCTGTTCCCACTTTTCATACAGGCGGGCCGCGCCCATGTATAAGAGCGCGGCCACCATCAGTCCAATTAAAGTGTAACTGGTTTTAGACATGTTTATTTGACTTCAATTGTTTCAATATCAAACACCAGTACCGAGTTGGCCGGAATCGGCCCCACGGGGCGGTTGCCATAGGCGGTATCGGCCGGGCAAACCACTTTAGCGCGGGCGCCGGGTTTCATTTGCTGCAGGGCTTTGGTCCAACACGGCACTACGTCGGTCAAGCGCGTGGTGAAAGCCTGGCCGCGCTCGCGCGAGCTGTCAAACTTTGTGCCGTCAATTAAAGTGCCCGTATAGTGCACGGTAACAGAGCCGTCAGCCTTGGGCGCTTTGCCGTGGCCGGGTTTGGAAAGTTTAATAAGAGCCCCGTTGTCTAACACTTTAACGCCTTTTTCTTTTTTGAAGTTTTCCAAATACTCCTGTTGGGCGGCTTCACGGCGTTGGGAAATTAAGCGCGCATCGTCTTGGTATTTTTGGATGATTTGCGGTTTGTAACTTTCCACATTGGTTTGCGCGGCTTTGTTAAGCAGACTGTCGCGCATCCCTTGGGAAACGGCTTTATAGTCGTCCTCGTTGTCTAAGACGAGTTGTTTTTTGAGGTTATCGCCTAACAAAAACCCAAGGGAATAGAGCATTTTGTTGCGTTCGGCCGGGTCATTGGCGGCGGGTTTAGCGTCTTGTGCGCACGCGAAAAGCGGTGCCAACAAGAGTAATAGAACAGCTATTTTTTTCATAAGTCATCTCCTATTTTGTTTTTAAGTAATTTTCCAATCGGTTAATAATTTGCGTAGCGGCTTGTTCGCCCACAGCTTGCATACTGCGGCGTAGCGAATCAGCTAGGCGCTGCGTGCCCGCCCGCTCATGCACATTAAAGCGCGAGAACGTGACTTGCTTTTGCGTGTCAATCAGGCTAACCGCCGCCCCGCTGGAACACCAAATCAGCCCGTCCACTTTTTTAGAACTGTAGTTATCCACTTCCGTTTCAATTTTAACGGTAAGCACCTGGTCCGGGTTTGTTTCTTCCACAACTCCTAATCCCATTTGATTAAGCGCATCTACGACATAGGTAACCAGCACATCGCTTTCCACCCCTTCCACCTGCACTCCCACCAGTACGGCGGCCATTTTTTCTTTGAAAACGGTTTTGTACGGGGCAAAGTTTTCGGGCATATATCCCTGGCGGTCGGCCTGTAAAAATTGGTAAGCATCATTTAAGGCCAAGCGGCGCTCCACAAGGGGTCTCATTTGATAGGCCACTTTTAAGTCCGTCAGCGGGTCGGCCGGGGTAGAAAATTGCTGAGCTAGGCCATTTAGTTGCGCGTCGGCCTGGTTTAACAGCGGTGTGAGCACGGCCGTAGCTTTTTCGCGCGGCAACACAGCTAAAGCGAAGTAATGTTTGGCGGGTGCGTTTGTATCGCGCCAAACTTTTTCCACCTTGGCGTTGGACATTAAATCCGTAATAACGTCTTGCCCGGCTTTGGGTGTGTGCTCTAAAATTTCTTGTTGCATAGCCGCCAAAGCCGCGCGGGCGGCGTCTTGCTTCGTGGAAGCGTCGCCCGCTACTACATAGTATTGGGCCGCGTCATACTTACCTTGTTGGTAGCTGACGGTATTTTTATTGAGCCCGCCGCAGGCTACCAACGCAAGCGGCAACAGTAAACTTACCCATTTTTTCATAATTTCCTCTTAATAGGCCGTGCGGTGGTGCAGAAAAATCCGCCCCCCTTTCGGCACATTTACATTTTCAAAAGTGTGTTCCCCTATCCTGTTTCCGTTTTTATCGGTCAGTAATAACTCAATGTTTTGCGTACCGGGGGTAACAAACGCGCGCGTCATGTAGATTTCGGCCGGCAAGGTAAACCACTGGCGCGTATCGGCCTTTTCCACCACCGCCCCAAACAAATCCACGGCCATTTCGGCCAGCCACCCGGCCGAGCCATAATTTTTGCTGTTGTGCCCGGAACCGTCCACAGCGTGGCGTGCCTGCACCGCGGCCACGCGCCGCAAAACCGCCCGCGTGGCGAGGCGGAACCAAATACCGGGTAATTTTTCCTGTAAATCTTCTTTAGCAAGGGCCGACACGTCGCTCATTTTTTGCATGGGAAAGCGCTGCCCGTTGGCTTGTACCACAGACCCCGTCACAATATAAGGTTGCGGCTCTAAAACAGGATAGGAGAGCGTGACAGCTGACCCCGTGAGCCCCGCGCGAATGGCATTTTCCACTTCGGGAGAAATAGCATCCCCTTCGGCCGGGGTTCCAGCCAACGCTATTAAACGGTGCCAGGCAATTTGAAGGGTTTGGCTTTTTTTAAGCGGCACACGCCCCACGTAATGCACGACGATTACTTCACCATAGTCTTGCCAATTTGGCGGCACGGCAAACTGCGGCACGGCCCAGCCGCGTTTTTGGTACGCGTTTAAAGCGTTCGTGCGCGAGATACGCGCGTCGGACAGTTCGCCCGTTAATTCAAATACCAAGCTGGAAAGATACTGCACAAAGGGGTCATCGTTATAGCCGTGTTTTTTGTCTCCGCGCAAATGGTCCAGGAAAAATGACGCCTTGCGCGCTTCCACCCCGGCCCCCATAATGTCATTTTGTTGTAAAAAATTCAGCGCGCGGTACATAAACGTGAGGGCGGTTTCATAGTTGGCGGCATAATAAGGGGTGGTTAAATCGTTCACAATCACGCGGCCCACCGAGGCCGAAACACTTTTAGTATAGGAATCAGTAATCTGCTGTTGGGCTTGCGCCAAAAGGCCGTCGCTCAGGACTGGCTGTTGCGCGTCGTGCAGTAAGGCTCCCCGGTCGAGGGCATAAAGCACACTGTCTTTGGCCGAATAGTTGCGCTTGGCTTTGGCTTGCACATAATCGGCCGCCTGTTCAAATTTACCTTGTTCGGCCAGTTTGCTTACTTCATTTTTATAACGCAAAGAAGGCGCCCCGCAGGCGGAGCACAACACCACCGCACACCCTGCTAAAAGCGCCTTCTTCATAGTTTTTAGAACGAAACCTTACTGCGTTTTACGTATTTTTTAATTTGTTTTTGACCGTTCCACACAATTTGGTTCGTTTCAATGTTAATCAGTTTTAGATTCGCCTGATAAAACACCACGGCTTTGCTACCGGCTTTATCGGCCACACTGCTAAGCACGCCGCTAAGCATAAAGTCGGCCCCTACTTCACGGCCAAACGCCTTGCGGGTTTCTTCGCTGGCAAATTCGTCTTGCTCTAAGCGTTCGTTGCGCACTTCGCCGCGCTCGCTCTTAGAAGCCACAAACTCCACTCTGCCCGAGTTAATTAAAGCCCGTTGTATTTCTTCCACAAACACATCGGTGTTGATGTGTTCCATGGTTTTATTGTTCACGGTACCTACAATGACCACCGGCTCTTTGCCGTTACGGGTAAGGAATTTGGGATACCAACCGCTGTTTAAGCAGTCGGTAATCATTTCTTGGGCGACCATTTGGGCGTCCGTATCGTTCCAACCGCCGCCAACGTCTTTGACAACGTTGGTGTCCATGCGGGTCACTTTCGTCCCGCACGCAAACACCATGGGCAACGCCAGTAAAGCAATGATTAGTTTTTTCATAGTTTTCTCCTTATGTAAACAGCTACTTTATTGTAACAAATTAAAACGCTTTTTTATTGCATGCGGGCGCATAAATCCTGCCCGGCCCAATCATTTTCGGGGTGGCGGCAAGCCACCGTTCCTTGCGCGATATCAATTTCCAGCCACACCGGTAAATGTTTGTGCGCGGCGCGGATGAAAGACTCATTTTCCAGTTCAAATGTATAGTCGCGGCAATCCAAATGTGGGCCTTGGCCGTTGCTAACCATGGGGCACGGCAGGGAAGCGTCTAAGCGTTGAAAATACGGTGTATAAGTGCCGTGTGCTTGTTTGTAAGACCCCTCGGCAAACGCCAATGCACGGCCTAATTCGGCCGCTTGGTTTAAGCGTTTACCGTTGCGGTGTTTGGCATATTGCGGCCACGCTAGCGCAAAACAAAACGCAAAGCCGATAAAAACACCTAGCACCATACGGTAAACAGAACCCCGTGTAGAATGAAGCATAAGTTTCTCCTTATAAGAATATAGATAACAACACAAAATAAACACCCATGAGCACCAGCCCCGTCGGCACGGCTACGCGGGCCCACTGCCGGCTTTTTATACCCAGCTTTTCCGCGGCCACAATGTTGGGCAAATTCCCCTGCACCAGCATACTGCCAAACGCCGCTAAACCAATAACCATATAGGTTAAATCCGTTGGGGAAATAGTGGGCAAAATTTCAATGGCGGCCAGCGTAGCATTATCAATAATCACCGACACCGCATTGGCCAAAAATAACACCTTGCCGCCCAAATGCGTAATGGTACTTTGCGCCAGCGGCCGAAGCCCCGCGCTAATAAGCGTAAGGGCCGCCACAAACATATATATGTGCAACGTGCGGCGTAAAATAGAGGAGTAATTCTCTTTATCTTCGCGGATGTGCATTTGCATCGTCGTTCCGGCGTGGCGGGCCACATAGCCGGCCGCTACGGCCAGGCCGCAAACAGCCGGGGCAATCCACCAAAAGAAATGACGCAGTAAAAAGAAGAAATCCGCATGATACGGCGGGCCCGAGAGGGCGCTGTTAATGACCAGCCCCATGGGCTCGGCAAGCGGCGTAAGCACCGCCCCGAGGCCGATAGCATAACATGCAAACACGGTAATTTTGACAGACGTGTCATGCTCCAAATTGACGACTTGTAACACCTCGGCCAACACCAGCGCGGCTACCGTTACGCTCACAAGCGACGACGCCATCCCCAGCAAAAACACTAAGAGCGCAAAACTGTAGCGCGGCTCCAGCGCGCGGAAAAACGCAAATAATACGCGGAAAATATAGCGCGAATAATTATTAAAAATCACGCTGACCACCACCACAATAAACGACACATACACCGGGGCCGAAAGTGTTTTATGCACCAGCGCCCCACTCCAACCGTTGCTCACGGTTACCGCCACCGCGCCGACCGCCAGCAAAAAAAGCTCCAAATGGCTTTCCACCCAGCGTGACGTAAGCGGTATTACCAGTAAATGCAACGCCACAATACCCAGTAAAATGTTCATCCACAGCGGAACTTGCGTAACTACGGTTTCCATAGTTACATTTTAGCAAAATAAGTGCATTGAGCCCAACGAACGTTTTTTAGTACAATATACACAGTAGTTTAATTTAAAAGGAGAAACACATGAAAAAAGTATTATTTGCCGTATTTGCTGTAGCCATGACCCTGTCTTGGCCGACCAGCGCTAATGCCGCCGATACCTGCGGTTGCGCCGCGGCGGACGTGACCTGCATTAACAACTGCACGCTGTCCAAAGTAAACGCGTTTAAACAAAACGTACAAGCTAAACGCGCCGAACTGGCCGCCAAAAACACAGATAACAAAGCCGCTAAAGCCCAAGCCAAGGCCGACGCCAAAGCCAAAAAAGAAGAACTTAAAAAACAAACCAAAGCCGACGTAAATGCTCAAAAAGAAGCGGCCAAAGAAAAAGCCGCCAACGCCAAAGCTGCTGCCGCGGCTAAAAAAGAGCAAGTCAAAGAAGACGTTGCCGCTAAAAAAGCGCAAGTAAAAGAACAAGCCGAAGCTAAAAAAGAAGCATTGAAACAAAACAAAGAAGCAGCCAAAGCACAAACCCAAGCCGAAAAAGCTAAAGCGAAAGCCAAAGCCGCTGATGCCAAAGCCACCGCTAAACAAGCCAAGGCCGATGCTAAAGCCCAAGCCAAAGCCGCTAAAAATGAAGTAAAAGCGCAAAAGGCTGAAGCCAAACAAGCCGCCAAAGATGCCAAAGCTGCTTTGAAAGCTGAAAAACAAGCCTGGAAAGACTTAGCTAAATAAGCGTTAAGTACTTTTAGTTGTAATGTGAAACCCCCCGCCAACCGGCGGGGGGTTTATGGCACAGCAACTATTTATCAAGGGCATAACCAAAATAACCGCTTTTAGTTCCACTTGGAATAATTATATCTGTACCTTTAGGAGATTGCCCGGGGGCAAGGGATGCACATATTTTCTTATACTTGTCTTCTTTGGCGGTACAAAAACTCCCTTTCGTTGGGATTCCGTCCGTATTTGCATATCCTCGAACGTATCCTAAATGATAGTCGTTATCTCCACAGCGTACTCCGCCCCCCACTCCATTAGATTTGTTAGGGATGGACATACAACAAAAAAGCTTACTATTCTTTCTGCAAACCGCAATAGAAAATTTATTTTCTATACTCATATCGGCCGGTAACTCGACAGCTAGTTCATCAAATGATGTCGGCCAAGTACCGTTAGCCAAGTAAAAAGCTTCAACAGCCGTAGCCACCGCACCCGCTAACGTACGATAGTTAGCAAAGCGGCTTTTTTCCACGGCCATTTGGTACTGCGGCACGGCGACGGCCGCCAAAATACCAATGATAAGGACCACTACTAACAACTCAATAAGCGTAAAGCCGCGGGCTACACACGCCGTCATCCCGCTTACGTCATCCCGCAAGGTTTTTGTGCGGGATATAGCGAGATATAGTGTGTGGGCCGCCCCTATACCCCGCACAGCTACAGTGCGGGGTGACGAGGGGCGGGCATTGTTTATGGTATTGGATTGTTGATTTTCGTTTTTCATGCATATTCTCCTTAATTTTCAATTTTCTGTTTAAGGAGTCTATGCAAAACGGCCTTTACCACCTGAGCTTCTGAGCGTCCCAAATAGTAACAGCCGTAGTCTGCCGCCAAGCGGCAAACATTCGGCACAAAACAAATGGTTTGCAGGACCATTTATTTTGTGCCTATATCGGCTATCTTTGGAGCTCAGAAGTCTGCTAATTAGGCAGAACTCCGTATTCCACATACGGTTCCAAAAACAGAATTAAATTGTATTTATAGTGTAATAAAAATGAGGTTAAAAAACAACTTGATTTCTCCTTTCAAGGGACTTTCCCCACAAGGGGGAGCTATTGCTGTTGCTGTCCGCAACATCACCGCGTAGAGTAGAAGATAAGATGATTTTTCAAATTCGCTTTTAGTTTGTGCCGCAAGTTGAGCGTGGAGGTGAAACATCACCGCGTAGAATGTTCAGTACCCTGATTTGTCAAAATTGAGGATAGGCAAGGCCGTAAGTTGACCGCCGCGAAAAAATGAAATGCTGTCCGTAACATCACCGCGTAGAGTAGAAGATAAGATGATTTTTCAAAACCGAGGTCAGTTTGGCGGACAAGTTGGGCCGTAGCGTACGTCACTAAGCGCCGCACAGCGACGCAAGTACGTAAGGCACAAGGTACGTCAAAATGGCCCGGTTTTGGAAAATTGTTTCGCTGGAAAAGGCACCCGGACACAAACTTTTCTGTTTGTGCCCGGGTGCTAAATATAGAGGTTCGCAGGGTTGTTGTTTCTTTAAATAATAATCATGCGGATACCCATAATGATAAGGATAATCCCCGCTATGAGTTCAATCTTCTTGCTAATCAAATTCTTCGCATATTTGCCGCCTAAATGACTACCTAAGAGCGTCATGAGAAACGTAAATACTAAGAGCAGTAGCACCTCGGGGAAGAAGGCACGGTCCATGGTTTCCATGGCATAGCCTACTAAAAAGCTATTAAGGCCAATAAGGGCAGACACTTTAATCAGTTTACGCGTGCCGGCGGCATCTTCGTCTTTAAAGCTCGGCGATTTTTCAATGGATTCCAACGTGAGTTTAATGCCTAACAGTAGCAGGAACGCAAACGCCACCCAGTTGTGGGCAAAATAGACCCAATCGCGCAAAAAAATCATACTCAGCAAATACCCAATACCAAAAAACAACACATTAAACGCCGTAAAAAACAACGCCATTTTGACCGAAAAAACGCTCTTGTTTTCTTTAGTCATATTGACGGCCGTCATGTTGGCGCTGACCATATTGTCCACGCAGATACAAATAAAAATGATAATTACGGAAATAATGCCCATAGTAACACCTCGCTTTAAGATACCGTCATTCTACCAAATGCCTACCCCTTCTAGCAATACCCGGGCCCCTAATAAAATAAGTACGGCTCCCCCCCCTATTTCCATATTACGGCCAAATTTACGCCCCAAATAGCCGCCCAAATAAAACCCGCAACAACTGGTTACAAACACACAAGAAACTAAAAAAATCTGCGTCTGCCAAAACGCCGCCCCGGCGAGCGACATCCCCGCCCCTACAAACAACGCATCTAAACTAGTAGCCACCGCTAAGGCTAGTTGCGTTTTTAACGAAGTGAAAACCGCACAGCTGTTTTCTTCTTGCGGTACAAACGCCTCTTTTATCATGCGCGCGCCGATAAATACTAAAATCCCGCACGCTACCCACGCGCCCACCGTGCGCCCGGCGTGCAATAGCACGCCGCCTTCAAACCCGGCGGCAAACATCACAAAGTGCATGAGAGCAAACAAAACGCTCACTTGCAAAATAAGCCGCACACAGCTGTGGCGGCTGCGCGTACACCCGGCCGATATCGTGACCGCCAAGTTATCCATGGAAAGCCCCAGCGCCACTAAAAAAGAAGATAACATATTCATGCTAAAATTATGATACCATTTTAAAGGTAAGGAATTTTATGCAATCCATTACACAGCTTTATAAAATCGGCATGGGGCCGTCCAGCAGCCACACCATGGGGCCGCGCAAAGCGGCGGAAGATTTTTCTGCCGCGCACCCGCAGGCGGCCAGCTTTAAGGCCACGCTCTACGGCTCGTTGGCGGCTACGGGCAAGGGTCACCTGACGGACTTTGCCATTAAGTCCGGCTTTGAGCCGCGCCCGGTGGTAATTGAATGGAAACCGTCCGTCTTTTTACCTAAACACCCCAACGCCATTTTACTGCAAGCCTTGGATAAAGCCGACCACGTTACCGACGAAAAAACCGTCTATAGCGTAGGCGGCGGCGAAGTACGCAGCGATTCTTTTATCCCCCACCGCCAAAAATCCATTTATCCGCACAAAACCATGGCGGAAATTTTAAATTACACGGCCAAAAACCGCATGCTTTTATGGGAATATGTGGAAGAATGTGAAGGCCCGCAAATTTGGGATTTTTTGGCAACCGTTTGGCAAACTATGCAACACACCATGAACCGCGGGCTGGAAAAACGCGGCGTGTTGCCGGGCTCTTTGGGGTTGGAGCGCAAAGCGCGGCGTTACTTGCACAGCGCCGAACAAGCCCCCGCCTATCTGCGTCGCAAAAATAATTTGTATGCGTACGCCTTAGCCTGCGCCGAAGAAAACGCTTCGGGCGGGCAAGTGGTTACGGCGCCGACGTGCGGCTCATGCGGAGTAGTGCCCGCCGTATGCCGCCTCATCAAAGAAATTTACGAATTTGAAGACAGCACAATTATCCACGCCTTAGCCACCGCCGGACTCTTTGGCAATGTAGCCAAAACCAATGCGTCTATTTCCGGCGCCGAAGTAGGGTGCCAAGGCGAAATTGGGGTGGCGTGCGCCATGGCCTCGGCCGCCGCGTGCCAACTGGAAGGCGGCGATAACCGCCGCATTGCCTACGCCGCCGAAATGGGCTTAGAGCACCACCTTGGGCTCACATGTGACCCGGTGGACGGCCTGGTACAAATCCCGTGTATTGAGCGCAATGCTTTAGCCGCCGCGCGCGCGTTAGACTGCGCCACCTATGCGCTGATTTCCGACGGAGAGCACCGCATTTCGTACGACGACGTGTTAGCCGCCATGATGCAAACCGGCCGGGATATGAAAACCGATTACCGCGAAACGGCCAAAGGCGGCCTAGCGCGGTTTTTCAAAAAGAATTTGTTGCGTTTTAAAAAACGCGCTTCACTGCCGCGCATACGCGCCGTGAAAAAAAATAAGGGAGAAAATCATGAATAAAAAATTTTCATTTATACAGTTTGCTTGCGTGCTTTTAGCGTGCACGGCAGTAGTATCGGCCGGGATTGCCTGGTATGTGCACCGCCTGACAATCGGCCTGGGGAACGAAACTATTTCTGTCTTAAAGGAATTTGCCGCGCAAGACGCACAGCATATAGAAATGCAAGTAGCCGAAGATTTAAACTTGCTCTCGGCGATTGCCTCTTCCATTGCGGTGTTGCCGGATGCCAATGAGGAAGAATTATTGGAACTATTGCAAGTAGAACGCAAACAAAACCATTTTAAAAATATGGAATTTATCCGCCCCAACGGGATTGCCCAATTAGACGACGGGCAAGTATTGGACCTGTCAAACGGGGAAAATTTTAAGCGTGCCATGGCCGGGATTGCCGGTATTTCTACCCGCGTATCGGATATTGTGGACGGTACCCCTATTTTAGTGGAAATGGTGCCCATGTGGTATCGTGGAAAAGTGATTGGCGTTTTAGCCGGCACACATCATACGTCCGAATTTGCCAAGACGTTGGATATGCAATCTTTTAACGGGAACGGGTACTCGTTATTGGTCGAGGCGGACGGGGACAAAGTGGTGGAATCTTTCCACAAAAACGCAGTGAGCGGACTCTACAACATTTTTGATATGCCCGACGACCCGGACCACCAACTCCGCCACCAGGTGCTTTCCGATTTTAAAGACCGCAAAAGCGGCGTAGTAAAATATAACTCTAAACAGCGCGGCGTGTTGTATGTTAGCTACCAACCGCTTAACATTAACGACTGGTACTTAATTTCCGTCGTGCCGGAAAAATTTGTTATCCAGGTAACGCAAAATTTTATTACGTTCTTACCGGTGTTATGTGTGCTCATAGCCTTGGCCGCATTTTTACTGGGGTGCTATATGTGGCATATATGGCCGTCTATGAAGCGCAGCCTTACCCACCCCGAAGGGGAATAAGCAGGTTATTATTATATAAGTTTCCCCGCTTTTTATACGTAGGGAAATTTGTTTGTACGTGCGCGGCTATTTGCGCGTAAAAAGCAAATTTGCTAGAATAAGAAAGTAGCATTCGGGCCCGGAAGGGCCACGCGCGAAGAATTTATGGTGGATGTAGCTCAGCTGGTTAGAGCGCCGGTCTGTGGAACCGGAGGTCGCGGGTTCAAATCTCGTCATCCACCCCATATTATATGCTTAGAACTTTTTTGGGAATTTTCCTTAAATTCTAGGCATTTTTTATTTCCAGCCGCAAAAATATTGAAAGGCGGCCTGTAAATTACCTCTATTTCGTGGTTTCCCAATAGAAAATTAGAGCCAATTTTGCATAATAGGGTGCGTTTCTCGCTAGATGGCATATTTTTATAAATAGTACCTATCTTAGACACCAACTCCAATACATCTATGCTTTTATGACGGACTTCCTGTGGGTTTATTGTTCTGTTTTGTATTTGTTGTTCTAATTCGGCTATTTTAATTTTGTGATTTTGCTCTGTTTTGTTCACAAATTCCGGCGAAAACCCTTTTGAAAATCCCTCTTGATATAGCCGTTCTAAGTCATTACGGGTTTTGGCCAGAGCAGTTTTTAATTTCCCCAGTTCCTTATTTTCTGCCTTTTCAATGTGTTTTAATTTATGCTCTACCGCTTTTTGTAACCACGCGGCTACATCCCCGGAAATAGTGATGTTTTGCAAAATCTGATTGAAAAGCATATCTAGCTCATAATCACGGATATATTCCCCCCTGGAATGATTCCCTTTAGCCCCGGAACATCTGTAATACATATATTTGCCTTTGGCAGGATTGCCCACAATAGAACAACCACATTTTTGACAATGTAGAAGATTAGAAAAAGGATAATTTTTCTTTGTTAAATGAGGCCTATGAAAACGGGAGAGGGCCTGATTGGCCCTCTCATATAAGTCTTTGGTAATAATGGGTTTTTGTTTCCCTTGGTATATTTTATCGCCCCATTTGAACGGCCCATAATATATCGTATTTTTGAGGATTTTATGAATAGTGGCTTTCACAACCTTTTTGCCTTGTTTATTACGGAAACCGTCAGCGTATAATTGTTCGGTTATCATTTCTAATGAATAGTCCCCAGTTGAGGCCATTTCGAAGGTCCTTTTAATATAGGGCGCTCTAACAGGGTCTATATCTATTTGTTTTGTTAGTTTATTATTTAAATAACCAATAGGCGCACACGCTGGGAAAATGCCTTGTTCTGCTTTTTCCTGCATTCCCATAGCTGTTTTACGGGAAATATCATTGGATAATTTTTTAGCAACCGCCACTTGAACGTCTATCATAAACTCATCATCGGGGCTGGACCAACGACTATAAACTTTATTATCCCGCGAAAAATGGATAATCTTATCATAATCTTTAACTAACTCAGCGATTTTGATTTTATCCATATCATTACGAGTCATACGGTCCAATACATCAAAAATAACGTGTTGAACTTCCGAATGCTTCTTCACAAACGACAACATTGCGGAAAAATTAGCGCGTTCTTCCCTTCCCCAAGCGGATTCTGCACCTTTCCATATTTTGACAACCTCTAATCCTTGTTTAGCGGCATACTCTAGGGCCATTTTTTCTTGTGCGTCTAGTGAATAGCCGTGTTCTTCTTGGCCTTTACTAGATACACGTAAATAAATTACTGCTTTTTTACTAGTTACATTGTGTACCATTTTAATTTGAGTATTTTTCATACTTACCTCACATTACGTTAATTTATGGCAACCCCTTGTTGATTGTTCCATTTGTTTAAAAACAGGACAAAATCAACCATTCTATCTATCATAGCAAGGCATTCTTCCTGTGTTACATTGTAACCCAGTAGCGTGCTTAGAAATTCTTGGCTTTGCGCTAAGAACTCTTGCGGATACGCTTCGTTTGCCCCTGAAGCTAAAATAGGGAATTTGGTGTTAACCATATCCCTATTTTAAGGTTTTAAAACTGCTTTTTTTAGAGACTACAAATTGTCAACTAATAGTCCCTTGATTTTAAAGAAAACATTTTTTTAACTCGGAGAACTGCCCTTCTATATTTTATTTTTACGTTATCAGGATTATTATTATACATTCCACCTATTTCCTTAAATATTGCTCCATGCGAATATCCTTGTGCTTTTAATTCTAGTTGCTGAATGTCCTTTTTATCCAAAATATATTTACTCCGTTGTACTCTTTTTGGCAAATTCTTACCTATAAACTTCTCAATTTCTTTATAATGTTTTCTTATATATTCAATAATTTGATTTTTAGAAACATAATTATAAATATTGATAGATATGTGCGTATAAGGGCTATTCATTACGTCCGAGAAATTAGAGGTTATATAGGGTTGCCAACTAATCTCTTCATCCTGTACTGGAACTACAATCCCATATAGAGTCAAAAGTTCGCGATTAGTATATCCACCCGCGCCCATTTTTAAATAGTATATTTCCTGAACCCGCATTCGTTTTACAAAATACCAATATTCAAGTAGAGAATCTTGATATTCAGGTTCAACGACATCGTCATCTGTTCTAAGGTTATAACTTTCTTGATATTTTTTACAAAATCGCTTAAAAGGAAGACCTTTTTCTGGTATTTTAAGATATGCACGTGATTCGTTAAAATACTGTTGAAAATCGGTGTTATATTGTAACCCTTGTATAGTATAGAAAGTCTCTTCTGTAGCAACACAATAATCAGGTTTTTTTCTATATTCTTTTAATTCTTCATTCGTATAACATACTTTTACAGGTTCCCAAAACCAGACACTATTTTCAACCCGTTTCATTACAACAAAACCAATTTTCATAATTACCTCTTTTTATTAGAATATAACCTCATTCTAACAAAGTAAGAGGCCGCTTTTAATCGCGGCCCTTGTATCTATTTCAAAAACAATTTATGTACTTCGTCAAAAATAGTTTTCTTATCGGGTTTTATATCCTCACTAGGAAGCATAGGTCCTCGTTTGTCGGGGTCAGAACTCCATTTTGTTTCAAACGATTCATTAATAGTAACAAATATACTTTTGAGCTCTTTTGGAGTATGTGTATGGAAACAAGAGCAAAGGGCCGCTTGTTCCTGGTAGCACCATTTTTCCTTTCCTTTTACTTCCGAATTAGATATGAAATGGCATAGCTCTTCCCTTGTGTTCTTCATAATCATATAGAGAGATTTAATATTTTTAAAACATTCGGTTTTTCCTACAAACCCCTCGTACGGCATTATCTCTTCCTTGAAATATCTAATATCTTTCTCTAATGCCTTAATAGCTAAAGCATTAAAAGATTGATTGGAAAGGCCCTCCTGTTTTATAACCAAACCATCCTGTTTTGCTACATTTTGTAAAGAGTTAATATAATCTTTAAACGAAAAAGAAGTATTAACCGTTTTATTGTTGAGGATACTGGCACAATAGGATTGAAACTGTTGTTCAGGAGTTGTTGATTCTCTTTTTGCAGAAATAGGATTGGGGGACGGATATGCTTTGATAATATCTTTTTCCACGTCTTCCTTAGAAGCATTCTGAGGCGTCGTCCCTTCTCCCACAATAGCAGAACCAACTGTTGAAATATTTTTCATCAATTTAGACCCCCAACCTGCCGAAAAACAGATTGTTCCGCATAATAACATTCCTACTAATAAACTAAGTTTTTTCATTTTGTTTCCTCCGTATTTTGTGTGATTAAATTACTATTTTCATCCTCTTTTTTGACGGCTACAACCCGAATTTCGGGCTTTTCCGGCTTGTTTTTCTTCACAGGAGTGCGAAAACCGCGCACATTTTCGGGCAAATTCGGGGCTAATTTGCGAATTTCGCTCTCAACCATAGCCATATCCACCCGAGCCCCTGTTTTTCACCTTAAAACGGCGATTATCGCTTTTAATACCTCGTCGCTAAGCATAGCACGGGCGATATTTTCGGGGCTTAAAGCCAATTTCTCGTCTAAAATTTGCTCTTTTAGGTGTTTAGAAAGGGCCTCACGGCATAAAGGGAGCAATAATTCACGGTGGGCCGCTTGACGGTGGCTAAGTTCTAATACATCAAATTCCCACACAAGGGTCGCGGTTACAGGTTGGGCTTTAACATCCACATAAAATAACTGCCAATAAGCCCCGTTTGTCAAAATTCCCCAAGGAACATTTAACGTAGCACAATATTCAATCACTTGCCGTAAATGCTTAGGAAATTCTTTTTTAGGTGTTCCTATCCGTTTGCATTCAAATACATAAAAGACCTTTTTATCGTCTTTTATAACCGCGTCACAGGAACGACCATTATTGTTTCCGTATTGACCGAAAACGTGTTCTAAGTCGTAGCCAAAAATATCGCATAGCATATCCATAGCCACTTTTTCGGTTGGGGGCTCTTTAGCGTTTAATTCTTGTAAACGCAAGAGCTGGTTTTGATACTTTTTGAGGTTTTCTTTAATGCGGGTATCTACCCGAACTCCTAGGTTCATAATAACTCCTTATTTTTAATTTAAATTGGGAATATTAGAACGCGCTAGGATATAAAAATGGCGGCTGCTATATCTGAGCCAATTAGACTAACCCAAACGATAACAGCCGCGGTCTCCCTGCCCTAGTAGGCAGGGAAACACTCGGTACACGCTAGCCGTCGCCGTTGTGTACCTAAATTCGGCTGTTTTTGGAGTCTAATTGTGCCTTTGGTATCCCAAAAGCGCTCTATATTCTACATATAGTTCCAAAAACAGTTTAATCGGGGCTAAAAATTATCCTTTTTGAATAAATTTAGCCAAAAAAATTTCTTTGTTTAATTACTCCCCCGGATAATACGTTAAATATCACCCGTAATGTTATATTTAATACAAATAATATACCATTTTACGCCGAAAAATGTAAAATTTGTCCTGTTACAAAACATAGAAGAAAACTAAGAAAGAATGTATTTAATCTAGTAAAACGAAATATAAAGGCCCCAAAATATAATATCCCCTAAAAATGCCCCCTTTAATGCCCGATAAAGGGCGACAATTCAACTATATGAAGACCTTTCAATAAAATTTATCACAACGGGAATATAAATGATATTAGGGGAATTTATTAGACCAGGATAGCATGCAGGACATAACCCGAATCTAAAATTGTAAAACTTAATATTTGATAAATATACTCTAAGAAATAGAAGTTATATGCAATTACGCAGTGCAATACATAATGCAAAAAGAAATTGTATGCTATCAAAAGTCTTCAAATGACTATGCGAAATAATTAGCAACGAATTTTTAATAAAGTGCTGTCAATATAGTAATTGTATCGCATGCTTTTAGTAAGTCAGAATCATCGGTAACCAGACAAACATCGTTGGATTCACAAATTCGCAAAATAATTGAATCATTAAAATCCCGCTGATTTAAATTTTGGATGGCTTCGGAAATATTAAATTCCGAAAAATTATCCTCTACTTTCTCGACAATCCCTTGTTCTTGGAGTTTAATCAATTGAGAGATAAAAACTCGTTGGATATCGGTTGTTATATTTTTAGCGTCTTCAGTATTTCTAAACTCCTTATATTTAATTTCGCCGTGTATCCTTCTGTATGAATCCCATTCATCACGATAAATACGATTAATAATTTCACTAATAACTACTGCTGGAAGTAAGATTTTACACTTAGCACGAATACATTTGTCCAAGAACAGAGAAAGTATCTTGGTTTGTTCATGACGCCCTTTATTCCATGCAGGCCAACAAAGAGGAAGCCATATATTGGCATCAAATACAAATTCTTTCCCCTTGATGGGATTATAGCTTTTCAAACTTACAACGGCCATTATTTTTTCCCTTGCGTCGCGAAAAAGGCAACCGCTCGCTTCTTTACAATTTCTAGCGTAGCCAAATCTTGTTCAGACATATGACTAACACTTATTCTTCCATCTTCCAGAGCAGTCTTATACTTGGTCCCGTATAATTTTCCGATAGCATTGTTTAAAAAAATGGAAAGAAGGATGTCAATGCCAGAAAAATCTAATTCTATCTGTTCTTCTCTTTCCAACAATTTCACAATCTTATCGTATACCTTTTCTCCGTCGCTTTGTTTAATTGCCATACTTGACCCAATAAGGGATACTATATTAATGACGTGTCTTGTCATACAATTCCTATGCCTCTCCTTTTAAAATGTAATTATGTGAATCATTTGTATTGAAAACAATAGTAACTATCGTCCCTTCAAATGGGACACTCAAAGTGGCAACTTTTTCGCCCTCTTGATTCTCTTCCCAAAAACCATCATAAGATACAATTTGTATAGAACCATTATTTTTCTTTAAAAAATCCCGTAATAATTTTAATCCTAGTCCACCAGGCGTATGTCCACAACGCGTCGTATTATTACCGGATGTTGCCCATTGAATGGCTTGAACAGCTGATATATCGCCTTCACTTATATTTTTTTGTTTAAAAAAGTTGCATACGTTCCTTTTAATCGTTCTCCCCAAATCGACCAACGTTATTTTTAATTCTCCCTTTTTAGGGAAAAACTGACCACAAACATATATCTCTGAAACTCCTCCGTGAGAAATAGAATTAGCAAAAATTTCCATAATACTCACAATAATCTTCTTACGGGCCTCCATGCTCATCTGTGGAAATTCTCCACTTTTGAGAGCATCATTGTGGATGTATTGAGCAAATTCAACAATCTCCTCTTGAGGCACAATACGATATTGGATAGTCGTATCACTACAAGAATGGCTATAATTCTCTCCATAGTGGTTTAGAAACCCATTGCGTTTTGCAACCCCTCGCAGGCCTCCACCCGGTTTAAAATCATCAAATTTGGAGAATTTAAATGAAATGCGTAAATGGCGTGGTATTATCGCTCCAATTACTGCAAATAAATTAGCATCAATGAAAGAACTTGAAGAAAAATCAAATATCAAATAAGAGGAGGCAACTTGTTTTAGGTTTTTTTGCAATTCCGCAAGAGAAGAATATCCTGAGATACTGCTTTGTAAGGAAGGCAATCGGAAGACAGATTGGCTAAAAATCTTCATTTCCGTAGGCATTCATTTATCCTTTAGACTATATGTTATATTATACCTAAATATTAACTTAAAAAGGAAATCATTTCTTTTACTTTATCAAAAAGTTATAAAACTCGTTGAAAGTAGTACCCCATATTAGATCCCTAGAACTTTTAAGTTCTGGGGATTTATTATTTAGAAGTTCCGTCGGAACTGCGCTTGTTTCCAAGCGCAATTCCTTTTCCTTTGCTTCGGCTATAAAGTTAAACGGCATCCGATACTGTGTTTGAATGTCGTTATGCTCATCAAGTACGAAGTTTTCCCCCAACATACGCACAATTTTGGCTTTGTCAAAGTTATCTGCTTTCCGGAATAATGTACCTAAATTAGATACAATTTCCAGCGTTTCTTCGCTTTTCTGAACGATTGTGGCCGGATCTGTGCCCATAGCTTGGAGTGCTTGCTGAATACGAGCTATTTCTGCGTTTATCTCCTGCTCCTTGCGGTTCCACATCTCTTGGCTACCAGTACCTTCCAAACGCAAATCATACAGCTTGCTGAGCTTGGTTTCGGCACGTTTCAGTTCTGTTTCCAAGGTGGTTCTCTGGTGGTTTTTTACGGATTCGGCTTGCTTTGCCATCTCTGCAATACCTTCTTGAAGCCATCCTGTTATGTCTGCGGGCAATACGATTTTATTCACTACATCTTCAAACTTAGCGGCCAAAGCATTTTCCGACAAATAACCAGCGTGCTTATGCTGTCCTTTGGAAAAGCTGCATCGGTAGTAAGTGTATTTTCTTTTGGCTATCTGCCCCAGGATCGTGCAATCACAATGCCCGCACCGCAAAAGCCCCTTAAAAGCAAAGCTCTTCTTGGTTTTATACGGACGATGGTTACCGGACAGCTTAGCATTGGCTTGATCCCAAAGCGTTTTACTTACAAGCGGTGTATGGTTTCCTTGGTACCGTTTCTTTCCCCAAATAAATTCCCCGTAATAGAACGGATTTTTGAGGATGCGGTACAAGGTACTTTTCCGGACTTTGGTGTTTCGTGTTTTATGTCTAAGCCCCAATGCAAACATCTGATCTTCCAATGCAATTAAGGAATACGCTCCACTGGCTACCTTGTCAAACATCATTTTGACAAGAGGAGCATTGACAGGATCAATTTCCACTTCACCTTCTTTATTTAAGTAACCCAACGGCGTATTAGAAGGGTAAATACCACTCTCGGCTTTCTCATCCATGCCCATTTTCGTTTTACGAGATATATCATTTGACATTTTTTTGGCCACAGCCACTTCAATGTCCAGCATGAACTCGTCGTCAGGGTTGGAATCCTTGTTGTACACCTTATTGGTACGGCTGAAATGAATGGTCTTGCCATATTCGTTTATCAGTTCCTTGATCTTGATCTTGTCAAAATCATTACGCGTCATCCGGTCTAAAATATCAAAGATCACGTGCTTAACTTCCGAATGTTTTTTGGCATAATCCAACATCTGAATGAACCTGCAACGTTTCTTTTTACCCCAGGCTGATTCCGATCCGCGCCAGGTACGAACTATTTCCAAATTATTACGTTTGGCATACTCTTTACCGAGCTTTTCTTGCGCATCCAATGAATACCCATCTTCTTGTCCTTTGCTGGACACTCTTAAATACAGTACGGCTTTTTCCATCTTAACGTCTCTCTTCTTTAAGCAGCTTTTCTATATGGTACTGCTGCATTTTGTTTGGTACCGTCTTGCCGTTGAACCAACGATTGACCGTAACAAATGACACGCCTAACCTTTCGGCTAGCTTGGCTTGTGAAATCCTGTGCTCCAATCTATACTTCTCTAATTCTGCTATAAGTGGCATCATATATCATATTATATCATTTATTAGCATTATTACCTCCAAACTGTTTTAACATACTGGGCATTATCTGGGCTATGGCTTGCTGCACGGCTTGCGTTACTGCTTCGGCAGCCACAACTTCGGCTTTGGGCTCTGTTTCCGGCCGTCCATCTATGGCTTGAAGTATAGAAATCAACTCATTGGGTTGGTAGTTGCCATATACGCTTAAAGTAGTCGCCACTTCTTCATGTCCAAAATTCTGACTAATTGCCTTTATTTCGTCTCCGCCACGGGCTCTAGTCAGTGCCAGCTGAATAGCAAGGTGTCTGTATAAGTGTGGGTGAAAGTATTCCAACCCAGCCGCTTCGGATCTCTGTTTCACTACACGTTGAATGTTAGTTCCATCCTTCCAAAATACGGGTTCTACTTCTTGGGCATCTTGGAAGCTCAAATTGCCCTCTTCTTTGCGGTTTTTAGAACGGGGAAACATCGGATCCGTACCTACAAAGCCGCGCTTATATAAATACGCTACCCAGTCCAGCACATGCTGCACCATTTGTTCATCAAAGCGAAACATCTTTGAATAAATGCGCTTCGTGAACTTGGTTTTAACACCGTCTTCCGGATTTTGATCCACCAAAAGAGTATTACTGTTAAACGATTTTAAGGGCAAAGTAGCCACGGCAGAATCACGCATTCCGGTCAAACACAGAAACGAAATCAGAGCACAATCCCGCTGATCCACTTCCGTAACTGGCTGAATAGATTGCACCAGTTGCCTAACATTTTCCAAAGTTGGGATATGTTCTACCTTTCCGGTTCTTAAGAGTTGCTTTTCTTTATGGGAAAGGTTTAGGTAGTCCACCGCATCCCGCTGAATTTTGCTTTTATAACCTGGCTGCAAAGCCAACCACTCAAAGAACTGTTTCATTTGTTTGATACAATTCGCATGGGTAGTTTTAGCCATCTTTTGGGCATCCAAATACGCCTTAAAATCAATGGCTTTCTGTGCATTAAACGTTTTGTAATCGGCATGCTTGCTAAATGCATCATACCGGGCTAAAGCTCTGCGGGCTACATTTATGCTATCAATTCCTAGTCCTTTGGAATGGGTTAAATACTGCTCATACTTACGCTTCATTTGCTCATTTTTACTGTTATATGTCATTGAATTTCTCCTTTACATTGATTATTCGTACACTGGCAGCATTTCACTAACGATCCATGCTGCACACTAATACTTATTATCATTGGGATTTTTCTCCTGTTATATTTTGGTTTCCGGACTGGTACGGCTTCATGGCTTCCAGCACTTCCGGTGTTTTGTTGGAAGTCAAACGGCTGATTTTAGTGCTGCACATTTCACACTTTCCTGTAATTCTGTATTGCTGAAATTTACCCATCTGGCGGCCTGACGTAATCTGCACACATCCAGGAACGCTATGTTTGGGTGCATGGCAGTGCATACAAAAGAACTCATTCGGTTGTAGCGGTTGTTTTTGTGTCTGCCGTTGCTGGGTTAAATACGCCTTCACTTCTTCTCCCTTAAACAGCAATGGGAATGTGCCCGGTAAGGCAGGCAGACCTTCACGATGCCATGTGTGAATGGTACGGATATGCTTGCCTAATGTTTCGGCTAGTTCTTTGGATGTATAAACTTGGTCTTTCTTAATTAAATGTATGGGAATTTTATGCATACTTTACCCTCAATTGACGCAATAACTGCTCTAAACCGATCATATTTCTGGCAATCTGGGCACATTCTTCATCGCTTAAATCTCGGCCAGCAAGTGGTTCAAACAGCTTTCTTGTCTTCTCTAAAAACTCTTGACCGAATGTAGGTAAATTTTCAGTGGAGTTAATCTTTTCTTTACTCATTTCTTATAGTAGGCAAAGGTTATAATTCATGTCTGGGGCCTATTGGTAACATTTCACTGGCACCAACACGGAACCTTTTACCTTCCTACAAGCAACCTAGACGTTCAGAAAAAGGTCCTATTTTTGGCAGTTTTGTTACATTATGTTGATACCAAGCTACTTAAAATGTAGAATATAAGTATGCCAATATACTGCCCCATGCCAAAATGCAATAGTTCTAATGTGGTTAAAAATGGACTTACCGTCAAAAGTCAACAGCGCTACAAGTGCAACAAATGCGGGAAATCGTTTACAGCCACTACGGTAGGCGAAAAACCGCCCTATTATTTATTAGCCGGATTTTTATACGCTTTGGGATGGCGGCCCGCTCATATTGCCCAAGCATTACGGGTATCAAGGCCTACTGTTATGCGTTGGCTCCGGGGCTTGTCTAACCTCAAAAAGCCGCTTACTTTACGAAGTAAAAAAGACAAGGTTCTGACCGTAAAAAACATCACAATTACCAGAAGTTAGTAAAATCAACAGAAGTTTCATTTTGATTTGGTAAAATCCTTGACAAAACAAAATATTCTTATTATAATATTATTAGGATGATAATATTAAAAAGAGTGTATCTATTATGAACGAACAAGAATTTTTACAAAAATACGATCTGCAACAATACGAACGCCCTTCTTTGGCCGTGGATATGGCTGTATTTTCAGTGATAGGGCATGGAACGGGCAATTACCGCAAGTTACCCGAACAGAAACTGTCTGTACTCCTGATTGAACGGGCCGAACATCCGTTTCAAAATCAATGGGCTTTACCGGGCGGATTTGTTCGGACGGGCGAAACAGTAGAAATAGCCGCACGGCGTGAACTAGAAGAAGAAACCGGAATCACACAAGCGGATTTAAGACAGCTGCATATATTTAGTGAGCCCCAACGAGATCCACGGGGCTGGATTGTTTCTTCTTCATTTATGGCTCTAACGGAAGTTACGCAAGCTCTTTTTCCCAGTAAAGATGCCAAACAAGCCAAATGGTTTACCTGTACATATACTACGTTGAACGAACAAACTACACAAGATGGAGAAAACAGTTATCAAACCGTCCAGCACAACAAATTAACACTACGCAAAGCAACCACCGAATTAACAGCTGTTATTGAGGTCAAACAAACGGTATCTTTGTATAACCGAGAAACTACCTATACTATATTGGAAAATACCGGGCTGGCTTTTGATCATGCCCAAATTATTGCTTGTGCGGTTACGGCTCTACGCAAGGATTTAGAACGGTCCGTGGACGCATTTCGTTTTTTGCCGGAAACATTTACCCTCACAGATCTTCAACACGTTTACGAAACCATCTTGGGGAAGAAATTACTAACAGCAAACTTCCGGCGTAAAATTGCCCCTTATGTAACACCGACCGACCGCCGAACTTCTGCCAGTGGGCATCGTTCGGCCCAACTGTACAAACGCAATAAAGCCGCGTTTTTGGGCAAACAAGTATTATCATAATCCGGAGGATTTATGACTCTTATAAACCACGTATTCCCATTTGATTTACGCGCTATGGCAGGTAAATATACGTTCGTTCCTTTCCTAAAAGACAAGGAACTGTACAGCAATTTTAACTTCTCAGTTTTTCTGGATGACTACTGCAATGCGGATTGTAAATTTTGTGTAGCAAATATTCGCTGTAAAACTGAAAACAGGAAGAGTGTGTTTGGGAAAAATTACGATGCTTACCTCAAATCATTGGATAAAATGTTTGCCTTTTTACGCCCATTTAATCCGACCATCTCTCTAACGGGTGGGGAACCTACGTTGTTCCCACTGTTTGACGAAGTGGTTTCGTTGGTAAATCAATATAATTTCCGTATTCGTGTCGTTACTACCAATGCATCCCAATTGCTGAAAGACAATCAACGTATCTTAAATTGCTTAATCAAAAATAACTGGACTTACTTAAACCTTTCGCTGCCGCATTGGGAACAAAAACGTATTGAAGAAATTATGAGGTACAAAGATCAATACCCCTCTTCCTTTGCCAATTTACTTAGTGAAGTACACCAAATTATCCACGGAACGTGTATTAAACCACGCCTGTCCTGTGTGCTCTTAAAAGAAGGTATAAACGATTTGGCATCCTGTGAAAAGTACGTCCATTTTTACAACCGACTGGGGTACAATAATTTTATTTTTAGGCAACTAACGTATTTTAACGGGCAAGACACAAACCAGGATATTGTCCGTTACAATGAACAAAATGTGGTTACTTGTGCAAAAATATGGCAGGAAAATGATCAACAAAATAGGTTCACGTTCTTTAAGCGAAATATTGGGTACTACTACTATGTGGAATTGTATAAATACGCAAGCAGTACCATTGCCTTTGAAGCAGCCGATTTAGCCAAACGTAAACAAGAAATGCAAAAACACAACTATAAAAAAGTGTTTGAAGTGGTTTATCATCCAAACGGCAATTTATGCTCGGGTTGGGATGGAACTCAAGAAATATTGTTAAACTATCAGGATTTATAATATGCCCTCTACACGGTTATATATCAATATTACGAATCACTGCAATGTGGCCTGTCCGTTTTGCTGCATGTATTCTTCCCCGGCAAAACACACCTTCCTGCCTCTTCAAAAGTTTGCGGAGATACTAGCCGTCCATCAAGATTATGAATTACAACTGGAAGGCGGGGAACCTATGCTGCACCCGCAAATTAAACTGTTTTTAGAACAGGCCTGGGCAGATCCTCAATGCAAAAAACTGATTGTGCTTACCAATGGCCTTAATTTGCGCAAAGATTTGCAAGATATAGTTGCTTGGAGAGGGCTTTCTAAAACGCCGACTGTTCTTAAAATCAGCGTTAATTCTTTTTTAATGAAACAACATCCCCGGTTTTTATTTGAAATTGCACTGGCCATACAAAATATCCAGTTTATTTCCAACTTTTCTATCCAACTAAACGTACGCAAATCGTACGAAGATCCTTTGGATATAGAACAAGAACTAAAAAAGTACAATCTGCTGTCCTTTGCCAGTAACATTTTCTACTTTAACAGGTATGGACGGCTAAAAGAAGATAAACGATACGGCGACATTGTTATTAACCAAAATATTGATACGTGGAAGGTATATGCCTCGGACGGAACCTGTTTTAATACCAATTTAGTTGCAAGGAGCGAGTACGAAAATGAACTCCATTAAAAAGCACCCTATTCATTTTTCCTTAAACCTTGGGAAGTTACTTCTACATAATAACGGACAAAATCCACGCATTACGTATTACCGCTTATCCGAATTATTTTCTATTCCAAAAGAAGATTTGAATTCAGAGCGGTTTCAAGAGTTTGTAATTGATGCCTGCCAAATAACAAATAACACACTGTTAGCTAATTTGTTGGCTGATTTACAAAAATACCTGAGTGAGTTTACGGTTCGTACGTTGTTAATCAGTTCTGTGCAGCAGGTAGAAATTATTAAGCCGTTCATCTCACATATACGGTTAATTGAAAGCATAAATCCGGAAGTTTTAGCCGATTTTCCTATACATAAAACACGGTTGGCGTGTTCTTCTTGGGAAGAAATACAAAAAGCAGATAAATACCGGTACTATATTTACCGCAACCCGCTACCTCAGCAAATGGATCTACCCTTTGAACTTATTAAATGCACCAAAATTCCGGAATACAATATTTCATATTACCGGGACGGGGATTTTATATACAGTGTTTATAAACAAGGAGAATAATATGCAATGCAAAATGTTAAGTGTAATCGTTGGCAATTCGGCGTGTGTGGCTGCGTGCCCATACTGCGTGTCCGGAGAAGCTCCGAATGCTAAAAACACCCAAACGCCCATCGTCAATTGGCGTAACTTTCATATTGCATGCAAAGCGGCGGATCGGTATGGGGTAGATACTGTTATGCTTACAAGCCGCGGCGAACCCACTTTGTTCCCTGAGCAAATTACCGACTACTTAGAACATCTGCAACCGTTTCCCTTTCCGTTTGTGGAATTGCAAACAAACGGCATCCCTTTGGCACGTAATCCTAAAAAATATACTCCGTTTTTAAAGAAGTGGTATGAGTTGGGATTGACTGTAATTACGCTCTCAGTGGTAAGTCATTTGCCTTCTAAGAATCAGCCCATTTACGCCCCGCACGGGCAATATATTGACTTGCCTGCTTTGATTCGTTTTTTACATTCGTTTGGGTTTACTTTACGTTTGACGTGCGTGTTATGCAAAGGAATTACCCACACACCGGATCAAGTGCGAGAGTTTATCCGATTCGCAAAACAAAACCAGGTTGAGCAAGTAACGCTTCGCCCTGTAAATGACGAATTTAGAAGACCTTCTGCCAAACAATGGATCATAAAGCACCGCTTATCCACACGCGACAAACAAGCCATTACACGCATGTTAGAAAAAGAAGGGCACCGTTTATTAGAACTGGGCCGAATTGGCACCGTGTATGACGTGGAAGAGCAAAACGTGTGTTTCTGTGTACCGCTTAATAAATACACCATTGAAACAGATCCAAACCAAATTCGCCAGCTGATTTTCTTTCAAGATGGGCATCTGCGTTATGAATGGGAAATGCCCGGAGGAAACTTGTTATGAAAGTATATAATCCGCCCACTGATTTATATTTGCCAACGGCTCTTAAACAATATTTAGAGCAAATACGCCGACAACGAGGATTCTGTGCTGCCGATTATTTAAAAGAAAAAGCAGCATTATTAGCCCGTTACTTAGACAAATACCGTTTGCAGGCATGTGTCCTGGGCGTAAGCGGCGGAGTAGATTCGGCGGTGGTATTGGGCATTTTAAAGTACACGGCTCAACTGCCCGGCTCTCCCCTTAAATACATTTACCCTTTGATGATGCCCGTTTCTGATTCCTCGGGCACAACCCATCAAGCTGAAGCCACCCAACGAGGGAAGGAACTTTGCCAAAAATGGGGTTTGGAACCGTATATTATTGACTTACACGATACCAACCAAGCCATGCGAACAGCCGTAGAAACTGCCCTGCAAGTACAAGCTACCGACTGGGCTATCGGACAACTAGTTTCCTGCAGCCGAACCCCGATTGTATACTATGTTGCTAATCTGTTAGTCCAAGAAGGTAAAAAAGCCCTTGTGTGCGGGACAACTAATTTGGATGAAGGCGGTTATTTAGGATTTATGGGGAAAGCATCCGATTGTATGGTGGACTTGCAGCTAATTTCAGATTTACACAAATCTGAAGTATATGCGTTGGCTAGGCACTTGGATGTATTACCTAGTATTTTAGAAGCAGTTCCCAGCGGGGATATGTACGATGCCCGAAGTGATGAAACCGTGTTTGGGGCTCCTTATGATTTCGTAGAGCTGTATTTGCATTATTTGAATTTACCCGCACAAGAACAAAACCGACTCTTAAACGGTTGGGATGATACAACGCGCCGACAATTTAACACCTTTGCGGCTAATTTAGAACGGCTCCACCGCTACAATGCCCATAAATACATGGTAAAATCCCCGGCAGTACATTTGGATATATTGCCCAGTACCGTTAAAGGTGGGTGGGATAACTCTTGCCCAAATTGGAAAGAGGTTTTGTATGGAAAAAACACTGTGGGAACAGCTCGGGCTTCCTAAAAATGCCACCCGGGAAGAAATAGATGCTTCCTATCAATCCATCACACACCAAACGCCACAAACACGACTGGCGTGGAAGGTATTGCGGGATGATTTCTACCGGGATATATATGCCAAATATGAGGATCTTTCCATTGTGGAGCGAGCTGGGTTCTTAGAAGATAATTTTGAACTGCAAGACATAGCCCGGTTACAAGACATCACGTTCTTGACAACGCCGCTTCCGTTGATAAAAGACCTCCC
Source organism: Elusimicrobiaceae bacterium (assembly GCA_045606805.1). Classification (GTDB taxonomy): domain Bacteria; phylum Elusimicrobiota; class Elusimicrobia; order Elusimicrobiales; family Elusimicrobiaceae; genus Avelusimicrobium. Next base: position 25,657 of record JAZUSP010000030.1, on the reverse strand, counting down.
CAAAGATGCCCATCCGGTTGTATTACTCAGTACCGGAGGATTTTGCCCCCTACACGAAGGGCATCTGCAAATGATGTACCTGGCCAAAACAGCATTAGAAGCGGCCGGAAAACAGGTGGTTGGTGGCTATTTCTCCATTTCCCACCCCAGTTATGTGAACACTAAAACAAATGTGCACGGAACGCCGGGATCCTGGCTTTATGATTTACAAAAGCACTTAGCTTCTCATTCTTGGCTGCTGGCTGATCCCTGGGAAAGCTGCTATGTGCCTTCTTTTGTTAATTTTACGGAAGTCATCAGCCGTTTACAGCAGTATCTACGCACCTATTTCCACCCTAATACCCAGGTTGCTTATGTGTTTGGTTCGGATAATGCACGGTTTATGTACTGTTTTGAAAAACGCGGGTTAGGAATATGTGTGGAACGAACCGGGAGCAAGGAACTATTTAAACAATTAAAGGCAAAACTGACTTCTGAGCGGTGTTTCTTTGTTCCGAATAACACTCCTCAAGCAGCAGCCAATTCCACCAAGTTACGAACGGACGGCATTCATGCACATCCAGAACCTCAGCCAACTTTGCGTTATTATGTACGCAATGAAGGAACTATTCCGCTGCGGCATTTCCCCTTGCCCGCGGAAGAAGTGGCCCAAATTCAACAGTATTTCGCTAATGAATTTATACGCATATTTAAGAGCAGCATTCCACCCCATGCAACTGTTTCCACTGTCTTTGCTAAACAGCAAATTGAACAGGCCAGGCAAACATTGGGCTCCGAAAAAGTAATCAGCTTGGATCGGTTATTCAAAGCCGATTATAATGTGTCATTAAGCCGCGTATTTAATTTATGTGCAACAAACAACAATTCCTACGTCTATTTTTCTAGTGAAGGCCCGCTTGCCCAACAATTACAGGTAGTTGCACCGGGGAAATATGTGCTGTTAGATGATGACTTAGCCAGCGGCGGCACCTTAAAAACATTTTATCAAGCATTGCCGCCCCACGTTCAAATCAGTAAGGTTCATTTGCTCATTAAACCGCAAGACAATATTCCCTATGAAATACTGGATTTACGGGATTTCTTGCTAGGGGCACAGCATGGGGGTTTATGTGTACAGCTTCCCAACGGGAAATACGCGCGTGCTTCCTATTTGTTGCCCTACGTATCTCCGGCCGCACGTAGTACAATTTTGCCTTCACAAGAGCTGTTATTTTCAAAACAGATCTGGCAATTAAATTACCAAATTTTCAATCAAACAAGCCGCCCTGTGTGCATCCGGGATATTCCCTCAGAAACGGCCGCTTTCCTTAATTATCTGGGTTTTCCCCTGCATGAAACATTGGCCAAAGTATGCCAGTACCACATAGACCGATTAACCTGGGCGGGACATTAACTGCAATTCCGCTAAAATCCCCTGGGATTTAGCATTTTTTGAGCAGTGCCATCGTGCATAAGACATGTGTTTTGTGACACTAAAAATCCGCCAAGTTACCGATTTTTGAAAGCAAGTTGGCGGATTTTGTTATAATATATTTATAGTAGTCGGAGTTCAGATTTATAAACGGGGATGCTGTAAAGCCCAAATGCAAAGTAGTTATACATTTTGTGCATTAAAGTACCCGGCTTTGGAAACTACGACGAGAAATCGTCGTAGTTTTTTTATTGCAATCTGCTAAAAATGTTTTATACTAATATATGGGTAGTTATTTAAGTAGGAGTATTATTTGGCTGCAGCCTTAAATGTGGCTGCATTACAATTTTAGTTTTTGGAATCCTATTGAGAGAATAGGAAGTTATTAGGTAGCTAATATATAAACGAGTCCAAAAACAGCCAATTGAGGCAGAAGAAACAAAGGGTAGCTCCCAAATGCTTCTTGTGCCAAGTGTTTTGCGTATTTTATATGCAAAACCACGGCTGTTTAGTCGCTAAGACTCTCGTTTATACTTAGCCCTTATGCAGCCGTTTATTACAAAAAACGGTTTTTTCAAACAGGATTCCATTTATGTGGAGTCCTGTTTTTTGTTAAAAATTTGAAGTAAATTAAATAAACGGAGGTTGTATGATGACTTATAGAAATACTGGGCGCAGTTATACGCAAGGTTGTTTCCCCAAAGGTTTTACCTTAATTGAACTTTTGGTAGTGGTACTAATTATTGGTATTTTGGCGGCGGTAGCCGTGCCGCAATATAAAAAAGCGGTAATGAAAAGCCATTTTACACAATGGACCACTTATGTAAGCAGTATAGATAAAGCCCTAGATGCGTGGGTATTAACAAATGGCTATCCCACCACTAATACTTATTTCTCTGGAAAAAATCCGGCCGCTTGGTTGGATATAGATATGCTCTGCACTAATATATCAGACGAGTATTGTTATACAGATAAAGGCCGTTTCTCAATGGGCTGTGGTTCTACCGGATGTTGGATTGATTTTGGTACTAATTACACAGATTATAAGGGCCCGTTTCCAGCCAATTCACGAATTTGGACTACAAAACATAACAATGGCCTTTTTAATAATCAAAGAGCTCTAAAAAAAGTCCCCGATGATAAAACTTTCCGCAAAATTGTATGTGAATGGGGAGCTACCTATTACGGTAAAGACCGTATGAATGAAGAAGTGTTAACCAGTTGTGCCGAAGTAGGTATTTAATCAAAACTCCGGCTCGTAGGCCCACTGTAAAAGGGCTTGGCGTTGGCGTGGGCGGCACTCCACGTGGCCGGGCGGGCAATTCTTTAGAATTTGCGCTTTGTGGCGGTAGAAACTGCGCCAGCGCGCGATTTGGATTTTATCAATTTCCGGCAAGCGCCGCCCTAAATAGTAGCGGCAATACCACTGGAACCACCCGCGCACATCCGGCCCCAAAATCCACCCGTTGCGCCGCCACACGCTAAGCGGCTGGCGCGATTTAACGCCAAATTCGTTTAAGCTCACGTCCGGCCCGCCGGGGCTTAGCTTGGCCCTTTTAAACCACGCCGCCGGAAATTCGCCCCGGCAATCGGTCAAATAATGCCCCTCAAACACGCCGCGCGCCAGCATTTGCGCGGGGGTAAGCTGGGGCGTAAAATCGGGCGCAAAATTGGCGCCGGGGTTTTCCGTGAGTACATACGCATACCCGGTTTGCATTTTGTCGTTTACTATAATTTTTGTTCCTTTTTCAAACTGTTTCATATTGTAAGTGTACGCGTTAATTTTCCCTCGCGCCAGGCGTTTAATGGGTTAGATTTGGTAAAATATAAAAAAGAATTTTTAAGGAGTTTTTTATGCCCGAATGTACCCATGATTGCAGCTCGTGCGGCCAAACCTGTGGCGAGCGCACCTCCCCCCAAAGTTTACTGGCCAAACTAAACCCACACGCCCGCGTGCAAAAAGTGATTGCCGTTTGCAGCGGTAAAGGCGGTGTGGGCAAGTCCATAGTTACGGCACTACTGGCGGCCGCCGCCCAAAAAGCCGGCCTGCAAGCCGGGGTGTTGGACGCCGATATCACGGGCCCGTCTATCCCCAAAATGTTTGGCGTGCATGAGCGCGCGCAAGGCGACCAAAGCGGCGTGTACCCGGTGCGCAGTTCGTCAGGCGTACAGCTGATGTCCTTAAACTTGCTCTTAGATAACGAAACGGACCCCGTTATTTGGCGCGGCCCGCTGATTACCGGTACCGTTACCCAATTTTGGACCGAAGTTGTGTGGGATAACGTGGATATTTTATTTGTAGATATGCCCCCCGGCACCGGCGATACCACACTGACCGTTTTTCAAAGCTTGCCCGTGGACGGCATTGTGTTTGTGACCACGCCGCAAGAGCTCGTCGGTATGATTGTGGAAAAAGCCGTCAATATGGCCCGCACCATGAAACTGCCGCTTACCGCCCTGGTGGAAAATATGAGCTACTTTACTTGCCCGGGTTGCGGCAAACAGCATGAACTCTTTGGCAAAAGCCGCGTGGAAGAAACCGCTAAAAAGTTTGACATTAAAGCCACTGCGCGCTTACCGTTGGACCCGGCCATTGCCGCCGCGGCCGACCGGGGCGGCGTGGAAGGGCTTAATTTGTCCCCACTGGCCTCCGTGCTGGAAGCTATTACGCAAATTAGCAAATAGGCCTTTTGGTCCCCTTTATTTGAGCCTTAAGGCCCTTGTGACGATGCTTTCAACCTTGTTACACTATAGGTATGAAAAAGATTTCGTGTGCCTTATTATTTTTATGTTTGCCCCTGTTACTAGGTGCCCAAGCGCATAAAGGGCTTAAAGCCGTCAAAGCCCTAAACAGCGGCGCCTTAGAAAATACAGTTACCCGATCACTGCCGCAACGGATGTGGCCCCGGCCCCATCAAACGCAAACTACATTTGCCCTGCTTTCCCAAGCTACCCCCCGCGTCAGTTATCCCCGGTTGCATGACAAAATTGTATTGGCCCCCACAGAGCGCAGTGCGTGGATAGCCGATTATCAACAAATTTTGGCGGATTTTGAAAAATTGAAAAAAGAATCATCCACCTTTTTGTTTTACCAATCTATCCCGTTAGAACGCCGGTATCTCTCTAGTGAGGAAACCCGCCAATGGCTTGATAAACTGATTCCCTTATATGATAGAATTTCAGCCTTTTATTTAACCACCCAACAGGACGTAGCGCTTAAATACGCGCTTGATTATGTATCGAATGCGCTGTCTGTTATAGATCCGTATGTATTACCCGCCCTGCAGCTAAACGCCAAACCGCTGTTTGAACACTTTAATGCACAACAATTTTTCCTCTATCCGCCGCAAGACACCCCGCTACAAGACCCGTCTGTTGCGCTGGACGGAAAAAACATATCCCTTATCAATGATGACAGTTCGTTACTTATGGAATTTGAAAAGCTCTCTCATTTTGGCGTGCTTTTCCCCGGGGCCGCTATACACACCAACGGTTCCCCGATTCTATTTTTACTGTGGTTTCAAAACGTATCCCCCAAGCCCGACATTGTATTTACGGATATTCAACTGGGGCAAGCAAACGGCTATTATATTGCGCACGAACTGCGCCGCAATGGATATACAGGCGGCATTATTGCTTTAACTTCTTATGCCGAAACCGAAGATAACGCCCGCCAGTTAAAAGCGGCCGGGTTTGACGGTATGGTATCGTTAGATGAGCGGTACTGGAAAGTTCCGTTTGCCCAACGCGTTACCCAAGCCGCCCAAGTATATTTGGAACGCAACGCCACTAAATAAGCACTCTTTTTCAGTACCTGCCGTTTGAAAAGCACCTTGTTTCCCGGGTGCTTTTTTATTATACTATAGGTACAATTTTAAACCTGTTTTTGGAACCGTATGCAGAATACGGGCAACTGTAAAACCAGTACCTTTCAACTCCAAAAATAGCTGTTCTAGGTGCAAGTGAATGGACCTTCGAAACCCATTTGCTTGCACCGAATGTTTATCGTTTTGAACGATAGGCTACGGCTATTTTGTTTGGGTGCGTTGAAAGGTCCCAAATATAGTGGCCGTTTTAGTTGCGTTTTTCAAAAACAGAAATTACAAAATTGTAAAGGAGAAAAAATCATGAAAAACGTAAAAAAACGGGGGTTTACCCTCATTGAGTTGTTAGTAGTGGTCTTAATTATCGGCATTTTAGCCGCTGTGGCTGTGCCGCAATATCAGTTAGCCGTTAAAAAAAGCCAGTTTGCCAAATTACGCAATTTAGCCAGTTCTTACGCACGTGCCAGTAAATTATGTTACTTAAAAACTGGAAATTACTGTACTGAAAATGAAATGGATATTGGATTCCCCGGTGGCATGGAAATTTCTACCCCCATAGCAGGGACTATGACCTGTGCAAAAAACACAGAAATATATTGTTGTATTCATTCCGGCACCACCGGTGTTTCTGCCAGTGCAACTTGCGGACGAATCGATTCTTCATTTGCAATTCGGCATCTATTTTCCAACGATAGAGAGGTGTGTATTGCTAATGAAGAAGACGAATTGGCAAACCGTTTTTGTGGAATATTTGGAACGCGAGACGGCTCAACAGTATGGCCCTCTTTAACAGGCATAAAATCAGGAGCTTGCTATCCCATCAATTAGTAATGTATTTTCCAAAAAACGCAACATTACAAGGGCAATAGCGCGCCGCAAAAGAAAGTTTCCCCTATTTTCAAATTTGCTCTTGCAAACGGCATCAGCCTCTTACGAGGCCGTGTCAGGCAATGCCTGACCTACAACGGCATAACATCACCGGGCAAAATACTCAGTACCCTGATTTGTTAAAATCAAACCAGTTACCAAGGGTTAGGGAAACATCACCGGGTACAATGACGGATAAGATGATTTTTCAGATTTGAGCCGTATTTGCGGGGCAAGTTGCCCGTATAGGCGTACTGACAGGTACGTCAAGGGCAAGGAACCGCAAAGACGGCCAAATGTGGAAAATTGTATCGCTGGAAAGCAACGAAACCCAAAACAAACTGTTTTGGGGTTCGTGCGTAATAATGCAACATCCCAGGGGTGAAAAGTGCGCCGAAAAGGAACATTACTCCTGTTTTCAAATTTGAGATGATTAGCCGCCGTATGTTGCCCCGTGGCGTACGTCTGCAAGACAATGCGTCAGCATTGCAGGTACGCGAGGTGGGCAAATCGGCGGCTAAGGGCTCAAATTTGGAAACTGTTTGAGCGCGGGACTATTTTGCTTTCTGCCCCGTGCGGTCTTTGCGGTCCGTATAGTGCGTATGCAACAGTTGGTGCGCCTTCTTCCCACCAATCTTGTCAAAAATACGCCCATACAAGGCCATCACGCCGCTGTTATCTTGTGACTTGTACGCCAGCTCGGTATCTTCCTGATACAGCCCGGCGGCGCGGCGTTTGCGCGGCGCCCAGCCGTCAAACTGCGGTTGCCCCGCCCCGGCCACACAGCCGCCTTGGCAGGACATGACTTCAATAAAGTCGTACTTATTCTTTCCGGCTTTAATGTCGTCTAAGAGTTTGCGGGCATTTTTAAGGCCGCTCACCACCGCTACGCGGATTTCTTTATCGCCGATTTTGACGGTTTTTTCTTTGAAAACGCTACTTTCGCGCAAGCTTGTGAATTTTACACTACGGGCATTTTCGGGATCCAGTTCCGCCAACGCAAAACGTAGCGCCGCTTCCATCACACCGCCGGACGCCCCAAAGATAACCCCGGCACCCGTTTTGGTACCAAAGGGCATATCAAACCATTCGTTTTCCAGGTTTACGAAGTCAATACCGGCCTCTTTAATCATACGCGCCAGGCCCACGGTGGTAACAACGTAATCCGTATCCGGGTTACCGTTGACGGAAAATTCCTCGCGGGTGGCTTCATACTTTTTGGCCGAGCACGGCATCACGGCGACGACTACCAAGTCCTCGCGCTTGCCGCCTTTTTGCTCAAAATCAGCCTTGATGACAGGCCCCATCATTTGCATCGGCGAGCGCGCCGTGGATAAATTGGGCAAGAACTCGGGCGCGTATTTTTCCACATAGTTGACCCACGCCGGGCAACAGCTAGTCAGTTGCGGCAAATTAACGCCTTTGGTAAAGCGTTCAATAAATTCGCTCGCTTCTTCCACAATGGTAAGGTCGGCCGAGAACGCCGTATCATACACATAGTCAAAACCCAGCATACGCAAAGCGGCGGCAATTTTGCCATCCACGTTTTGGCCTTGCGGTAAGCCGAAAATTTCGCCCAGCCCCACACGCACAGCGGGGGCAATATGCACGGCTACTTTCTTTTTCGGGTTATTAATGGCCTCAAATACTTTTTCAATCTCTTGCGAATTGGGCATCAACGCACCCGTCGGGCACACGCGCGCACACTGGCCGCAGGACACACACTCTTTACTTTGGCCGAGCTCTTTGTTAAACGCGGTGGCAATTTTACTGCGGAACCCGCGGAACGCAAAGTCAATGGCGCCAATGCCTTGCACTTCGTTACAAATACGCACGCAGTTGCCGCACAAAATACATTTGCTGTGGTCGCGCACTAAAGCGGGGGAAGTAGCGTCTTTGTGGCTGTCAATTTTTTTAGACTTAAAGCGGATTTCCGTCACGTCCATATCTTTAGCCAGCTTCTGCAGTTTGCAGTTGCCGGACTTTGAACACAGCGTGCAGTTGTGGTTGCCGGACGAGAGCAAAAGCTCTAAGTTAATGCGGCGTAAGTGGCGGATTTCGTCGCTGTTTACGCGCACTTTCATGCCGTCTTTAGGGGCCACGGTGCACGAGGCCACAATACCCATGCCTTCCACTTCCACTAAGCACAAGCGGCACGCGCCGTATACGGCTAGTTCCGGGTGATAGCAGAATGTGACAATGTTAAAGTTTGCTTTGCGGATGAGCTCTAATAAATTGCGCTCGCCCTCAATCGGTACTCTTTTGCCTTCAATGGTTACAAATTGTTCTTTTTCCATACAAATCTCCTACGCGCTCACGCTGACCGCACCAAATTTACAGGTAGCTTTACAGCTGCCGCATTTAATACATTTTTTGGGGTCAATTTGGTGGGGTTTGCCCACATTGCCGCTAATGGCTTGCACGGGGCAAGCACGTTTGCACATACCGCAACCTTTACATTTGGCGGGGTCAATTTCGTAGCGGGCGAGCGCCTTACACACGCCGGCGGGGCAACGTTTATCTACCACGTGAGCAATATATTCGTCGCGGAAATGTTTTAAGGTGGAAAGCACCGGGTTTGGCGCCGTTTTGCCCAACGCGCAGAGCGAGGCTTTCTGCACGGCTTTGGCCAGGTCTTCCAAATTTTCCAACGTTTGTAAGGTGCCGCGGCCTTCTACAATGTCGTTAAGCATAGAGAGCATTTGCTCGGTCCCTTCGCGGCAGGGAACGCATTTCCCGCACGATTCGCGTTGCGTAAATTCCAAGAAAAACCGCGCCACGTTTACCATACAGGTTTTTTGGTTCATCACTACGAGCCCGCCGGAGCCCACCATGGCCCCCGCGGCTTTTAAGGAGTCGTAATCGAGCGGCACATCTAAATGTTCTTTAGTTAAACAACCACCCGAAGGACCGCCGATTTGCGCGGCTTTAAAAGCGTCTTTATTGACGGTGCCGTCGTCCTCGGTCGTACCGCCGGCCACGTCGTTAATCACTTGGCGCAAGGTGGTGCCCATGGGCACTTCCACAAGCCCGGTATTGGCAATGTGCCCGGTAACGGCAAACGTTTTGGTGCCGGGACTGGACAATGTACCGATTTTCTTAAACTCCTTGGCACCCATTTCAAACACTTTGGCTACGGTAGCCAAGGTTTCCACGTTGTTAATCACAGTAGGTTTACCAAATAAACCGCTGTGGCTGGGGAACGGCGGTTTGACACGCGGCATACCGCGCTTACCTTCCACGGACGCAATCAAAGCGGTTTCTTCGCCACAGACAAACGCGCCCGCGCCTTCCATAACGTTAATTTTAAAATTGAGGCCGCTGCCGAAAATGTTTTTACCGAGCAGCCCCTTTTCTTCGGCCTGTTCAATGGCTTTGCGGATGCGTTTAATGGCCAGCGGATATTCCATACGCACATACACGTAGCCTTCGTCCGCGCCAATCGCACGCGCGGCAATCATCATGCCTTCCAGTACGGCGTTGGGATTGCCTTCCATGACCGAGCGGTCCATAAACGCACCCGGGTCACCCTCGTCGGCGTTACAAATCACGTATTTTTTCTCGCCGGGTTCAATGCGGGTAAATTCCCATTTTTTGCCGGTGGGGAACCCCGCGCCGCCGCGTCCGCGCAGGCCCGATTCGGTCATCTCTTTGCAGACTTCTTCGGGCGTCATTTGCGTGTAAACGCGTTTGGCTTGGGCGTAACCGCCATGGGCAATATATTCGTTGATATCTTCGGGGTTGATGCGGCCGCAATCGTGCAGTAAAATGCGCTCTTGCTTGGCATAAAACGGAATATCTTCAATGGTTTTAGAGGTTTTTCCGGTAGCCGGGTTGTGGTAGAGCAGGCGGTCAATGACTTCACCTTTTAAGACCGTTTTTTCCACAATTTCGGGCACATCTTCGGGTTTTACTTTGGTGTAGAAGATATCCCCCACGCTAACGAGCGGCCCCATGGCACAAAACCCGCGGCAACCGCTTAAACTTAAATAATTTTCGTGGCAATCTTTGGTAATTTGGAGGCAAAACCCAACTTTGTGCTTTTCCATTTCTTTTTGGAACGCTTCATACACTTTGAGCGACCCGCCGGCAATACACCCGGTGCCGCCGCAGATGACTACGCGGCCGGTAATTTTTTTGTAAGCGTCGTTATAATCTTTGGCAATTTTTTCAATATCTTGCTTAGGCATGGGCGGCCTCCTGTTTGCGTACTTCGTCAATAATTTGGGCGGCTTTTTGCGCGGTGATTTGACCGTGGACGGTTTCGTCCATGACCATCACGGGCGCGAGCCCGCACGCCCCTAAACAAGAAACACACTCTAGGGTGAACAGACCGTCCTCGGTGGTATCCTGCCCGGGTTTCAACTTTAAAACGTCGCGCACCATGTTAATCACGGTAGCCGAGCCTTTGACGTGGCAAGCGGTACCGTTGCACACACGCACAATATGTTTGCCTTTGGGGGTAGTGGCAAAGTGGGCAAAAAAAGTCGCCACGCCAAAAACGCGGGCGGGCGAAATTTCAAGCTCGTTAGCGACGTATCGCATAATATCTTCGGGTAGGAATCCGTATGCATCTTGCACTTTTTGCAAAATGGGGATGAGTTTAGCGCTGTCTTTACCAAATTCTTTGAGAATGTGGGTGGCAGCGGCAAAGCGGTCTGACATAAGTTCTCCTATAATTGATTTAAAAAAACAGAATAGAATCCTTCACTTTGTATTATAACAAAAACAAAGCGGGAAAATACAATAGAAACACAAAAATTGCTAGTATATAATGGATGACGCTTTTGATTATCCTTTTAATGCTTGCGCTAAACGCCCTCTTGGCCGCGTACGAAATGGCCTTGGCGTCTATCTCGCGCACCAAAATTGCCGTCTTATTCCAAGAAAACCTCTCCGGCGCCCAAACCGCGCTGTTTATGAAAGACCACCTGGAAGGCAGTTTGGCCGTCGTACAAATCGGCATTACGCTGGCGGCGGCGGTAGCGGCCGCTATGGGCGGCGTGGGAGCGGATGACGCTTTTGCGCCCGTTTTAGCAAGCTGGGGCATTACGGGCAAATTGGCACACGTCATTTCCATTACGTGCGTGGTGCTCCCGCTAAGTTTTGTAACGATTGTATTTTCGGAACTGGTCCCCAAAACGTATGCCATTGCTAACAAAGAATGGGTCGTTTTGAAACTTTCCCCCGTGATGCGCGTGGCGTATGCGGTGCTATTCCCCGTCGTGCGGGTCATGGAACGTATTGTGCGGTTTTGCACGCAAAAAGCACCCGCCAAAACGCAAGACCCCAAAGCCGCCAAAAAAGCCGCTTTAACCGATTTGCGCACCGCGGCCGCCATTGCGGCGTCCTCGCGCTTGTTTAGCCAAGCGGAAGAAAAAATCGTGCTGGCGAGCGCGCAATTTTGCGTGCGCACCATTCAGGAAATCCAAGTACCGCTAGAACAAGTTTATTTTTTAAATGCCGACGATAGTATTGCCGACACGTTTTTAAAAGCACACCTGGATATGCACACACGTTTCCCGGTGCTGGAAAATGCGCAGGACAAGCAAAGCATTATCGGGTACCTTAATTTTAAAGATATTTTTTCTTCTACTAAAACGTCGGGCAGTGCGCACACATCCACGCGCTCCATTGTGCGCCCCATTATCAAGCTGGAAGACGACACACTGATTTCCACTGCACTCCAACAACTGATGAAAACCAAACAACATATTTGTTTGGTAACCGACGAGGGAAAAATTACCGGCATTTTAACGCTGGAAGATATTTTTGAGGAACTGGTGGGCGAAATTGAGGACGAGTACGACTTTTCCCCCGCCTATATCCGCCCGTTTGGGGAGTCGGTAGTCGTGAGTGCGAATGCTAAAATGACGGACGTTTTTTCGGCCCTCGGGCTAACCATTTCTGCCGAGCGCACCCCCGCGCTAACGGTAGCCCAATGGGTTAGCGAAAAACTCGGCCGCACGCCCACCAAAAACGAAAAGCTGGTGGCCGACGGCCTGTTATTAGAAACCCGCAAATTCCGCCGTCAAAAACTGGTAGAGGCGTTAATTACCAAAGCGGAAAAATAGTCAGTTTAAACGATACTTATACACACCATTAGCATCCAAACCTTGATATTTTCCCCCCATACTTACGCAAATTTTTTTACCAAAATCTTCTTTATCTCCCGATTGGGCCCCACATTCTTTAATTGTATTTAAATCATTATACATTACACCATCGCGCGTGCTCTTACAATAGGCATATCCTGTAGCTCCAATTTTACAATATCCCCACGTATAATAAACCGCATCCCCCGAAGGAGAAATAGAAGTACCGGTTGGTAAATCAATATCTAATAAACGGATGTCTGCGGAAAATTTCCCGTTAGCCAACCTATAAAGCATTTGCCCTTTTTTTAATGCACTGGCCAGTGTAACTAGTTGCATATATCTTGCCTTTGCAACCGCTAACTGGTACTGCGGCACCGCCACCGCCGCCAAAATACCAATGATTAGCACCACCACTAACAACTCAATGAGGGTAAACCCCCGGGACACACACTCCGTCATCCCGCAGGACTGTAGTGCGGGATATAGTGTGTGGACCGCCCCTATACCCCGCACAGAAACACTGCGGGGTGACGAGGGGCGGAAGGTATGTAACATTTTTTCATTTTCTTTTTCCATATATGTATTCTCCTTAATTTTCTGCCTTTGGAAAATGCACATAAAGAAAACGGCTCGTAAACTTCAGCCAGAACAAGTAACCAAAGCAACAGCCGTAGCCCCTGTCAAAAAAACAGGAAACGTTCGGTACAGCCGGGTCTCGAGTTCCGGCTGTACCTAGATACGACTACTTTTGGACTTGTTCTATGCTTGCGGCGCAAGCTCGCGTTTCTTAAACGCTTCCAAAAACAGATTTAAATTGTATTTATAGTATAATAAAAAAGCACTGCTTTGAACAGTGCTTTTTTTTAAGAATTTGTCGTCGTTATTCTAATTCACCTAGCCACGCCCGGCAACTTGCCTCACTTGGCATTTTAAGGTCCCCGCGCGGCGAAAGTGCCACACTGCCCACCTTCGGCCCGTCCGGCATGCACGAGCGTTTAAACTGTTGGCTGAAAAAGCGCCTTATAAAAACGGCCAGCCACTTTTTCACTTCCGTTTCTTTAAACTGCCCCGCAAACGCGTGCTTGGCTAAGAATAAAATTTTCTGCGGCCCAAACCCGTGGCGCAAAAAATAATATAAGAAAAAATCATGCAGCGCGTACGGCCCCACCAGATCTTCGGTTTTTTGGGTAATGCGGCCTTTGCCGTCGGCGGGCAACAGTTCGGGGCTAATGGGCGTTGCCACTACATCTGCTAAAACGGCTTGCGTTTTTTTGTCGGCCGTTTCGTGCGCGGCCACCCACGTGACAAGTGACTTCACCAGCGTTTTGGGCACACCGCCGTTTACGCCGTACATGGAAATATGGTCGCCGTTATACGTGCACCACCCGAGGGCCAGCTCGGACAAATCCCCCGTGCCTACCACAAGCCCGCCCGTTTGGTTGGCCACGTCCATGAGAATTTGCGTACGTTCGCGCGCTTGGGCGTTTTCGTAGGCGGCATCGTGCTTTTTACCGTCGTGCCCGATATCTTTAAAATGTTGCTCACACGCTTTTTTAATGGAAATTTCTTTGACGCTTACGCCCAATTTTTTCATGAGCGTGAGCGCGTTTTGGTAGGTGCGGTCCGTCGTGCCGAAACCGGGCATGGTAACGCCGATAATTTGCTTGCGCGGCCAGCCGAGCTTATCAAACGTGCGCACAGTTACCAGCAACGCCAACGTAGAATCCAACCCGCCCGAAATACCGAGCACCGCCGTCTTACTATTCGCGGCCAACAACCGTGTGGCCAAAGCAGTGGTTTGAATGTTAAAAATTTCCGCGCAATGTACGTCCAGCTTTTCGCCCGACGGCACAAACGGAAGCGGGTCTACGCGGCGTGTGAGTTTTTTAACCTCGGCCACGGGTTGTTCTAAATCAATTATTTCATACGGCGCGGCGGTTTCCAGCGCACTGTCCGTGCGGAAAGAGGTATTTACGCGTCGCTCGTTTTGTAAACGCTCCACGTCTATTTCGGCGCACACCAGTTGCGGCGTGTAGCTAAAGCGCGTGGAACAAGCCAGCTCGTGCCCATTTTCAAAAATTAGCGCATTGGAACCGAAAACAGCGTCGGTGGTGGACTCGCCAAATCCGCACGACGCATACACATATCCGCACAAACACCGCGCCGATTGCTGGGCCACCAACTGCCGCACATACGCATGTTTGCCGACAAGTGCATTACTGGCAGACAAATTAAAAATCACGTCCGCCCCTTGCAGGGCAGCCATGCAAGACGGCGGAACCGTAGCCCATAAATCTTCGCAAATTTCTACGCCAAACGTAAAACCGCCCGCCTTAAATAGAAGGTCCGTTCCCGCCGGCACCGTTTGCCCGCACAGGGTGACGGCTTCGCCGCTAAAGGCTAGCGCGCGCACAAACCAGCGGCCCTCGTAAAATTCGTTATAATTGGGCAGATAAGTTTTAGGCACCACGCCGCAAATTTTTCCTTTATAACACACGGCCGCGGCGTTTAACAACACCGCCCCCGCCCGCACCGGGAGCCCGACGATAAATACCACGTCTAAATTTTTAGTTTGCGTGAGGAGTTTGGAAAGTTCCCGCTCCGCGGCGTCCAACAACGTAGGTTTTAAAAATAAGTCCGCACACGTGTAACCGGTGAGGCCCAGTTCCGGGAATACCACCGCGCGCACGCCTTGTTTGGCGGCCTGTTTAAGTTGCGTGAGTATTTGCGCGGCGTTAAAAGTTACGTCAGCCACTTTTACCGCGGGCACGGCGGCGGCTACTTTTACAAATCCAAAATTTTTCATATAAAACTCCTGATACGGGGATACTTTTATTGTATAATTTTTTCCGCCTAAAACACCTAACCCTATTTTGTGCGTGCATTTTTTTGTGAAATTTTGTTTAATGGGTTATCTTAAAAAAAGGAGCGATGAAATGATAAAAAAATTATTTTCCCTTACGCTGGCTACATTATTAGTAGCCGCTGTAAGCACCCCCGGCAATGCCTGCACCGGTATTGCTATCAAAGCCGCCGACGGCACCCAGGTTTTAGCACGCACGATTGAATGGAAAGGCGGCAATTTAAACAGCAAGCTCATTATTATGCCGCGCGGCATGGAAAACACCGCGCTCACGCCCGAAGGCCAAAACGGCCATAAATGGGTCAACAAATACGGCGCCGTAGGGGCTAGCACGGTGGAGCCCACCTTTGTCACCGAAGGCGTCAACGAAAAAGGCCTCAACGCCGGTATTTTCTACTTTGCGGGCGTGGGCAGCTTAACCCCGTTTGAAAAAAAATACCGCAAACAATCCGTAAGCGACGGCGAACTGGTGCGCTTTATTTTAACCAACTACGCCACCGTGGATGAAGTGATGCAAGGGCTCAAAAAAGTGGCCATTATCCCCATTGGCAAGCCGGATGCTAACGGCCACTATGCCACCGGCCACTGGCGTATTACCGATGCCACCGGGCGTAGCATTGTGTTGGAAATTACCGACAAAGGCGAACGCCACTTTTACGAGAACAACTTGCGCGTGTTTACCAACTCGCCCAGTTTCCCGTGGCACCAAGCCAATTTAAATAACTACATCCATTTGTCCGGCGGGGAAACGCCCAACAAAACCATGGGCGAGGTGCACTTGGCTTCATACGGCGGCGGCACGAATTTGACCGGCCTGCCCGGCGATTTGACGCCCCCCTCGCGCCTGGTACGTGCGTTCTTCTACGCGCAAACCGCCCCCACGCCCAAAGACGCGTACGGTGCCGTTACGCAAGCATTTCACATCTTAAACAACTTTGATTTGCCGATCGGCGCGGAATATGCCCCCGGCGAAACAATCCCAGATATGCCCAGCGCCACGCAGTGGACCGCGGTGAGCGATTTAACGCACCCCACGTTCTACTACCGTACGATGTATAACTCGGCTATCCGCAAAATTGATTTGACCAAAATTGATTTTGACACCGTGCCTTACACGGTAGCACCCATGGACACCGTGCCGCAAGAAAAATTCCAAGAACTGTTGTTTTAAGCTGATAGCATACAACACCCCGCCCGGCCCCGCGCCGGGCGGTTTTTTTATGGCAAGGCACAACGAAATGTGCAAAATTAGGAAGAAACGCAAGTATGCCATCTAAACAGGCCACGCGATAATTTCAAACACGTAAGCAAGCCGTATGTACAAAGAAAGCGGAATAATTTCAAAATAATTTTGCACAGTTCTAGCCGCATGCCGACGTAGCGTACGGCACTAAGCGGTCCAAAAGGCCGCAAGTACGTAAGGAGGCTCGCAACAACGAAATGTGCAAAATTGGGAAGAAATTATGTAGAATGGAAGAGCAGTAAAAGACAATTTGATCCTGTTTTTGGAACCGTTTAAGAAACGGTGCGTTGGGGTAATACCCAACGTAGGATTGAAGTCCAAAAATAGTCGTTTAAGGTACACGATGATGGGAATTGCAAACCCGTTGTTGTGTACCGAATGTTTATTGTTCTGAACAATAAGCTACGGCTGTTATTTTGAGGGCACTTCAATCCTCCCGCAACTAGCGGCCGTTTTCACGTTTCATAAGCAGCCAAATTGGAAATTAATGATAGGAGAAAAAACTTATGGAACGCAACAAAAATGAAAATGTTATTACTTGTCCCCCTTGCGGGGAAAGAGCCTGCCCCCGAGGGCTTTTGTCGGGGGGCGCGGTAGCGACAAAAAGGGGGGCCTATAAGGTTACTTCCTTAATGAGCCCCTCCATCGGTCCTGCGGACCACTTCCTCCGCAAGGGAGGAAGAAAGGGCTTTACGCTCATTGAGCTGTTGGTCGTAGTCCTTATTATCGGCATTTTAGCCGCCATTGCCGTACCACAGTATAAAGTAGCAGTAACTAAAAGTAGAATCACACAAATGCTTCCGCTCATAAATGCCATTGATAAAGCGGAACAAGTATATTTCTTGGCAAACGGACAATATACTCAAAATGCTCAAGAAGCCAGCAAATTAGATTTAGATCTTCCGCCAGGAGGCCAAATAATTGGCAACGAGGTAGTATATTCTAGGAAATTTTCTTGTAGGCTTCCAACAAGCACTAAATCCATTAAGTGCACATTGGATAATTTGTCTATTGAACGGTGGCTTATTCCTTTAACCGCCTATGACAATGCAAAAACAATCTGTTGGGCAGAAAATAATACAGCCTGGCATGCTAAAGTCTGTAAGACATTTGGCGGCATACAAAGAGAACATTCTTCTACCACGCTTACTTTATACACATTGGACTAATTAAAATTGTTTCAACTGGTTATCAATAAGCATCCCCGGGCACAAACCCGGGGAGAAAACCATACAACCCCACAACCCGGTATAATTTCAACATAATTTAGCGCAGTTTCAATATAGAAACTGCGCTAAAAAATTTGCCACTCAAACTATAATGCTAATGCAACCCGCATTTGCACACGTGCCCTTTTTCGTGCTGGTACTTTTCCAAACTCTCTTTTTCAAGGGGTCTATACTCGCTCGTGCGGCGGATGAGTTCGTCAAAATCTATGGTCTTAGACGGGAACATGGGCCCGTCCACACACGCAAATTTTACTTTCCCGTCCACCGTTACGCGGCAACAGCCGCACATGCCCGTGCCGTCTAACATAATGGGGTTTAAGCTCGCATGCGGCTCCATACCCAATTTGTCCATGAGGCGCGAGGTAAACTTCATCATGGGGATCGGCCCGATAATAAAGCCCGCATTGATTTTTTCGCCGCCGTCGTGCAAAGCTTGGATAGCGTCGGTCACCATACCTTTTTGACCGTACGAGCCGTCGTCGGTGGTGGAAACGGTCTGATCACACAGTGCGCGCATTTGCGGCTCTAAAATCAGTAGCTCCTTCGTACGTGCCCCGAGTACGGCAATCACTTTGTTCCCGGCTTCTTTTAAGGCGCGCGCAATGGGGTACACTTCGGCAATGCCTACCCCGCCGCCCACCACGGCCACCGTGCCGTAGTTTTTAATTTCCACTGGCGTGCCTAGCGGCCCGGCCACATTCAAAAACGCCTCGCCTTTTTGCAAGCTGTTAAATAGAGAGGTTGATTTGCCAATGGCCTGGATAATGACGGTAATCGTGCCCTGTTGCGCGTTCCAATCCACGAGGGTAACCGGCACGCGTTCGCCGCCCTCGCGCCCGCGCAAAATAACAAACTGCCCCGCGCGCGCGGACTTAGCAATTAAAGGTTTGTAAATGACAAATTTGACGACGACGTCATTTAATTGTTCGCGTTCTAAAATCGTGTTTTCTTGCATGTTATTTTCCCTCCAAATACGCGTTAATGCGGTGGGCGGCTTCAATACCGTCTTTCATGGCCAGTAGCACCGTGGCCCCGCCGCGAATGATATCTCCCCCGGCATACACACCCGGCAAGGATGTTTTACCCTCGCCGTCCATTTCCAGCACACCGCGCTCGGTCGTTTTGAGTTCCGGCGTGGTTTTGGCAATAATCGGGTTAGGCCGTTGGCCGATCGCTACAATAATCGTATCGGCCTGCATGACAAATTCACTACCCGGTATCTCCACGGGTCTGCGGCGGCCTTTGGCATCCGGCTCGCCCAGTTCGTTGCGTGTAAATTTGAGCCCGCTTACGCGCCCGGTTTCGTCCGTGAGTACTTCTTTGGGCGTCAGTAAAAATTCAAAATGGATGCCCTCTTCTTTGGCGTGTTCCACTTCGGCCGCGCGCGCCGGCATTTCGGCCGCGCTTCGGCGGTAGGCAATCGTCACACTGTCCGGCCCTAAGCGCATGGCACAGCGCGCCGCATCCATGGCGCTGTTGCCGGCACCGAGCACAATCACGTGCTTGCCAATTTTAATGGGCGTGTCCGTTTCCGGGAATTTATAGGCTTGCATGAGGTTAATACGGGTTAAAAATTCGTTGGCGCTATAGACCCCCACAGCATTTTCACCGGGGATGCCGGTCATGGTGGGTAACCCGGCCCCACTGCCTACATACACGGCGTCAAATTCTTTTAAGAGTTCCTGCACGGTTTGCGTAGCCCCGACGAGTACGTCCGGCACAAATTTTACACCCATAGATTTGACGGTTTCAATTTCGTGGTCTATGACTTCACGCGGCAACCTAAAAGACGGAATCCCGTAGCGTAGTACCCCGCCAAAGGCGTGCAGGGCCTCAAAAACGGTTACTTCATGCCCGGCGCGCGCCAGTTCCGCGGCGGCAGCAATGGACGACGGGCCCGATCCAATGCACACTACTTTTTTGCCCGTTTTGGGAGCCGTTTGCGGGGCTTTTAAGAGTCCTTTTTTGCGGGCGGTATCGGCAGTATATCTTTCTAACATCCCAATGTTTACCGAGCCGAATTTTTCTTTTAATACGCAGTTGCCCTCGCAATGTTTTTCCTGCGGGCAGACGCGGCCGCAAATGGCGGGCAGTAAACTGGTTTCCATAATTTTGCTCACAGCCTCGCCGATTTTACCGTCTTTCACAAGCGCAATAAAATCGGGGATTTGCACCCCTACCGGGCAATTAGCCTGGCAACGGGCGTTTTTGCAATGCAAACAGCGGCTCGCTTCGGCTTGGGCTTCCTCGTTGGTAAAAATATGGGCTACTTCGTCAAAAGTATGTTTGCGCACTTGGGGCGCTTCCTGATGGCCGTTATTGCGCGGCGCGGACGGGTTAGGCATAAAAAACCTCTCTAATTAAAAATAAACTGGCAAAAAAATTATTTTTCGCTTATACTTATATTGTAAAATATATGTACTAATTTAGCAAAATAGGAGGATACTATGTGCGATAAATGTAACTGCAACTGCAAAGCCGCCGGGGCTGGGTTGGCGGCCTTCTTATTAGGGGCGCTCGTCGGGGCTGCCGCGGGTTTACTCTATGCACCCGCCAAAGGCGAAACCACCCGCAAACGCCTTAAACGCTGGGCCAACGATACCTATGAAGACAACAAAGAATATCTGTTGGAGCACGCGCAGGATTTGAAAGCAAAAGTAAAAGGCCACTTGGAAGACGCCCGCGAGAAACTGAGCGAAGGCAAAGAAAAAGTAGCCAAAGAATTTAGCCGCCGCAAAGATGAAGTAGTGGCTAAATTCAAAAAAGACGAAGAAAAATAAGCAAAATTCACGTAAAATTTAACACACGTTGTTAAATTAACAAAACTAACAAAGTTTTCACATGAAAACTTTTTACCCCCGCCCTTAATTAGAGCGGGGGTAATTTTTTACTCCTTACAAATTGCTTACTCAGCGGCATTGGCATCAAAGTCCACCCCATAGCCTAACCGGGCATTCAATTCTTCCCACAAATTACCGAGTGTTTGCCCCACTTCGTCAGCCGCTTTTTGGGCTAACGCTGTCGGATTGGCCGACTGCAAGGCTCTGCACCGGGTTTGCGCATACGTACGTAGTGCCTGGCGAATCCGGTTTTTTACCGCCGGGGTTACCAAACCCGGGTAAAATGCCTCCGCCTGCATAATAAGCACCTCTGTTTGCTTAGCGGCATAATCATATTCATTTACTTGGGCCAAAACTAAGCCTACTTGTTTGTTAAACCGCTCGCTGGCTTGTGTGGCCTCATCCTGCGTTTGCGAAGCCAAAAATTCCTTTGCGTACGTCTCATACACTTCGTGCAACTGCCGCTTTAAGTCCGGTTGGAATGCAAAAGCTTGCGGATACTGCGCCAACACTTTTTGTTCATCCTGTTTAATAGCGGCACGTTGTTCTTTTTGCCATTTAGCCGTGGCTTGTTGACCCTCTTTAAACCGGATATAATTACGGCGTAATAAAGAGCGGTTTAAATCAGTCCGCACGGCTTGGTGTTCGTAATCGGCTTTTACATCATCTCCGATAAACGGCATCCCCATCGCACGGCGGGCCCCGATAATCGGCGCCGAGAAAAGGGTCCCGTCTACTTGGTCCGGCTGGGCAGCTAATACATCGTTATAGGCACTCATGGCGCGCTTGTCGGACAAATCCACCTCCATTTCTTGCAAGAGCAATTCGTCCATTTTAGCCTGATCCGGCGAGAAAGTATCCCCGTATTTGGCAATTTCTTCGTTAGCGTCTTTCGTCGCCTGGTCTTCCATCCAACCTTTAAAAGGCGGATAGAGGAGGCGGTCAGCCCCGGCATACCCGGTAAAAAGCGCCGTCGTGATACCAAAGCGGTTACGCCACAACAGTTGCGGTGCTAATTGCGCCCCCAACACCGGGTTGGCCCGCATAGATTGCCAAAATACTTTGGTAGGTACATAGTCTGGCAAGAAGGTTTTGGCCAACGTACTTTGCCAGTTAAGCGGTTTCATATAGGCATTAAACATTTGGCTATATACGTTCCCCGTAGCCACATCCGCCCCGCTGGTATAGAAACCGGGCAACATTTCCGCTATATTGGCAACGCCCTCTTGGCGGGTGGTTAATTGATTAGCCGCACCGCGCCACGTAAACTGAAATGGCGTTTTGGGGGCTACATAAATAGGCATACGAGCCGAAGTACCCCCAATGCCGGCTTTGCCCCACATTTCTTTACCGACTAACTCACCCCATTGTTTAGGTGGCCCCCATTGAGTGACGTTCCACCAGCGGGTAGATTCACTGATTTTACCGGTTTTTTGGGCCGTTTCCCCGAGCGGGACCCACAAATCCATTTGGTTCTTAAACGAGCTTTCCAACCCACCCAAAATCCACCGCTCTTGCATGGCTTGGTTCATATTCATCATCCCGCGCCAATAGGGTTGCTGTTCAAACCAAAAGCGGGATCCGTCGGCCATTCTTAATTGCTGCGTCATTTGGGAAATTTCTTGCAAGCTATGCAAACCGTCTACCGGCTGACCAAAGCGCATTTGCGCTACGGTGCTTTGGAAGCCGGGCTCCATACGGGTAACGCGGTAGCCGATTACCTCTTCGTCGCGCCCCATACCCAACCAACGTTTTGGATTCCAAAGCGAGTGTTTCCCCTCCAGTTGATGGGTACTGGTAACCGGCTTATATTCTGTTACAGCCGGGATTTCACGTTCTACGGTTTGGGCAACGCCGTTTTCTACTACCACCTCTTTTTCTACGCGAGCGGGTGCTTTTTGTACCACGGCTTCTACCATATAGCCTTGTTGCCGTTTGTTCTTATAAATCCAGTTGGCAAACTTGGCGCCTTCTTGGATTTTGGCATTGAAAGCAGCTACTTTTTCGCCGCGAGCCGCTACCGTAAATGCTTTACCCGCTTTGGGTAAGGCCGCCACGGCCCCATGTGTTAAACGAAACGCAGTACCTAAAAACGCAAACAATTCGCCGCCGTACACCCAAAATAACACCTCGGCCGAGAAATACACAAAAGCGGTCGTACGTTCGTTATCCCGTTTGAGCGTATTAAGGTTACCATGCGTGGTAATATGGCAGGCCGTACGCGGATAATTGGCACGCGCACGCTGGTCGGCCTTGGCATTAGCATCTTCGAAAAACGGAGTATGAATATCATAAAATCCGTCGTAAATGTAAGCCAGTTTATTGGCTAATGCTTCCATTTCCTCCGAGCTCAGGCCATAGTCCTTCATAGCATAGGAGTTGACAGATACTAACGGACAATACAAATCGGCCGTACGCTGGGCAAATACCTCACGTAGCTTTTCGTCGGGCAGATTTACATTGACTTGAGTATTTATATTTAATAAATGCTCGTTAAGCGGACGGTAGAGCAAACTGGCGGCCTCCAACGCGAATACGCGCGTAGGGAGCGAGTATTTTTGCGGGGTCGAAAATTCTTGGAGCAAGTTTAACACTTGTTTGGTTTTGGCTTCGTCCATAGCACTATAGCGCGTATTTTCAAACACCGTTACAAAAATAGCGTTTAAGATAGGGGAATAATCTTGTTTAAAGTCTGTCTCTTTGGGGCCTTGGTCCACCACCGCCACAATTTTTTTAAGGTATGCCGGGTCATACTCCAGCGCATAGGCGGTGGCATATTCGGCACGTATTTGGGCGTGCTGGTAAGCCGCAGATCCTTGTTCGGGATTTTCTTCCATAGACTCTTTAAATTCGCGGATAAACTGGTCCATAAACACAGCCAAATTGCCATGTTTTTTAACCGTTTGGGCCGCTTGTTTACGAGCGGAGGCCTGGGCCTGGGTAGCCTGTTGGGCTGGGGCCGGAAACCGGGCCGCTAACTTGTCATTTAACTCCGGCCGGCGGGCAACCGTTTTTTGCACGGGGACCAATTTTTTTACCAACATTTCTTTTTGATACGCATCCGCCGGATCCGGTAAGTTTTTAGCCTGGTAAAATTGGTGGATTTTGAGTAACGCCATACGCAAGCTAGCCAGCGCCATGGTCTTGCGCGCAGACGCCGGGTTCAACGCATTTTGCAACGCCGCTTGTGAAAGAGAGGCCGGGTCTTTGACAGGATTAGCCGTATAAGAAGGCACCTCAAAACCGAGCAGCGCCATACGCCACAATAGCCGCGCTTGCAGTTGCACGAGCTGGGCCTGAAATTCATTTAAATCATATTGCGCGCTATCAAGCTGCATCGCTTCACCCACAGTATTGTTGATGACCTCGGCCGCATAAGCAATGGTAAGTAAGTCATTGGCAGACGGATTCGGGTCCAGGGGGTCAACATAATCCACGAGTTGTTCAAAAGAGATTTCATTACGGGTCACTTTGTTTAAAAAAATTTTGGCCGGCAGTACGGACCCCGCATCCGCCTTTGGCGATACCCGCGAGGCCACATATAAGGAATTGGGGGATTGGGTCAAGTGGCGGTTTACCTCCTGCGAAGCGATGGACTGTAATACTTCTTGCTTGTTGGGGCGGTTTGCTTGGACCGCCGTATCGGCTTGCGCAAAACGTGCGTGATGCGCTTCGCGGGCTGCTTGATCGGCACGGGCAAATTGGGCGGCCGGGGTGTTGGCCTGTTGAGCCTTTTGTACTTTGGCCGTAACTTGTTTTTCTAACGAGGATTTTTTTCCATTTACACGACGAGAGCTTTGCCCCCACCCGCTAGCAGGGGTTAAACAGTTAAATAAAAAAACCAAAGTCATCACACGACACAAAAACGAGTTCATACCTTGCTCCTTCCTTCTATATAATAAGTATAAAGGGAAAGCCTTTAATTTTCAAGGAAAAAAAGACCCAGACTCGAGTGGACCAAAAGGCCCAGAAAAGAGAGGTGCAAAATTAGGCAGAAATTATGTAGAATGGAAGTGCAGTAAAAAAACAATTTTTACCTGTTTTTGGAAGCGTATGTAGAATACGAACAGCCTTAGGAAACTAAGGCATGAAAGCAGTCCAAAGGCAGCCGATATTTAGGCACAACACAGGCGGACTAATTACCCGCTAGTGTTGTGCCGAACGTTTGCCGCGCGAGCGGCAAGCTACGGCTGTTGTGTTGGGTCGCTGCTTTCGGCTCGGTATGACCAGCCGTTTTTGCGTGCGTGTTTTCCAAAACAGAAAAGGAGAACATAATATGCAAGGAAAAAATAATGAAGTAAAAAAGAGTACCTTTGAACACTTCCCCCCTAGCGGGAAAGGGTGGCACGTAGTGCCGAGTGAGGGGGTATTAAATAAGGAACACTTTATAAGTACCCCCTCATCGCCCCGTTGGGGCACTTCCAAAGCGGAAATGCTTTTTGACAACCCTCCTACCCCGCCTTACGGCGGTACTTCCCCCACAAGGGGGGAAGATAAAAACGCACTATGCGCTAAGCATCCCGCCAGGGGGGAAGTGAACGACGGTTTTACGCTCATTGAGCTCTTGGTAGTGGTTTTGATTATTGCCATATTAGCGGCGGTGGCCGTGCCGCAGTATCAAAAGGCCGTACTTAAAGCCCGTATGACCCAAGCAATTATTTTTGGTAAAGCGTATGTACAAGCACAAAATGTATATCGATTAGCAAATGGGGAATTAGCAAGCAGTTTAGGAAAATTAGATATTCAATTGCCCACACCTCAAGGTTGGCAAAACAGTACTAGTAACGGAGGCCTCATTATGCAACATAATTCTAGCTCTATTGAGTTCAATTTTTGGCCGGCAGGTAGCTATTTTGCTGAAAATACAGGATTTTGTATTATTTCTTATTCAGCTGCACAATTTAATACAGCCAAAGCGGTTTGTCAAAGCCTGACAAATAACGAAGAAGAAAAAGATACAACAAATAGGCGTTACCTCTACCGATTTCAATGGTAGTAAATAGTTCAAAGATTATAACCTCACAAAACGTTGCAAAAAGACAAAGGACGTGTTTTCAAGTTTGAGGGTAGGTAAGGCCGTAAGTTGAGCGTGGCGAGGAAATAAGCACCGGGTAAAATAGCCAGTACCCTGATTTGTCAAAGCGCACCAGGAAAGAAAGGGACGGACATGTTTTCAAATTTGAGGGTAGGTAAGGCCGTAAGTTGAGCGTGGCGAGGAAATAAGCACCGGGTAAAATAGCCAGTACCCTGATTTGTCAAAGCGCACCAGGAAAGAAAGGGAC
>JAZUSP010000029.1:0-2227 GCA_045606805.1 Elusimicrobiaceae bacterium | reverse complement strand
CCACGCAGGCCGTTAAAAGCCACTACCAGCGTCGAAGACCCTGAAACAAGTTCAGGGATAATCCTCATTTTACAACATCCCTTCATGGGTTTATCCTTTGCTTATTTTAGACCTTGTCACCAACAAAAAGTTCTATTAGACACGATTTTAATATGTTTCTCTTGGGTTTTAGAGAGGAGAGACTAGAGGCTAATTTTTAACACGCATTTGGCGGGGGGGTTAAAAAATGCTAAAATATACCTAACAAATCTATTATAGGAGACGTACAATGAGTTGCGAAAAATGCACCCCTGAAGTACAAGCCATGTGTTGCGTCTGCAAAGGCGCTAAGCATGAGCCGGCCCCTATCCCCGAAGAAGGGAAATGGGTCAAAGCCAAACAAATTACCGATATTAGTGGCCTCACCCACGGGGTAGGCTGGTGCGCCCCCCAACAAGGCGCGTGCAAACTGACGTTAAACGTCAAAAACGGTGTGATTAAAGAAGCCCTGGTGGAAACGTTAGGATGCTCGGGCATGACCCACTCCGCCGCTATGGCCGCCGAAATTTTGCCCGGCAAAACCATTTTAGAGGCTTTAAATTCCGACCTCGTGTGCGACGCTATTAACACCGCCATGCGCGAGCTATTCCTGCAAATTGTTTATGGCCGCACACAGAGTGCTTTCTCCGACGACGGTCTGCCGATTGGCGCCGGCATGGAGGACCTGGGCAAAGGGCACCGCAGCCAAATCGGTACCATGTACGGTACCGAGGCCAAAGGCGCGCGCTATTTGGAAATGGCCGAAGGGTATGTACTCAAAATTGGCCTTGATAAAAACAACGAAATCATTGGTTACCAATTTGTCAACTTGGGTAAAATGATGGACGCCATTAAAAAAGGCGAAGACCCCAAAACCGCGTTTGAAAAGAACGTCAACAAATACGGCCGCTTTGACGAAGCCGTCAAAGTAATTGACCCCCGCAAAGAGTAACCCAAGGAGATATTTTATGGTAACGTTTGAAGGATACGAAAGAAGAATTGAAAAAATCAATGCCACGCTCAAAGAATACGGCATTGGCTCTTTGGAAGAAGCCAAAGAAATCTGCACTAAAAAGGGTGTGGACGTGGAAGCCATTGTAAAAGGCATCCAACCCATTGCTTTTGAAAACGCCGTGTGGGCGTACACCGTCGGGGCCGCAATTGCGTTTAAATCGGGCGTAAAAAGTGCTGCCGAAGCGGCTGAAAAAATCGGCGTGGGGCTGCAGAGCTTCTGCATTCCCGGCTCGGTAGCGGACCAACGCGCCGTCGGTTTGGGCCACGGGAACTTGGGCGCGATGCTCCTTAGCGAAAACACCAAATGTTTCTGCTTTTTAGCCGGGCACGAAAGCTTTGCCGCCGCCGAAGGCGCCATTGGCATTGCCCGCACTGCTAACAAAGTGCGCAAAGAACCCCTCAGAGTCATCTTAAACGGGCTTGGCAAAGATGCGGCGTATATTATTTCGCGCATTAACGGTTTTACGTCGGTGGAAACCGCGTATGACTACAAAACCGGTAAGCTCAATATCGTAAGCGAAAAAGCGTTCTCAAGCGGCGACCGCGCCAAAGTAAAATGCTATGGCGCCGACGACGTAAACGAAGGCGTAGCCATCATGCGCCACGAGGGCGTGGACGTGTCGATTACTGGTAACTCCACCAACCCGACGCGCTTTCAGCACCCGGTAGCCGGCACCTATAAAAAATGGGCGACCGAAAACGGCAAGAAATACTTCTCCGTAGCTTCCGGCGGCGGTACGGGCCGCACGTTGCACCCGGACAACATGGCCGCGGGTCCTGCCTCGTACGGGATGACTGACACCATGGGCCGTATGCATAGCGACGCCCAATTTGCGGGATCTTCCTCCGTTCCGGCCCACGTGGAAATGATGGGTTTAATTGGGATGGGGAATAACCCGATGGTAGGGGCGACGGTGGCGGTAGCCGTAGCCGTAGCCGAAGCGAAATAATTAGTTTAGCCTGCGCTTTAAAAACCCTCAAGAGAAACTCTCTTG
Source organism: Elusimicrobiaceae bacterium (assembly GCA_045606805.1). Lineage (GTDB taxonomy): Bacteria > Elusimicrobiota > Elusimicrobia > Elusimicrobiales > Elusimicrobiaceae > Avelusimicrobium. Next base: position 200 of record JAZUSP010000029.1, on the reverse strand, counting down.
AGGGTTTTTAGGTTTCCAAATTTGAGCCCTTAGCCACCGATAGGACCACCTCGCGTACTTGCAACGCTACGCGTTGTCTTGCAGACGTACTAGGGTTGGCAAGAAGTTCTAATTGCTCTTTGCGTTTAGCCGTTTTTGTATCGTGAGGCGCGGCAAAAAAGTGCAGGCAATGTACTCATTGGCAAACTTTTTTAACAAAG
>JAZUSP010000028.1:0-2772 GCA_045606805.1 Elusimicrobiaceae bacterium | reverse complement strand
CGGCAGGGTTTGTGCGCAAAGATTATACAAACGGCGATAAATATTTTGGCCAGATAAACGGCTCCCTTTTGCACGGCTACGGCGAGTATGACTGGGCAAGCGGCGACCGCTATAAAGGTTATTTTGCCGATAACAAACGCACGGGTATCGGTATCTACCGCTGGGCAAACGGCAACGAATATGAAGGCGATTTTGTTGAGGCAAAATGCCACGGCACAGGCGTTTTCCGTTGGGCTGACGGTGCCGTTTTCGAAGGTGAGTTTGTAGAAGGCAACCGTACAGGTAAAGGTATTATGACCTGGGCAAACGGCGACCGCTATGAAGGCGAATTTTTAAACGGCTCTTCACACGGCAAGGGCGCTCTTTTATGGGTTACAGGCGGCGTTTATGTCGGTGATTTTGCCGATGGCAAGCGTACAGGTTTCGGCGCTATGACCTGGAAAAACGGCGACCGCTATGACGGTGCATTTTTAGGCGGTAACTGTCACGGCAAAGGCAAATATGTCTGGGCTGACGGCGGCACATTTGAAGGTGACTTTGTGGAAAACAAGCGTACCGGTTTTGGTACTCGTACCTGGACAAACGGCGACCGCTACGAAGGTGAATTTTTTGAGGGCAACTGCCACGGCAAAGGTAAATACACCTGGGCTGACGGCGGCGTATATGATGGTGACTGGCAAAACGGCAACCGTACAGGTAAAGGCATCCATACCTTTGCTAACGGCAATGTGTATGAGGGTGATTTTGTTGCGGGTAAACGCCACGGCTTAGGTACCATTAAATTTGCAAACGGCGAAACATATATAGGCGGTTTTGCCGAAGGTGAATTTGACGGACAGGTAACCGTCTTCTTCCCCGATGGCACAAGTGAAGACCGTACATATTCAAAAGGTTTTGTGGTATCCGATAATGCCACTTCCACCACTACTACTGCAAGTACAACCACTAACACTACCGTAGATAAAAATGTAGCACCCGGTACAAAAATAACTATGGCTGATAAGCCCACCGTTACAAAGGGTGTTCCGTCATTTTCCGAAGCACCGTTTGTTTATAATAAGGCGCCGCGCTTACAGCGCCCCGCCAATACATCATCCTTCTTAAAAAGGACATATAATAACGGCGATTCTTACGAGGGCGAGATGACCAACGGTGAACTCGATGGTTTTGGTAAATACACTTGGGCTGACGGTACAGTTTACGAAGGATATTATAAAAACGGCCATCGCCACGGCATAGGCATCTATACCTGGAAAAGCGGCACCCGTTACGAAGGCAATTTTGTCGAAAACAAGCGTACAGGCGCAGGACTTTATACCTGGACCGATGGCGCTACATACGAGGGTGACTTTGTAGATGGCGACCGCTCAGGTAAAGGCGTTATCCGATGGGCTGACGGCTCGTATTACGAGGGCGATTGGGCAAAGGATAAGCGCAACGGTAAAGGTAAATATGTTTGGAATGACGGCGCAAAGTATGAAGGCGAGTTTATAGATAACAAGCGCAACGGCTACGGTGTGTACTTATATGCCAACGGTAACTATTATGAAGGTCCTTGGAAAAACGGTGAGCGCAACGGCAAAGGAAAATTAACCTGGGCTGACGGCACTGTTTACGAAGGCGACTGGGTTAATAGCTCCCGCAAAGGCCACGGTGTTATTTGTTGGGCGGACGGCGCCGCATATGAAGGCGAATGGGATAACGATAAACGCACCGGCAAGGGTAACTATTTTTGGCCAACCGGAACTCTTTTTGAGGGTAATTGGTTCGAAAATAACCGTGTGGGCCACGGCATTATCCGCTGGGATGACGGTGCCTACTATAACGGCGACTGGGCGGATGATAAGCGCACAGGTAAAGGCACATATGTTTGGGCGGACGGCACAGTTTTTGAGGGTGACTGGTTAGAAAACAACCGTGTTGGTCACGGTGTCATCCGTTGGACAAGCGGCGCTTCATATGATGGCGACTGGGCAAATGATAAGCGTACCGGTAAGGGTAAATATATTTGGGCGGATGGCACGGTTTACGAAGGCGACTGGGTTGAAAATGACCGACTGGGCCGAGGCATTATCCGCTGGAATGACGGCTCTTCTTACGATGGTGAATGGGCAAAGGATACACGCCACGGGAAAGGTAAATACGTTTGGGCAAACGGCAATACATATGAAGGTGATTTTGTTGAAGACAAACGCACCGGCAAAGGCAAATATGTCTGGGCAAACGGCAACACCTATGAAGGCGATTTTGTAAATGGCTCAACCACGGGTAACGGCGTATTTGTGTGGGCAAACGGCGACCGCTACGAAGGTGGCTTTGCCGATGACTGTTGCTCAGGACAAGGCACCTTTAAAGCCGCTAACGGCGAGGTTTATATCGGCACTTGGTTATACGGCGAGCGCCACGGTAAAGGAACACTCTTCCGTCCCGACGGCACAAGCGAAGACCACGTTTACGAAAACGGTAAACGCATATCTTAAGTCACAACCTCCGGCTAAGCCCGAGGCTTGAATAAGCCCTAGAAGGGCATTTTACAGACCACACCCCTAAAGGGGTGTTTTATTTAGCCTACTTTCTCTTGCTACCCGTAAACGGGTCTATGTATTCTTGAATACTCATTTGGTCTGCCATTTCATCTTCTTGCAACTAATTCCTTATGTATTCCGCTATTTGTTTTTTATTGCGTCCTACGGTATCTACATAGTATCCTCTTGCCCAAAAATGGCGGTTTCCATATTTATACTTCAAATTTGCGTGTCTGTCGAAAATCAT
>JAZUSP010000027.1:0-108135 GCA_045606805.1 Elusimicrobiaceae bacterium | reverse complement strand
TAGTGGCTTTTAACGGCCTGCGTGGAAGATGCCGAAACAAGTTCGGCAATAATTTTTATAGATGTATTTTTGTCTAAAAATAGTTCAAAATCATTTCTAAGACGGTATTACCAACAAAAAGTTCCATTAGGCCTAAATTTTCAGTACTTTTTGTATAAGAATAATGGGCAGAGTTTTGGACACCTCTCCGTCGAGAGTTCGATGCCTGTTGGGCGCAAATTTAAAACCCTGCTTTGGGCCGGGGTTATTTTATATAATACCTTTAACGGGGCATGGCTCAAGTGGTAGAGCGCCCGCTTTGGGAGCGGGAGGTTCCCGGTTCAAGTCCGGGTGCCCCGAAATTTTCTATGCATACCCATTTGCGCGCGTGCGTGTTCAATCAGTTTCACTCGCCCAAAGATGCGGCGCAGGAAACTTTCTGCGGGGACATTAAAATCGTCACCTCGGGTGTTTTTCGCACTCCTTTTTTGTTTGATAGGCTTGTTTTATCGGCCAATTTCCGCACCGCTACCGACGGTTGTTTACTCTTAGAAGTGCAAGTGCAAGCGGGCAGTGAGTGGAGCGAATTTTATAAATTGGGGCTTTTATCGGGCAAATTTAAAACCAGTTTCCCGGCTCAAAAAGACGCGTTTGGCAAAGTGGATACCGACGAGCTTGTTTTAACTGAGCCTGCGCAAGCCTACCGCTACCGCCTTAAATTTTACGGCGATGCCGAGCTTTTACTTTTGGCCGCAGCCGTGGTGCGCACCCCGTTTGTGTATGACGAAAAAACAGCCATTCACTTGCCGCAAGAGCCTAACATTCAGCAAGTGTCGCCTTTAAGCCAAATGGAGCAATCCACGCCGCACAAGCGCCGCATTTGCAGCCCGTCGTCGATCTATATGGCGTTAAATGCGCTGGGGTATGTGGTGCCGCTCGAGCAAATTTTGCCGCGCGTATTTGACCAAACGGCCGACGTATATGGCAATTGGCTTTTTAATATGGCCGCCGCGGCCGAGTTTGGCGCAGAGGCGTTTTTCCGTCGGTTTTCATCACTTGAGGAACTACAAGAATTTGTCACACCGGACAGCCTAGTAATTGCCAGTATCGCTTTTAAAAAAGATGAACTACCCGGCGCTCCCTTGGAGAAAACCCCCGGCCACTTGGTGCTCATCCGCGGCTATAAAGACGGACAAATTTTAGTGGCGGATCCGGCCGCTCCCACCCGTACCACCGTCTTGCGTGAGTATGATGCCAAAGCCTTTGCGCGGGCGTGGCTGTGCAATAAACAAGGCGCGGCCTATGTGGTGAGGCGTAAATGAAAAAATTAGGGATTTTACTTTGTTTACTGTGCGTGTTTGCGTGTGCGCGGCCGGAACTCAAAGAGGCGCTCATTGTCATCCACAAAGGGGAAATGGAATCGTTGGACCCGGTCTATTCTTATGACGGTGTGACGCACGGGATGCTCATTAACGTCTATGATACGTTACTCAAATTTAACGGCTCCTCACTTACCGAATTGTTGCCGTCCATTTCCACGCAAGTGCCCACCGTTGAGAATGGGCTACTCTCCAAAGACGGCCGCATCTATACGTTCCCCATTCGCAAAGGGGTCAAATTCCACGACGGTACTGAGCTCACGCCCGAAGATGTGCGCTATTCTATACTGCGCTTTTTACTCTCGGACATTTCCGGCGGTCCGTCGAGCCTGCTTTTAGAGCCCATTTTGGGTATTTCTTCTACGCGTAACGCCCAGGGCGAAATTATGGTGGATTTTAAAGACGTGGAAAAAGCCGTACGTGTGGATGGAGATAACGTAGTGATTACCTTAAAACGTCCGTTTGCGCCGTTTTTGTCTATTTTGGCGCGGTGGAGTTATATTGTCAGTAAGCCGTGGGCTGTACAGCGCGGCGCGTGGGTCGGCACGGAAAAAACGTGGAAACAATTTAACAATTTTGCTAAAGACAGCTCACCATTTTTTAACGCGTCCAACGGTACGGGCCCGTTTAAAATTACGCGCTGGGATATTGCCGGCAAAACGCTGGTGCTGAGTGCCAACGAACATTATTTTGCGGGTGCCCCGCAACTTAAAACGATTTTTATGCGTACCGTGGAAGAACCGTCCACCATGCGTTTAATGCTGGAAACCGGTGACGCCGACGTGGCCGAAATTTCGCCCAAATTTATTAACCAGTTAAAAGGAAATCCGCACGTTACGTTGTATGACAATTTGCCGCGCTTACGCACGGACCCGGTGCTCTTTTTCACGCGCAATATCAATATGACTGCCAACCCGGATGTGGGCTCCGGCAAGTTGGATGGGCAAGGAATCCCGGCCAACTTTTTTGACGATAAGGACCTACGCAAAGCATTCCTCTATGCCTTTGATTACGACGGCTTTTTGCGCGAGTCCATGGGGGGGCGCGGCCAGCGCGCCATCGGCCCCGCGCCGCAAGGGTTAGTGCCGCAGGATGACACTTTTAAGCGCTATGAATTTGACTTAAAAAAAGCCGAAGAACACTTTAAAAAAGCCTGGGGCGGGCAAGTGTGGGACAAAGGCTTTAAGTTCACGATTACGTATAACACCAGCGGCGAAATGCGCCAAATTGCGGCCGAAATTTTAAAACGCAATGTAGAAAAACTAAACCCTAAATTCCAAATTGATTTGCGCGGTGTGACTTGGCCCGCATTTCTTGAAAAAACGGCCAAACACCAAATGCCGATTTGGGCCCGCGGCTGGGTGGCCGATTTTGCCGACGCGCACAATTTTTACTTTCCGTTCTTGCACAGCCAAGGCCGCTATGCGTTGGCGCAAGGGTATAACAATCCGCATGTGGACACGCTTATTGAACAAGCCGTGGTGCAGACCGACCCAGCTAAACGTAACGCACTTTACAAGCAAGTGCATAATCTCATGAACGAAGATGCCATGCAACTCTATACCGTACACCCGACGGGGCTGTGGGCCATGCGTAGTAATGTAAAGGGGTTTATAGATAACCCTGTATATATGGGCATCTATTACTACCCTATCTATAAAATTTCTTCCTAATTTTCCGCATAACTTTGTTGCAAAAGGGCTTGAATACCTCCGCGCTGACGCGCGCGTTCCGTCAGTATACTGCGCCCTTTTGCGTCGCGTTCTGCAAAAAATTAGTTTGAAATTTTTCCCGCTTTAAAAAAGTATACGTTTCTTTCTTCAATAAAAATATTATTTGATTTTGACAAATCAGCCTACTGAACATTATTCCCGGTGATGTTACGGACGACTTCTTTTGCCCTCGGTTTTGAAAAATCAGCCAATCTTCTATTGTACGCGGTGATGTTGCGAAAGACATCCCTATTTCCCTTAAACCCACAAATCAAGGTATAGACAATTTTTATGCTATAATGTAGATACAATTTATCCCGTTTTTGGAAGCGTTTAAGAAACGCGGAGCCTATAAGCGACAATGACGCCAAAAACAACTGCCTTAGGCATAAAATGAACGGACTAATTACCTGTTTGTTTTATGCCCAATGTTTATTGTTTTACGGTAAGCTACGGCTGTTGTATGTATGGTCCGTCATTGTCCCATAGATACAGTGGCCGTTTCTTTTTGTTGTTTCCTGTCACAGGAAATTGAAAAATAAATACAGGAGAAAGAACATGAAAAAGTAGTAAAAAACCGAGCGTTTACGCTCATTGAGTTGTTGGTAGTAGTTTTAATTATTGGTATTTTGGCGGCGGTAGCCGTGCCGCAGTATCAAGTAGCGGTCAAAAAAGCGCAATTTGCTAAATTGCGCGCTATGGCAAGTTCTATTGTTAGATCCGTGCAAGTTTACTACTTGAAAAATGGAGATTGGCCAACTTCATTTACCGAGTTAGATGTAGAGCCCTCATTAACCCCTGCTCAAAATAATTGTGTAAGCAACAGTGAAATGTTTTGTTGTATTCAATATCCTCAGCAAAATTGGAACCATGGAAATGTTCACTGTGGTAGGGCTGATTATAATTTTATGTTTTCAGAACTCTATGCCAGTGAAACCGGACTTCCTAAAAAAGAATATCGTTGTATGGAAAAATCAGGTATGAATTTTTGTAAAACGTTGCCCGGGAGTGGCTTTCTTCTGAACGGTTCTGAAATGACTCCTGAAGGGTGGAAGGGGGGATATGCTACTTATTCAATAAACTAGTGGGGTTTTGTTTAAGACAGATAGCGGGTTGTATATTGGCTCAATTTATGCTATAATAACCATGCGGGGTAGAGAAGCCCGGTATCTCGCAAGGCCCATAACCTTGAGATCGTTGGTTCAAATCCAACCCCCGCAAGTTTCATATTATACACTCCTTGAGCTGCCTGAAAGGGCGGCTTATTTTTTGGCTATTTAGCGGAGCGTTTGCCGAAATATTTTAAAAACAGGTTGTTTTGGGTATAGCTTAAGAGATTGTCACCCCCTAAAGCGGCAGGACGTTGTTTAATATATCCTTTGGACGTATAAACGAGCGTACGGGTCACTTCGTGTATGGGGGTTACGGCTCCAATCAGCAGCAACATCACTAACAAAATACGTATAAGCCGGATTTTTTCTTGTTGTAAACTTTGTAGTACAAACAAGCACACAAGCAGTAAGGCCGGAATGGTGGCCCGCATACAAAAATCGGGCGCGTAGCCCACGCGGATAAACGGATAAATCAGTAAACAGCCGGTGCATATATAGAAAAGCGGGTTTTTGTACTGTAACCGGGCTACGCAAAGTAAATACAAACCAACCTCCAACATAAAAAAGGGGAAAATCCCGCGTAAAATAGTAGCTATCCAAAGCAGATTTTCTTGAGAAGCTGCAACCGTTACCGAAGTGTGAGAACCGGCTATATTGCCCGATAAATACGCATAACTTATCAGCGCGATAAACCCCGCCCCGGCTAAATTAGCAAACGTCAGCGCCTGTTTAAAGGATTGCCAAAAATGTGCTGGCGTCCAAACGGTTTTGAGGTTTTGTTCGCCATTTTTTAAACACCACCACGCTAAAAACGGTAATAATCCTATACAGGGCAACGTAGCACAGATAACAGCAGCAGCGTATAAGTATACAAGGCCTTTGTTGTTTTTTTCATGATACAAAAGCAGTGTTAGCACCCAAGCGGGGATAGCTTGGTTGAAAACCCAATAAAGCTGCGTGGTAAAACTGGAAAATTGAAGCCCGGGGAGCCACCATTCAATATGCTCTAGCCAGTTAAACGGATGAAACGGATGTATGTTAATAAATAAAATACTGCCTATAATATCCAGTCCGCTAAAAAAGATAAATACAAAAACAACCCACATCCTTTTTTTGCCGAGCACGGCTAATAAATAGTAAACCGTTAAAAAGGTGCCCAAAGCTCCCCACAAGATTTGGAAATTATATCCCAAATTGATGCTATGAAATAATTTGCCAACAGTGGCGGCCGGTAACCAAAATCCAATATAATAGCTTAGCATGGCGGTGTTGTCATTTACCAAAACGGGCCAGGGTTGAGTAACTAAACACTCAAAAACGGTATTGCGGGCCACATGGTCGGAATTTTGGAACATATGGGCGCCTATGCCGGAGGAACAAACCCACCCCAAGCACACCACAGCGGTTAGGACCAGCAGGAGCCATTCTTGTTTGGTGGAAGGTTTCCACAGTGCGGGGGCATTTTTAAATACAAAATAACTGCTTACCGCTATTATCGCCGTACCCAAGAGCGCGGTAGGCAGGTTACAAAACCCAATTAAAAAAATCAGCACCGGCAAAATAAGATAGCTATATCCCAGCCAAGCGGGCCAGACAGACGTATGTTTCATAAAATCCTCAAGTTGTAGAATATGTATATTTTAGCATTGACAGCAGGTAGATACAATAAAAATCTACGCCGCTGGCTGGCAGATTATGTAAAATAATACAAAGGGGGAAATGATGAAAACAATTATTTTTGTGGGTGCACATAAAAATTTTTCGGGGCTACGTTTAGGGGCTGCCCTAGGTACTTTTTTAACGGTGCGCGGGCAAGAAGTACTCTTGGCCGGGCCTAAAAAAGAATTACCCGGTTATTTGGAATTGCCTACTTTACCATTCACAGCTACGGCCACGCTCAAAACCATTACCGCCGCGCTTAAAAAAGCCGGGGCGCAAAAAGTTATCTCACTGGCGCATTTACCGGCGTGCGAAGCCGCCGCGGCGCTACATATTCCGTTTGTTTATATAGAACCTGAAAATTTTAAAGAAGCTAAATCTGCCAAAAATAAAAAATCCATTTTAGCCAAAGCCGTGCACGTATATGTACTCGGCAACGCCGCTACCCCTTTGAACAAAAAAATATACGGCGCCAACGCTACGCGGATGGAAAACCCCGCTATTTGGGTGGAGCATTATAATTACAATAAGCCCGCCTGTTTTAAGAAAGAAAATAACCTTTTGGCAGCCGGGCCGCTTACTAAAAACAGCGGGTTTGATGTGCTACTTAAAAGCTGGGCCCGTTTGGCTCCGGCACATGCCACGTGGCATTTAACCATTGTGGGCGACGGCACACAAAAAGCCGCGCTTAAAAAATTCATTACCACCCATAAACTGGGCCCTAGTACCGAAATTGTTTCCGCCGATACCGACCTGTACAGCCTGATGCGCAATGCGGATATTTATGTGTTTTCCGCCCGCAAAGAGGCCGCTTTGGAGGAACTGTTAGACGCTATGGCCAGTAAATTACCCGTGATAGCTACGGATGTGGCCGGCGTGACGGACTTAGTGGCCAACGGCATTAGCGGCTTAGTGGTCAACCCCGGCGAGGAAGAACCGCTGACCATTGCCTTAGATGAACTGATGGTCCACTGGGGAAAACGCGTGGAAATGGCCCTGGAAGCCAGCAAACATAAAGAACGTTTTTGTTTTGAAACCTTTGCACAAACCGTACTTCAATGATTGATTGGAACAGCAACCAAACTCGCCTTGCTTTTGAAGAAATTCGCTCGTATACCGAAATGTACGGCCGTGGCAGCCGCGTGGTACGGTTATCTTACGTTTACAGGCGGCTACGCAACCGCGTTTATTACGGTTTACAACAAAAATGGGAAGGCATTTTACGCCGACCGAACTTAGACCCGGCAAAATTACATGTTCTGTTGCATTTACGCGGCGGGTTAGGGGATGCGTGTGCGCATTGGGTGGCCGTGCGGGCCTTGCGCAAACAACTGCCGGAGGCGGTGTTTTATTATTATACCGATTCCCCAAACGCCGCCCGTTTATTAGTAATTCCGGATGATAAAAATGTTGTTTTGCCGCCTGGCCGGGTGCCGTACCGCCGGGCGTATGATATGGCGTGTGAGTTATGCCTGTCGTGGAAAACGGTACATGTCAATCACAAACGGGTGGAACAGTTGACCCCGGGGTTTGTGCCGGTGTTGAAAACGTCATTCAAGCGCCAGCAGGAACTTTCCTATTTTTTAAGCGATAATTATTTGCTAGATGATGCCCTGGGGCGGTTTTTATATCATCAGGGGGCTAGCCGTTTGGCGGCTTTGCGATATTTAAGCGCACTGGATTTTGACGAACAGGAAACAGGATTTTTACCGCCCGCTATTTTGCAAAAAGATATCAGCCGCTATGGCTTAAAACCGCCCTATATTACCGTGCATAGTGGGATTAACGCCTCTTTTGAGATCGGTATGAAGACCCCGCTTAAGTGTTGGCCAACGGAAAATTGGGAAACATTTTTGACGCTTTTTAAACAACAATTTCCGCACATTCAAATTGTGCAAGTGGGGGGAAAAAACAGTCCGCGTTTTGCCCACGCCGATGTGTGTTTGTTGGGCCAAACAGAGGTGGCAGATTTGCCAGCCCTTTTAAACGGCGCCCAATTGCATATAGATGGCGAAAGCGGCCTGGTGCAACTGACGCGTTGGTTATCTACCCAAGCAGTCGTCCTTTTTGGGCCCACGGCACCGTGTTTGTTTGCTTTAAATAAAAATGTGAATTTATCCGCAGAAAAATGCGGACACTGTATGTGGCTTTTGGGGGCTGCGTGGCATACGAAATGTATACTGGGCTACCCGGTTTGTTTAAATATGCAAGTCCATACACCCCAAACGGTGTTAGAAATTGTCCGTAGCTACGTGAAATAATTTTGTTAAGTCTTTCGTGGCGTACAAAATGCCTGCGTAGCTTATTACGTAAACGCTGCCGCAAACGGCTAGTTGTATCCACGCATTTTCAGGTAATACCTGTGCCAACAGTACAGCAGGTAGCAGGGGCAGTAGTGCATATAGGGTAAATTGCACCAACAGCCCCATTTGTTTGCCATATTGTAAAAATGGGAAATGTTTGTTAAATAAGCGTACATTAAGTAGGTAACCAACCCCTAACGAAATAATCAGCAAATACGGATAGCTAAAAGCACCGAAATAAGGCATCCCTTCTCCCAATAATATGATTAAAATACAAGCGGAAATTAAGGCATAGGGGAACCATTCCTTTATTTTCCGTCCGGCAGCGATAGTGCCGTTTTGTAAATATCCGGGAACCGAACCCAATAACATAAACAACATAGGCCGCAAAAAAGAAACAGTATGTTGAGTGGCTTGGGCATCAAATTGGCCCCGTTCCAGAAAAATGTGTACAATTTGCGGTGCAAAATAACACGAGAACACGGCTAAAGGGGCTATTACGGCCAGTAAGGCGTAGGTGGTAAGCAAAAAGGTTTGATTTACTTGTGCATAGTGTTGCCGAGAGGTTTCTTCGGTGAGTTGAATTTTAGCCACATTGGCGGTGCGGGCAATCAAAATTTCGGAAGCGGAGCCCGTAAACTGTTGGCAATAGGCCAATGCGCTGACAATACCGCTTCCCCAATGACTCATTAAATAAAGGGGTAAGCTGCTTGTAAATATAGAAAAAAGGGCTAACGTTTGCCCGGTTAACATATTTTGGCGAGTTTGTACCCGCACGGGCACCCAGGCGGGCAAAAAAGACCAGTGCAGCTGCGTTTTTAAAAGAATGAGCAAAATGACAATTTGCACCAAGTTGGCTGCTATAAAACCATAAATCATACTGATAATGCCAACGCGCCTGCCCAACAAAAGGAGTAATAGAAGCGGCAACAACGCGTTTAATACACCCAGCCACGCAGTTTTGAAAAATTTGTACATTTCGGTTATGGCGGTTAAATACAGGGTGATATTTTGTAAGCCAAAGAAGATCAACCCAGCTACTAGCATGCGTTTATGTTGTATTAAAAGCGGCTTATCAAAACGGGAAATGGCCTGCCAAATTTGTTCCGGCCATAAAATACCCAGTAAACACATTCCTATGCCAAACACTACAAAAATATAGAGCCACATGGTGGTAAATTGGCGGGATTTTTTTTCATTTTCTTGGGTTAAGAACATAGCCTCGGGGATGAGTACCGTTTGAAACAGATTTTGGAAAAAATTGCAACCAAACCCAACTAATAAAATGAGATAAAAATACACATCCGTTTGTTGGTCGGCCCCAAAATATAAGGCCAACAGGAGTGCGTTGACAAACGAAACGGCTTTCCATACGAAGGTCGCCCCTACGGCCAGAGCCGCGCCTTTTTTGTATGAGGTGGGCTTAAAAAGGGTGTTCATATTTGGTATTATAGTATTTTAGGAGATTTTATGGAATTTGAACCTGTTATCGGACTTGAAATTCACGTACAACTGGCCAGCAAAACCAAATTGTTTTGCGCGTGCCCTAACGGTGTGGGCGAAGATACAGAGCCCAACACCGCTATTTGCCCCGTTTGTATGGGCCACCCGGGTGTACTGCCGGTACTAACCGAGGGAGCCTTGGCCTTAGCCGTGCGTGCGGGCCTGGCCATGAACTGTAAAACCAATACATATTCGTCTTTTTCGCGTAAGCATTATTTTTACCCGGACTTGCCTAAAGGCTACCAAATTACCCAATATGACGAGCCCATTAACGGTGCCGGCTACATTGAAATTACCTACGGCCCCAAAGACAATTTGCAAAAAAAGCGTATTGGCATCCACCACGCACATTTGGAAGAAGATGCGGCTAAGTCTTCACACGAAGATACATATTCTTTGGTGGACTACAACCGCGCGGGCAGCCCGCTACTGGAAATTGTGTCTATGCCCGATATGCGCAGCCCCGACGAAGCTTATGCGTACCTTACGGAAATTAAGCGCCTGATGCGCTGGGTAGGAGCGTCCAACTGTGATATGGAAAAAGGCGAACTGCGCGTGGACGTGAACATTTCGTTGCGCCCCAAAGGGCAAGAAAAATTTGGCACGCGCGCCGAAATTAAAAACTTAAACTCCTTTAAAGCCGTGCGCGAAGCCCTCATTTACGAAATTAACCGTCAGACGGAAATTTTAAATAATGGCGGCCGCGTCAAACAGGAAACCCGGTTGTGGGATAAGCAGGAACTCGTTACAAAACCCATGCGCTCTAAAGAAGATGCGCTGGATTACCGCTACTTCCCGGAGCCCGATTTGCCGCCGGTAGTGTTGCAAGAGGATTGGCTCAAAACAGTGCAAGCAGGTATGCCCGAACTACCCGCCAGCAAAGAGGCTCGGTTTATCAAGGCAGGGCTTTCGGCCTATGATGCAGGGGTTTTAACTTCGTCGCGCGAAATTTCAAACTACTTTGAAGAAGTAACCAAGGGCGGCAAAGTGTCTTTGAAAACGGCTTCCAACTGGATTCAAACCGATTTGCTCGGTTTACTCCACGCTGATAGTAAAGAGATTGAAGATTCGCCCATCCCGGCCGCCCAGCTAACGGAACTTTTGGAAATGACCGAGTCGGGCAAAATCAACCGCAAACAGGCACGTGAAGTGTTTGAAGAAATTTATAAAAACGGCGGTTCCCCGGCTAAAATCGTGGAAGCGCGCGGTATGGTGCAAGTGAGCGACGAGGGCCAGCTGGAAGAATGGGCCAAAGCCGCCATTGCCGCTAACCCCAAAGCGGTGGCCGATTATCAAAAAGGCAATAAGGCTGCGATTGGCGCGTTAGTGGGCGGAGTGATGAAGATGAGCAAGGGGAAAGCCAATCCGCGCGTTATCAGCCGATTATTGGCCAAGTTACTGGGATAAAAAACGGCGGGCATAAACTTCCTTTTGGCGCACGAATTTTACAAACGAAAGATTTGTAAAATTCGTTGCTTTTCAGCGATACAATTTTCCAAAACCGGGCCATTTTGACGTACCTTGCCGCTTGCAGTACCTATCAGTACAGCTTCGGGCAACTTGTCCGCCAAACTGACCTCGGTTTTGAAAAATCATCTTATCTTCTATGTCCCCGGTGTTTGGGGAAATGCTGTGTTTTGTACAGGTTGTACGAAAACACGACAAATCAGCCAATCTTCTATTTTACCCGGTGGTGTTATCCTGTCACGCTCAACTTACGGTGGCTAATCGTCTATTTGACGCAGTAAAGTTCCGAACAACTAAACACCACTTTGATTATTCAATACCTAAAGCCGCACAGGCGGTTTTGAGTTCTGCGCTCATTTTTGTTTGTTCCATATGTATCACGGATAAATTGACAAACTTCTTTGCTTTTGGTGCTGGCATAAATTTGATCAAAAACCCAGTTAGAACTGTTGGATAATCTAGATAATTTTACATTGACCTTTTATGTAGGCGGAAATAACGTAGAGTCCCACAAAGTAATTGCACAGCTGGCTGCTGAACAGTGCGCACTCCAGTAGGACCCATCATCAAAAAGATAACAGTCATTTGTGGAACAGGATTTCCAAGAGGGGGATATTAGTGCATTGTTCCATTGGTTAGCGGCCCCGGTAAACCAAGTCGTTGAAGAAGGCCACTCGTTTTCTAATACATACATGTCTATTGATTTTGAAAGTGCATCAAAGGTAGATACTACTTGAGCTAAGCGTGATTTAGCGACAGCTTTTTTATACTGTGGCACGGCCACCGCGGCTAAAATGCCAATAATCAGCACGACGACCAAAAGTTCTATTAACGTAAAACCTTTGGGGAAACATCTTTGCGTGAAACCCCGCCGGGTGTTTTTTTCTTTTGTCATACATTTTCTCCTTATATTTGTTCTTGGAAAACGTATGCAAAAACGGCTACTTGCTTTGAGTGCATGACAAGAACCCAACAACAAACAGCCGCGGCTTACCATTTTTATAAATGGCAAACGCTCGGCACAACACAAACAGATAGCTATTCTGCTCATGTTGTGCCTTAAAACAGCTGCCTTTGGCTTGTCATGCGCTCGTAAGAGCTCTGCGTTTCTTAAACGCTTCCAAAAACAGATTTCAAATTGTTTTTAACTACTCTCTCATTATAACAAAAAAGAACAGGGGGAACATAGTTATAAAAATCAGTTGACCTTTATTTGATAAAGTTGCTATCATTTATACATAAGTAATTAAACTTATAACGGAGAACGCAATGAAAAACTTACTCAAAGTTGTACTCGTACTCGCTGTGGCCGCCGGTTTGACCGCCTGCAGCAAAAACAAAAAAGACGCCGCCGACGGTACCGTCGTAGCCGTGTCCGACATGATTGTGGCCGAAGAAGGCGTAGAAGTACCTGCCCAAGAAGTAACTTTAGGCATCGTACATTTCGCTTTAGACAAAGCCACCTTGACCGCTGACAACCGCAAAATTGTGGAAGCCAACGCTGAGGCCATTAAAGCGGCCGCCTCTGCCGTAGCCAACTACCAAGTAATCGTAGAAGGCAACTGCGATGACCGCGGCACCACCGCTTACAACATTGCTTTAGGCCAAAAACGTGCCGACGAAGTAAAAGCTTATTATGTACGCTTAGGCATCCCGGCTGACAAAATCGCCACGGTTTCTTACGGCGAAGAAAAACCGGTTTGCTACGAAGCGAACGAAGCCTGCTGGGCCCAAAACCGCAGAGCCGATACGCTTTTACAAGCCAACTAATTCTTAGTTACAAGGAGCCCGCAGACCCATGAAAAATATATTTACACTTATTTTACTAGGGGGTGCGGGCTCTTTATTGTCCGGCTGTTTTATGGCCACGCAGCAGGATATGTCCTCTTTACAGGGCCAACTCAAAACGTTAAACGCCGCCATTACCCAAATGCAGGCCAACCAGGCAGAACTGGCCAGCAAAATGGAAGAGCTAAACCAAAATTTGTCCGTTTCGAACGAAAATTTATCCCAAACAAGCAGTCAATTAAACGATTTGTCTGCCAAATTAGATGATATTACCGCCTCTGTCCGCCCCGGTGGGAAACCGGCAGAACCCGCCGCAGAAAACGACGAAGCTTTACCCGTGGTAACCGCGGCCAAACCTGCCAACGCCGTCTTGCCGTCCGATTTATTTGCTGAGGCTAAAAATCATTTAGATAAAGGCTCTTACGAGGCTGCCGCTACCGGTTTTAAACTCTATCTTTCCAAATACCCGCAAAGTGCCCAGGCCGACCAAGCCTATATCTATATGGGCGATGCTTACATTGCCGCGGGTCAAACCAAAAAGGGCGCCATTGCGTATGCAACGCTCTTACAGCAATTTCCAAAAAGTAAATTAGTACCTGCCGCGCGCTTAAAATACGCGCTTAGCATAGTTCCTTTAGGCAAGACCGACGAAGCGAAAAAGTATTTATCGTCCGTGGTGGCCGAGTTTCCCACCGCTCCCGAAGCCACGCAAGCCAAAGCGGAACTGGCCAAACTTTCTAAATAAGGGTTGAATATGAAGAAAATTGTTTTGTTGTTAGCCGCGGTTGTATGTTGCGCGGGCGCGCTGTTTGCCGCGCCTAAGACGGATGTTTATATTGGCATTACCTCGGCCGGGAAACAAAAACTGCCTACCATTGGCATGCCGGCTTTTGCGTCCGACCCGCAAAGCGCGCAGGCCGCACAGGAAGTGCACGACACCATGCGTGCCGACTTGTTGTTTGCCCGCTATTTTGACGTAACCGAGGACGGCCCCGCGTTTGACGGATCTACCAAAGAAAAAATTCAAGAATCTTTAGCAGCGTGGGGCAAACTACCTGCCAAGCCCGGCTATGTGCTTACCGGCACCTTAACGTATGTGGAGCCGTACTATACCATTAAAATTTACGTCTATGATATGGCTACGCGCGCAGCCGTGTTCGCCAAAGCGTTTAAGGGAACCAAAGCCAGCTTACGGCGCTTGGCGCATATTGCGTCGGACCAAATTATTGCTTCGCTAATGGGCAAACGCGGCATTGCCGACACGAAGATTGCCTTCGCCAATAACGCCACCAAACATAAAGAAATTTACGTCGTGGATTATGACGGTAAAAACTTGCAACGCCTAACCAAAGACAATTCCATTTCGCTCTTGCCGCGCTGGAGCAAGGACGGGCGCATTTTCTACACCACCTATAAATACCGCAACCCCGATATTTTTGCCATTGATTTACGCGCGGGCAAAATTTCACCCATTATTATTAAAAAGGGGCTGAGCTTAATCGGCGGTGTATCGCCGGACGGAAAAGCACTGGTGTTTACCAGCTCGGGCGGCACCAACCCCAGCATCTACATCTATAATTTGGAAACCCAACAAAAAACACAGATTACCAATAAAGCCTCGGTGGACGGCTCTCCGTCTTAC
This sequence comes from Elusimicrobiaceae bacterium, assembly GCA_045606805.1. Classification (GTDB taxonomy): domain Bacteria; phylum Elusimicrobiota; class Elusimicrobia; order Elusimicrobiales; family Elusimicrobiaceae; genus Avelusimicrobium. The sequence goes on along the minus strand of JAZUSP010000027.1, from coordinate 93,591 downwards.
TCGCCCGACGGGAAATATATTACCTTTGTATCCAACCGTGCGGGCAACCCGCAAATTTACGTGATGGAACTGGCCACCGGGCAAACGCGTCCGCTTACCAAAAAGTTTAACTGGTCCGATACGCCCCAATGGTCGCCGACCGGGGAATGGATTGTATTTTCCGGCCGTGAAGCGCCGTATCACCCGATGGATATTTTCCTCGTAGATTTGACGGGTACGCAAATTAAACGCTTGACGAGCGACGCCGGCTCCAACGAGGACCCCACCTGGTCCCCCGATGGCCGCTTTATTGCATTCACTACCACGCGCAACGGGCGCCGCCAACTGTATATGATGGATATGGACGGCAGTGCGCCGCACCTGCTCGCGGACGTGGCGGGGGATAGCTTTACCCCGCATTGGAGTATGTAGTTTTTGATGACGTCCCTGTGACGTTCATTTTCGCCCGCCTTTTAGGCGGGCTTTTTTGACCAACAATTTGCCAAAATCTTCCCAATTTGCGCCGACTTTCGCTTGCGTACTTGCCGCACTTCGTGCGGTCCGGCAGACGTACGCCGCGCTCAACTTGCGGCGCAAATTGGTTTGATTTTGACAAATCAGGGTACTGCTTATTTTACGCGGTGATGTTGCGAACGGCATTTAATTTGTCCGCCAAACTAGGCTAGATTTTGAAAAATCATCTTATCCTCTACTGTGCCTTGTACTTGGAGAAATTCTGCCCGCTCTATAGGTGGGGCCCGTCATTGTAGGTCAGGCATTGCCTGACAAAGCCTCGGTAGAGGCTTATGCTGTTTACTGCCCTTTTTATGCTATAATGTAGATACAATTTGGGGTTTTAAGCCTAAAAAAAGGGAACCGGTGAGCGTTTCCCTTTCCTTTTTAATGTTTTTAATCTGCATGTGAGGCCTTACATGGTTTGTATACATCATCATTTCCACATGTACCACCAGGGCCTTTTAAACAGCAAATCCAAAATTCTCCTGGGCGTTGAAGTACTTCATATTCGTTTCCGTTAGAGTCTTTGAAACTAGCTTTATAACCTTCTAACGATTGCGAATATGTAATCCCTTCTTTTTCTACAGGTTCATTAAGTACGGTGTGAGATTGTACGAAACGGTCAATTTCTGCTTGAGCGGAAGCTAAATTTAAACTACGGGTAGCGTCATTGAACAGGTTTTTTAGCTCTGGGTCTTGAGAGATTGATTCTGTGCTAGATAATTCTTTCCATAAATCTTGCATATCGGGATCATCTTTTAAATCCGAAATGGCTAATGCCATAGTAAGTACAATAGTGCCGATATACAACACAATCGGGGCCAGCGCTGCTAAAATACTAGCAATAAGCCCGCCGGTGCTAAAGCGCAAGGCCGGTAATTCTTGGCCTTCTTGGTAATTTTTATCCACTACGTACGTAGCGGCCATTAAATCATGCAGTGCTTGGCGGTGTTGGGTAAACCCGGCCATATAATCGCCAAAATACAAAATCATGTGCGAAATAAATTTGCCAAACGTCCGTCCGGTAGCGCGGGCAAAGCTAATGCGCTGTCCGTGGACGCCTACTACTTTAATGCCGAGGGCCATTTTCCCTATAGTAGCTTGATGTTTGCCACTTTCCATAATGGCGTGGTAGAGCCATAATAGTATTACATTAAATGCCCATACAGCCACTATGCCCAGCATCCATTTTCCAAATACCGGCAGTAACATATCGGGGGATGGCTCTATGTTACTGCTGGCTAGTTTTACAATAGACATGACTTGCGTGCCCATAACTAAAAAGGCAAACAAGGCCATGGGGATAGAAAGGATAATTCCATCAATTAAAAACGCAATCGCGCGTTTCCAAAACCCTGCATACGGATATATTTTACTCATTTTATTTTCTCCTATTTACATACTTTCATGCCTGTTTCTTGGCAATCGCCAAACGGGAAAGCTTGGCAACAGGTTGCAGTAGCCCCTTTTTGCAAGAACAGGGTAAATTTGTTAGTAGATACCGGGTCCGTCACTACGGCGCGGTATCCGTCTTGCGTGTAAAAATAAGTTACTCCTTCGGTGCGCAACGGCGCGTTTAAGCCCGTGCCTTGCCGGGCTAAATTTTCCATAAACGCCGCGGCTGAGGCGGCGGCTTGCTGGGTGGGCGTTTGAGCCATTTTAACCGAGAGAATGCTACTCCCTAACAGGAACGATACCCACACCGTGCTGACGATAATAAGTAGCCAAATGCGGGAAGGCGTTTGCGGTAATTCTTGGCCTTCCTGATAGTCTTTTTTGACGACGTACGTTTCCGCAATCATATCATGCAGGGCGCGTTTGCGGCCGGTAAAAGCGGCCATGATGAATCCGATGTAAAAAATCAGATACGAAATGGTTTTGGCAAAAAAGCGTCCCGTAGCGCGGGCAAAGCTGATGCGCCCGCCGTTCACGTCCACTACTTTAATGCCCAAGAGGCGTTTTCCCCAGGTGGATTGTTTTTTGCCGCTTTCCAAAAACGCAAAATACAACCACAGAGCCACCAGGGATACCACTTGCCAGCTAAACACCGTGGCGCCCAACAACCCGGCCTGCATAGGGGAAAAATTTGCGGGGTCGGTTATCCCCATACCTAGCGTTTCCACAGCTACCATCGGCCCGAATATCAGCGCGACGGGGATAGATACAATGAATGTGTCTACAATAAAAGCAATGGCTCTTCTCCAAAATCCGGCGTAAATCATAATTTTCTCCTTTTATTTTATTGTACTTTATTTTTTGTTTTGGTGGCGCGCGGTTTGCGAAAACACCGTCGGCAACGTGCCTGGTAGGCGTCCGTTGTGCCAACTACAATACGTTTTTTATCTTTGCTAATGCGCTGGGAAAAACTGGCCGGGTTGCCGCATTTGGTGCACACGGCCAACGTCTTCGTCACAAATTCTGCTTTGGCCATAAGCGCCGACGTTACTTCAAAGGGTTCGGCGCGGTAATCCATATCTAAGCCGGCTACAATTACGCGTTTGCCGCGGCGAGCCAGTTCTTCGCACACATCCACAATGCCTTTGTCAAAGAAATTAACCTCATCAATAGCTATCACGTGCGTATTTTTCTCAACGAGCGGCAAAATATCGCCCGAGTTTTTCACACACAGCGCGGCCACTTTATTTTGGTTGTGGCTGATAATGCTGTCAATGCCGTAGCGCGTATCAATAGACGAATTAAACAGCTGCACTTTTTGCTTGGCTATGAGTGCGGTGCGTACGCGGCGGATGAGTTCTTCGGTTTTGCCCGAGAACATACATCCGCAAATAACTTCAATCCAACCTTGTTTATGATAGATAAGCGGGTTTACCATGTTGTGTTTTCCTTCTATTAATTGCGGATGCGGGAATCGTCCATCCACGGGTAGAACGGCTCCGTTTGGGGGGCTTGTTTACGGTTCCCTTGGCCGCATAAAATGTTAAAGCGCACGGCAAAAGATAAGTTATCGTTGCGGTGGCGCACGGTGGCTTCAATGCGGGCATCGTGAAATTCACGCCCAAAGCGCAAGAGTTTATTAAAACTTTCAAAATGTTTGCGGTAGAACGAAAAATCAATCCCGGCGTCTAAGGACCAGCGGCTATTTTTCGGGCGAAAGCCCCAGGTGGTCGTAAAGGTAAAGCGGTCAGCTTGCGTTTGGTATTTGGAATCGGGTGACAGGTAATCGGCAAAGTTATTAAACCCAATGCCGAAGGATTGCTCGGCCACGTTCAAATACGTTTGGGCAATAAAGTTGATATTTTTTTTGTTGATGTCGTACTGGTCTTGCACGAAGGCCGTAAACAGGCCGCTGGGGGACATATAACCCGTTTCCAGTATCAAAGGCTCAATACGGGTTTTGAGGGGGTTCCAGGGGAGTTCTTCCAAATACCCGGTGCGCAAGTTGACGGTGCTGTCGGAAAGGTTAAAGCCACTTTCAAAACGTACGTACGTGCCCGAGCGGTGATAGAAATAATGTTTCAAATACAAGTGGTTTCGTTCAATGCCTTTGTCTAAAGATTGTGGGTCGGAAACAAGGGTGCCGGTGGAAAGTCGTTTGGTAAACTCATACCCTATGTCTGTGCTGCCCAGGATAGAGCGCGTTTGTAAATTTATGTCTCCGCCCACGCGGCTGACCCAGGCATCTTTGTCGTTATAAGCAGAATCGGCAAAGGTGGCGGTTTGATCGTAAAATACGCGCGGCAGTAAGGTGAAATGGCGGCTTAAACGCAGCGATCTTTCGGTAATCCATTTGGCGCGCAGTTGGCGCTGGTAGGGGCCTTCCTCGGGGATTTTGTATTGGTCATACTGCAAGGTAGAGGTATTGGTAAAATTGATTTCAAAGCGGCTGGCGGTTTTGAGCCAAGGGTCGTTGAACGGGAGCCGGCTAAATTTAATTTCGGGCAGTGTGCGTTCTTGCGCCATATATTTTTGTTTGCTCCACACGAATAAGTCTTTTTGCTGGTAGTTTACACGTAACGTAGTTTTGCGGGTTTGGCGCGAAAGAGAAAAGTTGGTGTCTTGGTCCGGCATGAAAATATAGGGATTACTGCGAAAGAACGAGTCATAGAAATAGGGGTCGGACACCATACGGAACTGCGTTTGGAATTGGTAGAGGGCTCCGGTGGGGTTATTAAAATGATTAGACGAGTCATACATTTCCCACCAGTAACCGCCTTGCACGCCCCAGCGGTTGGAGTTATTGAGTGAAAAGTCATTATAATCCGCGTGGTCGTCAATAAAGTAAAACTCCCCGGTCCCGCGCAGTTTTTCGGAGGGCACAGCGGCCAATTCGGTGCCCACCCCCAGGCCGGATTTAGTGTAATAGTCTAAATTAAGTTTCGGTTTTAACAACCATACTTCCGGGAAAGTGGTGGTGGTTAAAATACCAAACCCGGTTTTATTACTTTGCGTAAATTCCACGTAGGTAGTCCACGGTTTTTGGGAGTCCAGCGAGCGCCAAAACACCGGCAAATATAATATGGGGATATGATTTAAACGCAACACGGCATTAGTGCCAAAGACCCGCTGGGCGGGCGAAATGGAAAGTTTGCTGACGCAGAGCGTATAGTGCGGGTCGGGCTTGTCGCAACAGGTTACGGTGGCGTGGCGCAAAATTTTGGTGCCGTTTTTAGATGAAATCTCTTTGGCAGACAGTACCCGTAGCGGGGGGTAATCGGTCGTCATATTTTCGGCCTGAAAATCTTGCGTCGTGTAATTGACGGAAAGGTTGTTCCCTGTTACCACCCCGCCTTTGCCGTCTTCAATGCGTACCGGCCCCTGGGAAGAAATCTGCGTGCCCAACTGGTCTACACGCAAATTATCTGCCGTAACGGTGCGGGTGGTGCCTTCGGGTGTTTTTTGAATAAGGGTAACGTTACCGTCCAAACTAATGACCTTGGTTTCCGGCTCTACTTGGGCTTGATCGGCTGAGAAATAGATAAAAGCATCCTCATCCGGCGCGGGCAAGGTGCGGTCCGCGGCCACAGAAGCCATAGCGCAAGCGAGCAGCAATGTAACAGCTAAAAATCGTTTCATTTGGGGTCTGTTTGTGTGCGGTGCAGGGCGTACATAGCTGCGCCTACACCGCCAATATCCGGGTTTTTGGATACCGTAAGTTTTAATTTTTTAAAAGGCGTTTTGATTTGTTGGTTATCCAGCACGCGTTTTAACGCGGGCATAAAATACGGCGCTGCGCCCGATACGCCACCTGTCAGCACTACCGTATCTAAATCCAGCAGCAGGCACAAATTGGCAATGCCAATTCCTAAGTAATGGCCGGTATCTTCCCAAATTTGTAAAGCCTGCGGGCAATTTTTTTCGGCCGCTTGGGCAACCTGAGCTACTTTAAAGTCGGCTCCTGTTTTGACGGTGTGGGCTAAGATAGAATCGGGGTGATCTACAATACTTTGCAAGGTGCGGCGTTTAATACCAATCGTGCCCACATAGGCTTCCAAACAGCCGTGTGCCCCGCAGCCGCATAGCGGCCCGGTTTGCGTGCTCCCGATTTTCATGTGCCCGATTTCCCCAGCTGTGCCGTGCGAGCCTTGGTAAAGTTCGCCGTTTAAAATAAGGCCGCCGCCTACGCCGGTGCCCAGCGTAACAATCAGCACATTTGTACCTTGGCGTTTTAAATCCGCTTCATAGACACCCCAGGCGGCCAGGGTGGCGTCGTTAGCTACATAGGGGCGCAGCCCGGTGGCTTTTTCCAGCTGGTCGGCCAGCGGCCAATCCTTGACATCCGTAAATTTGAGGTTAGGGTTGTAGCGCAAAATGCCTTTTTCGTGGTCCACGTCGCCAGGCGCACCGACGGCTACGCACACGCGTTGGTCGGCAAATTCGGTTTTAAGGACGTTGATAAACTGGCTGATTTGGGCGACAAACCCTTTGGAGCCTTTGGAATAATCGGTATCCAATTTTTCCTGGCGGAAAATTTCGCCATGGTCGTTCATCACATATAATTTAACAAAAGTACCGCCGATATCTACACCAATTCCAATCATACTTACTCCTTGCTTTTGGGATGTGCCTCATTGTACACGCTTTTAAGTTGCTCGAGCGAGACGTGCGTATATACCTGCGTGGTGGACAAGCTTTTGTGGCCCAGCATTTCCTGCAAACTGCGCAAATCACACCCGTGGCCCAGTAAATGCGTAGCAAACGAGTGCCGTAAACTGTGCGGCGTTACGCGCCGCGCCAAATGCGAGGCAATGGCCGTATTTTTAAAAATGTAGGCAAGCCCGTCTCCGGTAAGCGGGGTACCGTTTTTATTTAAAAACAGGGCATCTTGCGGCTGCGGGTTTTGGCGGCAAGCCAAATAGTCTTTAATGGCCTGTAGGGCCGTTTGCGTGACGGGCACTAAACGCTCTTTGCGTCCTTTGCCCAGCACTTTAACCAGTCCGTTAAATAAATCAATATCTTTAATTTTAAGCCCGGTCACTTCACTGCGCCGTAGCCCGCTGGAATACATCAGTTCAAACAGCGCCTTGTTGCGCGCGGCAAAATGCGGGCTGTGCTCGGCGGTGTCAATGAGGCGGTCCGTTTCCGGCTCGGACAAAAATTTAGGGAGCAATTTTTCTTTTTTGGGGGACGGTAACAGCTTAAACGGGTTCTTGTCCAGTTTGCCTTGGCGCACTAAATATGCGGTAAAACTGCGCAGCGTGGCAATTTTGCGTAGCACGGTGTTACGCTTGGGGTTACCAAGCTGGATAGACGCCAAAAATGTGCGCAAATTAGCGGGCAGAAAAGCCTTTTCCCGCGTTAGTTTGCGCGCCGCACAAAACGTGGCAAATTCTGCCAGTGCGGCCCCGTACGCCCGCACCGTTAAAGGCGAGAAATTTTTATTTTCCAGTTCCGTTAAAAACGCATCAATCCAATTGCGCATACAAATTATTGGCCGGCTTGTTTTTTGGCGTGAGCCTCTTTGATTTGGGCAATTTCCTGCGGTGTTACTTGCACAATAGTGCGGCATTTAGGGTAGCCCGAACAGCCTAAAAATTCCCCGCGCTTAGACGAACGCAGTACCATGGGTTTGCCGCATTTCTCGCACAAGCGGTCCGTTACAATCGGCCCGGTGGAAGCTACTTTGTGGCCCTCGGCATCTAACGAAAACGTATTCTTGCAAGCCGGATAGCCCGAGCAGGCCAAAAATTTGCCGCGCCGCCCCATGCGGATAACCATGGGTTTGCCGCATTTATCGCAAACTTCGTCGGTTTTTTCAGGCTGAACTTTTTCGCCGGTGCTGGTCAAATTGACTTTGCCTTTGCAGGTTTCGTCGCTGCAGACTAAATATTCCCCAAAGCGGCTGCGTTTCTGAAGCATCATTTTGCCGCAAATAGGGCATTTTTCGTCCGTTTCTTTGGCGGCGGGGCGTTGCATGCCTTTGTCGGCAGCGTCCAAATCCTTGGAAAAATTTTGGTAAAACGAGGCCATCAGTTCCACCCATTTTTCGTTCCCTTCGGCAATTTTATCTAACTTTTCTTCCACACCGGCTGTGTAGGAAAGGTCCATAATTTCTTTAAAGAACCCTTTTAAACTGTCGGTTACGGTAATGCCTAAGTCCGTAGCTACCAGCTTATTGGACTTGGGTTGGCGTGCAATATATTTACGGTCAATAATGGTTTTAATCGTTGGCGCGTACGTGGACGGGCGGCCGATACCGTGTTTCTCAAGCGTTTTAATCAGGCTCGCTTCGTTGTAATACGGTGGTGGGGTAGTTTTGTGGTCTTTGGTTTTAATTTCCACCAGTTTAAGTTCGTCGCCTTCGTTTAAAATGGGCAGCAAGGCGCTGTCACCTTCCGCATTATTTTCTTCTTCGGGGTCTTTGTAAACAGACAAATAGCCCGGGAATTTAACCGTGCGGCCCGTGGCGCGCAGGACACACTCTTTTTCGCTTTGCCCGGCAATATCAATGGTCACGGTATTAAATACCGCATCCGCCATTTGGCTGGCCACAAATCGCAGCCAAATGAGTTCATAGAGCTTGTATTGGTCTGCGGTTAAAAACGGTTTTAAGTTTTGCGGTGTACGTTTGACGTCGGTGGGGTGGATCGCCTCGTGGGCTTCTTGTGCGCCCATTACCTTGCTTTTAAAGATGTTAGGTTTGGCGGGTACAAATTGTTCGCCGTATTTTTGGCCGATAAATTTTTTAGTTTGTTCTTGCAAGAGTTTAGACACGTTGAACGAGTCCGTACGCATGTAGGTAATTAAACCGACCGTTTGGCCTTCCACGTCAATCCCTTCGTAGAGGTGCTGGGCCGTTTGCATGGTTTTTTGCGACGAAAACCCCAGTTTATTGTACGCATCTTGCTGTAAAGTACTGGTAATAAACGGCGGTTTGGGGTGTTGTTTAACTTCTTTTTTCTCTACCTTTAAAACGGTGTTGGGCCCTTTACGCAGGATGTCACTCACTGGGGCCAGTTTTTCAGGCGCGTCAAAAACGGTGGTTTTGACCTTGTAATCTTCGGCAAAGAGCTTATAGGTTTTAGTTTGCTCTACATTTTTGCCTTGGTATTTGGTCACGCGGGCCCAAAAAGACGGGGCCGTGCCGGGTTTTTCAAACTGAGCTTGCATGGTCCAGTATTCCTGTTCTTTAAAGTCGGCAATCTCTTTGGCGCGCTCGGCCAAAAGGCGCACCGCTACGGATTGCACCCGCCCGGCAGATAAGCCACGGGTAATCTTTTTCCAGAGGAGGGGGGAAAGTTTATAACCCACAATGCGGTCCAGTACGCGCCGGGCCTGTTGGGCATTGACTAAATTTTCGTCAATTTTGCGTGCGTGGGAGAAAGATTCTTTGATGGCGGTGGGGGTAATTTCGTGAAAGAAAATACGCTGGTAGCGGTCTGCCGGTAATTTCAACAGTTCAATTAAGTGCCACGCGATGGCTTCGCCCTCGCGGTCAGGGTCGGTAGCCAGGTAAATTTCGGGGGCGGCCTTGGCTAAGGCAGTAAGTTCTTTGAGCATTTTTTTGGCGCGTTCCACGGGTTCGTACGTGGGGGTAAAGTCGTGCTCAATATCTACGCCCATGTCGTGCTGGGGCAAATCACGCACGTGGCCAAATGAACTGCGGACAATAAAGTCGCTGCCTAAAATTTTGCTAATGGTTTTTTGTTTGGTGGGAGACTCCACAATAACTAATTTTTTACCGGTTGCTGCCATAAATTACACTTCCTTGTAAGATTAAAATTTGTTTTTGCTATACAGCCCGTTTTCACAGGCTAAAAATCCTTTTACTTCCAGCTCAAAGAGTAGTCCGGCCGTTTCGGGCACGTCCGCCTCTATCGCCAGGGCTACTTGGTCCAAACTGAGCTGTCCATCCGCCACGGCGTGCATGACTTGCTTTTGGCGTTCGGTCAGTTCTTCTTCGGGCTTAACCGGGGTTTCTTCGTGATGTTCAAAGAAACGTGCGTCTAAGCCAAAGCGTTGGACCTGTGGTATATAGTCTAGTATATCTGTGACGGTAGTGACAACCCCCGCCCCTTGTTTAATGAGGCTGTTGGGGCCGCCGGAGGCTAGGCTATCAATGGGGCCGGGTACGGCCAGTACGTCTTTGCCTTGCTCTAAAGCCAATTTGGCGGTAATGAGTGCGCCCGACTTCACTTCGCCTTCTATCACAACGACCGGTTGCGAGAGGGCCGCAATCAGGCGGTTGCGGCGCGGAAAGTGGAAAGCATTGGGCGGTTTGTTAAACGGTAGTTCGCTGATTATGGCACCGCCATGCTCTAAAATTGCTTTTTCCAGGGCGCGGTTTTCGGGGGGATAACAACGGCCAATTCCGGTGCCGATAACCCCGACCGTAGGTTTTTTGGTGCGCACACACGCGGCGTGACATTCACTATCAATCCCGCGTGCCAGGCCGCTGACCACCACTACGCCCGCTTGGGCCAGTTCCCCGGCCAGTTTACCTGCTACGCGCCTGCCATAGGGCGTAATTTTGCGCGTTCCCACTAAGCCCACACAGGCCTGTTCTGCCGCAGGGAGTTTGCCCAACACATAAATTGCCACGGGAGCCTCTTTGCAGTTGCGCAAGGATTGCGGGTACTCGTCATCTTCGGGCAGATAGATGTGGCCACCCAGTTTTTCGGTTTGTTCCCATTCTTCCTGCGGATTAACAGAGAAGGCTTCTTTGAGTAAATTAGCCGCTGTAGAGGGGTTTAAATTGGCCTCACGTGCTAAGGTTGGGGCGTCTTGCTTTAAAATTTCTTGCGCAGAACCGAAAATTTCGAGCAGCCGCTGCAACCAATCGGCCCGAAAATACAAAAACGCATTTAAGCGGATACGCGCCAGCCGTTCTTCGGCGGAAATTTGCGGGTTCATAGGTCAGCTACTCCTTTGCGGTCCAGCGGGCGGTACTGCATTACTTCCACCAGGTGTTTAATTTCAATATCCGGCTTGGCTTCCAAGTCAGCAATGGTGCGGGCAGTTTTTAAAATTTTGTCTAAACTACGCGCACTCAACCCGAATTTGCGCATGGCGGCTTCCAAAATAGAATCCGCGCCGGGAGGGAGTTTGCAAAATTCTTTAAGCTGGGCCGAAGTCATAAAGGCGTTAGCCGTGGTGGCCGTGCCTGCAAAGCGCTTTTTTTGGATTTCCCGCGCGGCCAGTACGCGCGTACGGATTTGAGCTGAGGTTTCGCCTTCACTTTTTTGGTTCCAATCCGTAAATTTAACGGGGTTTAGCTGCACGGTCAAGTCAATGCGGTCCAACAGCGGCCCCGAAATGCGGTTTTTATAACGGTTTACCTGCATGGGCGTACACGTGCAGGGTTTTAAGGGGTTTCCCAAATTGCCGCACGGGCACGGGTTCATGGCGGCCACCAGCGTAAAGCGGGCCGGGTAGGAAACCGTTTCTTTGGCGCGCGAAATAGTCACTTGTCCGTTTTCCAAGGGCTCGCGCAACACTTCTAAAGCGGAGCGGGAAAACTCGGCAAATTCGTCTAAAAACAGCACGGCGTTATGGGCCAAAGACACTTCGCCGGGGCGGGGGTTAGAGCCGCCGCCGATTAACGCCACGTCCGAAATGGTATGGTGTGGGTCCCTAAACGGGCGGTTGGTGAGCAGCCGGCTTTTGCCCATTAAATTGCAAATGGAATAAATTTTAGTAATCTCTAACGCTTCGTCTTGCGTAAGCGGCGGTAAAATACCGGGGAAACGCTTGGCCAGCATACTTTTGCCGGTGCCCGGCAGCCCAATCATCAGCACGTTATGTCCGCCCGCAGCGGCAATTTCCAACGCGCGTTTGGCAAGCGCTTGGCCTTTAACCTCGCTAAAATCCAGCGGGGAAATGGGGGCTTCCTCTTGCGGCGGCACATAGCTAAGTTCCACCGCGCTAAGCGGAATTTTTTCTTCCAAATAATCCGCCAGTTCGCGCAGCGTGTGCGGTGTGATGTACGGGGCCGAAGAAATTTGCCCTTCCAACGCATTAGCGGGGGGGATGACGGCCATTTTGCCAAGTTTTTTGCACGATATGAGCATGGGTAGCACGCCGGCACAGGGCCGCAACGAGCCGTCTAAGGCTAGTTCGCCTAGGACGAGCAAGTCTTTAAGTTTGGCTTGCGCGGCCGGGCTTAATTGGTCGCTGGCGGCTAAGATGCCCAGGGCAATAGGCAAATCAAACTGGGTACCGCTTTTGCGCAGTTCCGCGGGGCTTAAATTGACGGTTATACGTTTTAACGGAAAGTCAAAACCGCTGTTGCGTACTGCGGCCGTGACGCGTTCTTTGCTTTCTTTGACCTCGGTATTAGGGAGCCCTACCACCGCAAGAGTCGGTTCACCGGGGGCGATATCTACCTCGGCAGATACCGCAAACCCTTCAATGCCTTTAATCGTGGCGGTGGTAATGTTGGCTAGCATATCAGTTAAAGTTCAGCACTACGGCCGTAGGCGTAATGTTCAGGACCGTAAAGTAAATGTTATATTTACGGACAATTTTGGCCGTCAGTTCTTCGGGTGTGGAAATGTTGACCGACACTTCAAACTGTGCGGCCGAATTGGCATAACGTACCAAGTTAAAATCTTCAATTTCACGCAAGGAACGCAAAATATCCTGCACTTGTTTTAAGCGTTCAATGGTATTGATATTTTTAATCGTTACGTTATAGATTTTGGCCGAATTGATGGCACTGTCAATCGGCTCCACGAGCTGTTTGGCAGCCGCTTCACACGCGGCGGAAATGGATTTTTGTGCGGCAATGTTGTCTAGCGGGTCCAGGCCGCTTTGTTGGGCGGAAGCTTCGGCTACCACACCGTAGTTGTGAGTGGCGTAGGTGTTTACTTTGGCGCGTGCCCGATACGATTTAAAAGGCGAGCTGGCCCCCGGCAACGCGGCCAAAGGGGCAGAGGCCACGTCGGCTACCACTACAAAGCGGGCGCCTTCGGTGCGGGCTTTGTCAATCACGGGGTTGGGGTTTTCCAAATTGTTTTGGCTCAAGTTATCGCCGTTTACTAAATTGTACGGTTGGTTTTTGAGCACGCGGTAAATGGCTTGTTTGCAATCTTGCGAGAGGGATATTTCTTCCCCTATCGTTTCGCGCGACGTCACAAGCACCGTGGCCTTTTTGGCAAACGCGTCTTTCTCGGACTCTTTAATAATAGCACCAATGTCTTTGACCAGTACCATGGCTTTAATTTTGGTGTACCATTCGTCGCCTTTGCGGTACGCTTTTTGTACGTGTGATTTGCGGATAAATCCGGCCGTTTTGGACGTGATTTTATCTTCCACCAGTTGCGCTTGCTCCACGGTGGTAGCGGACGAAATAAACACGCCGGCCACTTTTTCCACCGCGGTTTTTTGGGCGGCCAGTTCGCCGTCTTTTTTCATTTGGCGCAAATCATTCTCATTATAAGGGACCAGCGATTCGGCCGTTACATATTCACCCTCGCCCTTGGGGCCCACGCGGATGGACGAACAGGCGCTGGTAAGTAAAAAGGCGCAAGCCAGTAACATTAAAATTTTTTTCATTTATTCTCCTGCGGTTCTAAACCCGCTTCTTTGAGGTACGCACGGGAAATGCGCATAATGACGGTGCAACCGCCGTCGTCTAAGTACTCGGTGCTGACCAATTCCATGCGCCGCAAGAGGCCTTGCGCGGAAGAATCAATGGTGCTGCCGACACTTACGGCATCCACGATTTGCACATGCGAATCCAAATTAGCCCCGTATAATACTTCGGTGGCGCGTTGGTACGCATGGGCGATGGCGGCCTCGCGGCTTAAAATGCGGCGTTGGGAGTCCGTGGAGTGGGCCGGATTGGCAGCGCCGAAACCGCGCACCCACAGGTAGTCATCTTCCAAAAGCGTATCACTAAAGGAAGGCGCAATTTTACCTTCTTTAACAGCCGTTTTCATCGTATGGGAACAAGCCCCCATAAACACGCAAGCTAACAGTAAGCCGAGTAATTTTTTCATACTTACCTCATTAGTTCCGAAATGACTTTTACATACGTGCTGGGCAGGCGGACATTTTCATAGTTGATAATGCCGCAGCGGATGAGCATAATTTCCAGCATGTGCGTTAAAATATCATAAAAGTTTTCCCGTACAGACGGATCGCACGAATTGGGCTTCGGCCCCAAAATGACCGCACCTTTTAACTTTTTATTATCGCACAAGTTAGCAATTTTAAAGGCCGAGGAAATGATATTTTCAGTGGCATACGAAGAACGTACCACAATATCAAACCCGCCTTCAATACCCAGCTCTTTAGCGCGTTGTTGCAGGGCATACACCATCCAGTTCATCATGTCCGAGCAGTTTTGCGGATAGAAAAACCCGATGCGGCCCCATTCGCCGTTACCTACGGTAGTAAGCCCGGTAATTGCCAGGGGGTCTTTGTTAAGCAGTTCGCTGGTTTTGTCTTCCCCTTTGGTAGCCAGGAGTTTTTCAAAAATGTCCGCTTGGGATTTTTGTTCCGTTGGGGCATTGGGGAAAATTAAATTCTCAAGCACTTTTAAACGCCGGATACTACGCGTAACGGTGCCCAGCGTCATGTGTGAACCGCCGAAAAATTCTTCAATTTGTCCGTCCGTCAAATCCACGCCATTTTCAATGAGCATTTTTTTAACAATGCGAAAACGCGTTGCCCCGGTGGCGGGTTTTAATTCACTAATCCAGCCGGAATCCAACTTAAAGTTGATGAGTTCTTCTAATTTTTCCAAACTTTCCGGTGGATATTTAGAGGTAATGACGATTTGTTTCTGCTGCTGAATAAAGGTATTTAACAGCTTGGAAACAAACATGCGGTTTTGTTCGTTAATGGCTAGGAGGTGAATGTCATCAATGAGGAGCGCATTTACGGAATTCATAAAGTTTTGGAATTTTTCAATGTTTCCTTCCATCACATAGCGTTGAATCCCGCGTGAGAGGCGCACCCCGTTGGTCATAAAAATATGTTCTTGCCCGAACTTTTGGCTCAGTGCATACGCCAAGGCATTTAAGAAATGCGTTTTCCCGGTGCCGGTACCGCCGTGCAACACAAGCGGGTTGTATAATTTGCCGGGGGATTCAATGACCGAAACAGCCGTTGCGTGTGCAAAACGGTTGACGGACATCACCATATTGTTTAAGGTGTAGGTGGGCACCAGCGGTACTTCCAGCGGCCAGTTATGTTTTTTAAGTTCCGACGTAGGAATTTGAATGGAATGGTCAATGGCTTTTTGTTTGGCCAGGCGTATATTTTCGGCGGCGCGCTCGGGAGACATGGTGCTTTTAAGCGTAGGGGGAACCTCGCTTTGGGCTTTTGTTTTGCGGCGCAAGCGGAAAATAGTTTTGCCGGCGGGGGCGTCGGGTTCTTGGGGAGAAAGTGGTTTTTTCAGGCGCAGAATGGTTTTGGTATGAGGATTTTCTTCTGCGGGAACGGCTTGCCCTTGTTGTAAGGCCTTGTTTTTTTCATGCTGGCGCTTAATTAGTTCGGTATTAAATGTAGTTTCAAGGTTAAAGGTTTTGTCCAGTTTGTTATTATTCATACGCACGGTAATTTCCGGTAAGGATTCATCTTCGCCGGCAACGGGTGGCCGGGTGGCTTCCAGTTTGTCTTCTTCGGGCAAGGTTTCACTGGAAAGGCCGGAGAAAAGATGTTCTTCTTCTTTAGTAGCCCCTAAGGTAAAAGGTACGTTTGCACCAGCCGCTTTGGCTTCTTGCAGGGGAACCGCAGGGGGGGTAATGGTTTTTTGTTCGGCTATAAAGGAGTCCGTTTCCGGTTTGGGAGCGGACGGAATTGGTTGAGGTCCTTCTGGTTTTTTAGGTTGTTTGGTAAAGTCCATATTTTTCTGTGCCAGCCTTTCTGTAATAGCTTGTACATCTTCAACGTCCATGACGTTGGTTTGTTCTTTTAACTCATGCTCAAAAACGTTAAACGTTTCTTGGGGAGTATTCCCCTGTGCCGTTAGTTTTTGTTCTTTTTGAGCTTGGGTTTGTTGTGTTTTTTGAGTTGTATTATTTACATCCACAAACATATCATATTTCGTTTCTGCCGATAGAATATCTTCTAACGGCATTTTTTCCAACATAGAGCCTTCCATGTCTTTAATGAGCATATCGCTCTCGTTGATGGAAATGGGTTCGCCTGCGGGGGTAGCTTGCGGTTGCCTATTCGTCACGGGCGGGGTAAGGGGAGTTGCGGGCGGCACAGCCGTATCAGCCGGCGTTGTGGCGGTATCGGCCGGGGGGGGCAGTATGTCTTCTAGCGCCGGGGCCGTGGGTTTGGTTTGAAATACCTCACGCACCGTGGTAGAAAATTGCGGCGGCTCGGGTTGGGCGTCCTTAGGGGGGAGAGCCTTTTTTTCTTCAACCGGGGAAAGAGTGCCGATCTTTTTGACGGTAATATCCGTTAATTCAATCTGCTTGCGTGAGTGGCTTGTTTTGGGCATATCTCCCTCAAACATACTGGCGGAAGAGTCCAAGGTCAAAAAAGTAGGGAAGGCTTTATCATCTTGGGTGACCTCGGCATTAAAAAGCGGGTCCCCCAGCACGCCCCCGGGAACAAATTGATTGATTTTATTGGTTAAGTGGACCCCTTCCTCAGCGGCTGCGCGGATTTTGTCCTGCGTGCCTTCATCCATATCTTTGGGGAGTTCAAACGCATAGACGTACGGCGCTTGGGCCGGCCGGACGTCTTTAATATACCCTTTTAATTTTTTAGCAATTAGCCGGGCATCATGTTCGGTGCCGTCCATGTACAGCGTGTAGTGGATCTCCCCGCTGGTATGGTCAATGCGGCTTAAAATATCCCAGTTATTGATCATGTTCCCTCTACAATCTTTACCCCGCCGCTGGTGCCGATACGCGCGGCTCCGGCGGTAATCATTTTTTCGGCATCGGTGCGGGTGCGTATCCCGCCGGATGCTTTTACATGCATGGGGGCCGGAATATGCGCCCGCATGAGCGCCACATCTTCGGCCGTTGCTCCACCCCCGTTAAACCCGGTGGAGGTTTTTACAAAATCAGCCCCGGCTTGTGCGGCCAGTTGGCAGGCGGCCTTTTTTTCTTCGTCTGTTAAAAGAGCCGTCTCTATAATTACTTTTAAAATTTTACCCGGGGTGGCGTTGCGTACGGCTTGAATATCTTGCAGTACGGTGTTGGTATCGCCGGCTTTTAAAGCGCCGATATTAAGCACCATATCCAGTTCGTCCGCGCCGTTTTGAATAGCGTCCTGTGCTTCAAACGCTTTAACTTGCGGCGTAGTAGCCCCGAGGGGAAACCCAATGACTGTGCACACCTTTACCCCCGTGCCTTGCAACTGTTCTTTGGCAAAGCGTACCCAAACGGGGTTCACGCACACACCGGCAAAGCCGTGGGTGCGTGCCTCGCCGCACAGGCGCTCAATTTGCGCCTGTGTGGCGTCGGGCTTTAAGAGGGTATGGTCAATGAGTTTAGCTACGTTCATTTAGTTAAAGTTAATAATGCGGGCGAATTTTTCCGCAAGGAGCGACTGGCCGCCCACCAAGGCACCGTCTACATCCGGCTGGGCCATAATTTCGTCCACATTGGTGTCTTTTACGCTGCCGCCGTACAAAATACGGGTGGCTTGGGCAAAATCTTCCCCGTACGTTTTAGCTAGTTGCGCACGGATAGCGGCGTGTACTTCTTGCGCTTGGTCCGGTGTGGCGGTTTTGCCGGTGCCGATAGCCCACACGGGCTCATAGGCAATCACTAAGCCGTTTAATTGCTCGGCGGTAAAACCTTTGAGGCCGTTTTCCAGTTGAGCGGCAATGACGTCTAGGGTTTTATTGGCTTCGCGTTCGGCGAGTGTTTCGCCCACGCAGAAGATAACGGTTAAGCCGTGGCGCAAGGCGGCGGCTACTTTTTTATTTAAAATTTCGTCCGTGTCGCCGAAAATACTGCGGCGTTCGCTATGGCCGATCAAGGTGTGGGTAGCGCCGGCGTCTTTGACTTGTACGGGGGAAACCGCGCTTGTAAAAGCGCCTTTATCTTCCCAATGAACGTCTTGGGCGGCAATTTTAAGTTCGCTGCCTTTGGCGGTATGCGCCGCTACCGCCAGCGCCGTGTAAGACGGGGCGATAATAATTTCGGCTCTGTTCTTGTTGCCGGCCGCTTTAAGGGCGTTTACCAGGGCGGTAGCCTCGGCAAGGGTGTTGTGCATTTTCCAATTTCCGGCAATGATAGGTGTTCTGGGCATAGTTAAGTCCTCTTATATATAAAGTAGTAGGGGCCACAAAAGTGGACACTCTCTTGTACATAGTATCATAAAATGGGGAAAAATAACAAATTTCTTCCTAATTTGGCGTAATACTTTGTTGCAAAGGGGCTCGAATACCTCGGCGCTGCCGCGCCGCTGCGCACAGTATACTTCGCCCCTTTGCGTCGCGTCTTACACCAAATTATTTTGAAATTTCCAGGGTTGCTTTTGCTTTGCGGTAAGCTTGCGTTAAAACAACTCGGTTTTGAAAAATCAGCCCACTGGAAGTCTGTCCCGGTGCTTGTTTTGACAAATCAGGGTACTGAACATTTTCCCCGGTGCTTGTGTTTTTCACTTCCCCCCTGGCGGGGGAAGTGCCCCAAAAGGGGCGATGAGGGGGTGTCGTTGCTGTTGTAGGTCAGGCATTGCCCCGCACTACAACCCTGCGGGGCGGGCTCTGACAAAGCCTCGTTAGAGGCTTATTTTTCTTGGCCCACTCTACAGGCTTGCGGAATTTATGTTATAATGTACATACAATTTATTCTGTTAATGGAACCGTACCGAAACGGAGCGCTACCGGAAACCCGGCCGGCGTTTACCAGTCCGCTAACAGCCGTATTAGGTAAAAATAAACCTGCAGGTTTATTTTTACCGAACGTCCCTTTATGGGGCTACGGTTGTTATGTGGGGTTCCTGGTAAAGCTCTGCCTAGCAGCCGTTTTTTGTGCGGGGGGAGCCCTATGACACCGCAAGAAGCCCTTACCCAATTAGACAAAGCCTTACAAGAAACTGCCCGCTTAAAACGCCGTTTAACGCGTTTGCACAAAACCTATCTGCCCACGTTATATTGGGACCTTTCTTCCCGTGTCATCACGCTGATTACGGCTTTATCTTTTTCTTTAGAAGAAGATAAAAAACGGTTGCAAGAAATGTGTTCCCCAAAAGAATAAGAAAAAATCTCTTTCTTTTCGTCTCCCGTTAAGGGAGACTATAGAGAGATATATATTATATCTCTGTTTCTATTTCTGTCTCTGTATATGGTTTTGTTTCTGTATTTGTATCTGTTTCTGTATCTGTTTCTGTATGCTTGGAGCGGGTGCTTAAAGCAGGGGTACAAGCGCCGCTTCCGTCGATTTGTGGCTTTTTTCGGGTGCGGTTAGCTTGCGTTTTTTTGCCCCCTTTGCGCCCGGCTTTTACACAAGCCAGGTACGCCTGGCGGGATTCTTCCTTCCAAGCATAGAGCATCTTAAAAAGTTGGCGCTCGTGCCCGGTTTTGGCGGACCATTTTAAGTGAGTATTGTTAAACGCATTTTCACATACCTCAATCAGCGCCCGGCCCAGTTGTTCAGTGGTTACAAAGCGGTTGAGGGCTAAAATATCAGCGGTGTAAAGTTTAATGTACGGTGTTTTCATATATCCTCCAAGGGTTGAAAAATAATAAGACGGCTATAATTAAATATAGCAAGTTTTGTTAGTTTTGTCAACCAAAAAAGGACCTAGGGGAAAACTGACAGTAGGCTGATTTATCCCAAACCTGTAGAGCGTTCAGCATTTCCCCAAACACCGGGCACAGTAGTCTGCCGGACCGCGCGTAGCGCGGCGAGTACGCGAGCGAAAGTCGGTGTGAAATGGGAAGATTTTGGCAAATAGTTGGTCCACGTATGGCGCGACATCGCGGTGACCGCTATTACACCGCCACCAGGCACATGTTGAGCTTGTCCGCCATGGCAATCACTTCGTCTAGGTCCATGACTAACGTTTTGCCCGCTTCAAACGCTAACAGGGAAAACCCCGCCTTGCGCAAACTTTTAAGCGTGCCTTTGCCGATAACGGGCAAATCGTAGCGGTTATCTTGGTTGGGGCGGGCCGCTTTGACAACGGCCACCGGGGAGTCTTTCTCGGCATTTTTCTTGTAGAGTTCGGCAGCGCGGGCAATGCATTTGTCCGTGCCTTCCATGCCTTCTACGGCAATGACGGCCTGCTGGCTCACCACACACGTAAGCCCAATATCCAGGGCGGCAATTTCTTTGGCAATGTGAAAGCCGTAATCAATGGTTTGTTGTTCCTGTTCGGTGGGGCGGCGTTTGGTTAAAACGCCTTTTTGGGGGAAGAAATCTTCCAAAAACAGGGCCGAGTTTACAAAATGCACGCCGTCTTTGGCACATTCTTCAATCAGGCGCGACAAAATCTGCTTAGTCTGCATGCTTTTAAGTGAGGTTAAAAATGCAAGGCCCCGCTTATCGGGCATTAAATTGGTAAAGATAGAGGTGTGCTGTACGCGCCCGGCCATAACCACGTCGCTTACGCCGCGCTCTTTAAAAAAGGCAATCCCGGCCCCCAGTTGCCCCAAGCGGATTTGCCCGGTTTCGGCGGCCAACCCTTTATAATCGGCCAAGCGGGCGTTGCCTTTTAAGCCCAGCACATACACGTCATACCCGCGGGCGCGGGCATTGCGGGCAATGTAAACAGGCATGTTGCCTTCGCCGGCTAAAATGCCGATTTTGGGGTTACTCATCATCCTCCCCGCGCATGGATTTTTTAGCCGCCATCACGCCGCGTTCGCTGGCGCGGCAGAAATCAATCATATGCTGGACCTCTTTGCAATGCGGAGCAGCTTCCAGCTCGGCCATGGCTTCGTCTAAGCGTTTACCGCTGCGAAACATCAGCTTATAGGCGCGTTTAATTTCTAGCATGGCACTGCGCTCCATGCCGCTGCGGCGCAGGCCGATAATGTTTAGGCCTACTAAGCGCGCGCGTTCGCCTTGGGCAATACAATAGGGGGGAACATCCACGGGAACCATGGCTCCGCCGGAAATCATGGCCATCGTGCCCACGCGGGAAAATTGGTGCACCCCTACCATGCCCGACATGACGACGCGGTCCTCAATAATCACGTGCCCGGCAATGCCGGTGGAGTTGGCAATAATGCAGTTGTTGCCCATTTGCACATCATGCGCCAGGTGGGAGTTGGCCATCAGCAAATTGTTGTTGCCCATTTGGGTGGGTTTATCCACAAACGTAGAGCGGTGAATGGTCACACATTCGCGGATTTTGTTGCCGTTACCCATGACGACGCGGGTATGTTCGTCCTTATACGATAAATCTTGCGGTTTAACGCCCACAAAACAGCTGGCAATGAGTTCATTGTTATCGCCCATAGTGGTGTGTTCAATGACGCAAAACGGACCAATGTGGTTGTTTTTGCCGATTTGGACGTCCTCTCCAATAACCGTGTACGGCCCTACTACGGTAGAAGGGTCAATTTTAGCAGAGGGGTGGATGATAGCAGTAGGGTGAATGTTAGACATGTTTTTCTCCTAAAATAAAATTGAGCGTAGCTTGCGCGCATAGTTTGCCGTTTACATAGGCTTCGGCATAAATTTTGGATATTTTACCTAATCTTAATATTTCTAGGGGCATTTGTAAAGTATCCCCGGGGTGTACCACAGCGCGGAATTTGGCCTGCTCAATACTTAAAAAAAGTGGGATGGCGTTTTCGCGCCCGTGGGAGATGCGGCTCATAATGGCTCCGCCAAACGCTTGGGACATACTTTCCACCACCAGCACGCCCGGCATCACCGGGCTGCCCGGAAAATGTCCCTTAAAATAGTATTCATCTGCGCGTACGTGACGGATACCGATATATTTTTTGCCGTCCTCTAACACGCGCACTTCGTCCACCAGGAGGAACGGCTCGCGGTGGGGAATGGTTTTTTTAATTTGCTCGCTGTCAATTACTTGCAGGACAGGCAGCGTTAAAAAATCGTGTAAACTGTTTTTAGGGCTCATTTTTCCTCCGAATTGGCCAGTAAAATGCTGGCAAAGATGACGTTATGTTTATGTCCGCCGCACTCACAGCGGATGGCTAAGGGCGGCAGTTTGTGGCCGGTAAGGCTGATGTCGCCGATTAAATCCAAGAGTTTATGGCGCACGGGCTCATCGGGGTAGCGCAAGGGATTAATAAATTTGTCTTTGCCGACGATAACGGCATTTTCCAAGTTGCCCCCTTTGGCTAGGCCGTGGGCCTTTAAAAACTCCAGTTCTTCTTCAAAACCGAAGGTACGTGCCCGGGCGATTTGCTCTATATAATTTTCTTGCGTAAATTCAAACGTATATTCGCTGTGCGCCAGCAGCGGGTGTTTATGGCGGTAGACAAATGTAAATGTCAGTTTGTCCGAGGGCTCGGCGCTGTAAAAAATGTTGCCGCACGAATAGGTGATTTTTTGCTTGATGTTTAAGAGCGGTTGCTCGGTAGCTAATTCGTGCATCCCGGCTTTTAACAAAGCGTCCACATATACGTCGCTGGCGCCGTCCGTAACGGGCGGCTCCGGGCCGTCCATTTCCACGCATACGTCGGTAATGCCCAAGGCATGCAACGCAGACATCGTGTGTTCAATCGTCCACACTTCGGCGGTTTCGTTTTTAAGGTTCGTACCGCGCAAGGTGGAGCTTACGTTACTTACATGGGCTACAATGGGTTTGGAACCGGGCAAATCGGTCCGTAAAAACGTAATGCCGTTTTCAGCCGGTTTAAATGTGAGGGTGGCCGGTACGCCGGTATGTAAACCGGGCCCTTTTACCACGGCGGGTTGTTGAATCGTTTTTCTCATACTTAACGTCCTAATAGTTTTTTAAGCCGGCCCCAAAAAGAGAGCTTTTTAAGGGCGGCCGTTTCTTTTTGAAAATTTTGAAATTCTTTGTACATTTGTGGCAATTTGCGCAAGATGACTTGCTGTTTAAACGCTTCGCGCTGGGGCATGGCGGGGTAGCCAAAATAGATTTGCCCGGCGGGGATGGATGTCATCACGCCTGATTGGGCCCCCACTTGCGCGCGGTCGCCGATGGTCATGTGGCCCGCCAGGCCCACTTGCCCGGCTAAAATGACACCGTTGCCGATATCGGTGGTGCCGGCAACGCCCACTTGTGCACAGCAAATGGAGCTCATACCCACCCGCACATTATGTCCGATTTGCACCAGGTTATCAATTTTGGTGTTGTCGCCAATTACCGTACTGGCAATTTTGGCGCGGTCAATACAGCTGTTGGATTGGATTTCCACGTCGTTACCAATGACTACGTTGCCGATTTGTGGGATTTTTTGGTGGCGGCCTTCGTGGAACATAAAGCCAAAGCCGTCACTGCCGATTTTGGCCCCGGCCTGCAAAATGACGTAGTCTTTGAGCACGCATTGTTCGCGGATGACCACTTGCGGATAAAGCGTGCAGTTTTTGCCGATTGTCACGTCTTTGCCAATGTAGCACTGCGGGAAAATGACGGTATTGTCGCCGATGTTGGCCCCGTCCTCAATCACGCTGTACGCGCCGACGCTGACGTTTTGGCCCAAGGTAGCTTTTGGACTAATCACGGCAGTGGGATGAATACCGGGGGTATATTTTTGAAATTGTGCGTCCACATAGCGCGTCAAAAGCACGAATGCCCACTCGGGGTTGTCCGCATACAATAAAACGCCTTTGAAGGGGAGTTTTTGATCTTTGGCGGTGGCCGGCACAAACACGGCCGAGGCGTTTAGTTTTTCCAACAGTTCGGGTTTTTCCAGCGACGTTACATAACACACGCCTCCTTCGTGCGCGTTTTCCAAGGAGCAGAGTGCCGTAATTTGCACGCCTGTGGCGGCACTGGCCTGCGTGTGGGTAATTTTAGTAATTTCTTCCAGGGTAAGAGCTTTCATAAGTCACCTCATTTTGCGTGTTTGCGGTATTTTTTGGCCTTTTTCAAGCGGTTAATGAAATCTTTGGTTACATTGACCGGTTTTTGCCCGTAGAGCACTTCATCTTTGCGCACCACGGCACCAATGTTGCGTTTTTGGGCAAAGGATTTAATTTCCAAGTAAATGTCTGTTAAGATTTCTTTGACTTCTTGTTCTTCCAACTTTAAAATTTCTTCGCGCGTTTGGGCTTTGTAATTATCAATAAAGAAACTGCGCTCCTCAATCATGCGCTTGTTGGACCCAATGCGCGTTTTTAAATCTTCCAGCTGCGCGGGGGTATTTAACGGTGTGGCGTAAAATACATCCGTGCCGGCAAAGGTCAAGCGGTTTAGGACGTTGCCCAGTTCCAGCTCGTCTGCATTTTCCGGCGGGCGGGGGGCCAGTTCGTGCGGTTCTACTACAATGCGTTCATAAAATGGTTTTAATTGACGTAGCAGCCCCATGAGGCGGCTGTTTTCTTCGTTTAAAGCGGAAATTAAGCGTTTGGCGCTGTCCACCTCGTCCTCTTTGGACAAAATTTTCAAGCGGATTTGCTCTTTGACGGCCACCGTGCGCGGGTGCGCGTTAAAGGCCTCGTCAATGTCAATAAACGCTACGGTCAGGCACTTTTGTGGGGCCTTTTCGTCGTCGGGCTGTGGCGGCGGGTCCTGGGCGTCCAGTTCTTCTTTTACTTCGTCCTGCGCCGCTTGCGGGGCGGGGAGATGGTCCTCGGGTTTGGGGGGCGTTTGCGTTTTAGCCAAAATAGCGGCCACCGCGGCGTTTTCTTCTTCGCTAAGCGCCAGTTCTTGGGCGCTTGCGGTTCCTGTGAGTAAGCCGAGTAGTAAAAGTGCTAAAACGCTGTGTTTCATAAACCCCTTACATCATGTTGGAGATGTTAAAGTAGAAGTGCGAGCGGTCCTCTCCGGATTTGTGGTTCAACCCGTACCCCCAGTCAATGCGGATCGGCAGTGATGGCGTGGTTAAGCGTAACCCCACCCCGACGCCGGATTTAAACTGGTTGGTATTCGGGCCGAGTTTAAAGTCCAAATCCGACGCGTGATCCCACGAGTTACCCAAATCATAGAAGAAGGCAAACTGGGCCATGTTGCGCCGTCCTTCGCGCGCAATGGGGAAGCGCAGTTCCGCATTCATGACGTAGTACGTGGTGCCGCCGTATTGGGGGCCGATTTCGCCCGCGCGTTCATAGCCGCGGATGGTATCGGCACCGCCTAAAAAGAATTTTTCGTAAGGCGGTACTTCCTGCGTGCGGCCATAGGGGCGTACCGAGCCGAATTTGTTAGAAATTACAAATACAATGGGGTAATTGCCGCCAATGTTAAGCACGGTATGGTTGAAAATAGAGCGGGCGGTTAAGTACCACAAATCCAAATCCCCGCCGACAGGGCCGCCGGCTAAGGCCAAGCCCAGAGAGTTACGCCACCCGCGGGTGGGGTCCCACATGTTGTCGCGGGTATCAATGGCAAAGTCGGTGCTAATGGTGGAAAGGTTTGTGGTGCCTTTTTCAATACAGGTGGCCGGATCTTGCCCGGGTTTGCATTGAAATTGTTGTTCTACGTCGTAAATATCAATGTGTTCAAACGAATACCCGAGTGACAACAAGTAAATATCGTCATTAAAACGCGGGCCGACTTTCACGCGTCCGCCGATACGTTTTTCGGTATAGGCGCGGTTTTCGGTAGAGAACGAGCGGTAACGGCGTGTGTTAAATAAATCCGTGCCGAAGGAAATGGGTTTATCAAAAATCCACGGTGTGGACCAGCTAAGCGTATAATCTAAAATTTCTTTACCGAACATGGTACGTAAAGAGAGGCGCTGTGCGCGGCCGAATAAATTTAAGTGGTTAATGGAAACCTCGCCGTATAAGCCGTCCATAGAGCTCATGGCAAGCCCGGCCGTAAACATACCGGGGCGGCCTTCCACGATGTTAAAATCCAGGTCCACTTTGTCGGGCTCGGCCGTGGGTTGCAGGCCGATTTGCACGTCGTTAATGAAACCCAAGTTCATAATTTTGGTTTGGCTGCGTTTAATTTTGGAGTTGTCGTACAAATCGCCGGGTTTAATGGTAATTTCACGCGTGAACACGTATTTTTTGGTGTGTTCATAGCCGGTTACGTCCACGTGGTCAATGTAGAAAATGTGCCCCTCGGTAATGTCAAAGGTTAGGTTTAAAATGCCGTTTTGAATGTCTTTAACGGGGACCACTTGCGCTTGCAAATATCCTTTGTCGGCATATTGTTCCTGGATAGCAGAAATGGTGTCGTCAAAGTCTTTTTGGTTATAGCGGTGCCCTTTGCGGAAAAGGACTTGTTTGTTAAGCTCCTCGGGGGTAAAGACGTTGTTGCCGTCAAAAGTAACAGTGCCGAAGTCCACTTGCGGTCCTTCGGTCAGGTGATAGGTTAAAAAGGCTTCGTTTTTCTCGTCGTTATAGGTAATATCGGGTTGCGATAAGTTAAATTCACTGTATCCTTTGTTGCGGCCGTAGAGCATCATTTTGACCCAGTCTTTCTGCAAATTTTGCGGCTTAAACACTTTACCGGGGCGGTTGGACGCTTTTTTGATAATCTTTTTGGCGGGCAGTTCCATGGGTACGTTGTTGGTGTCTAAGTTAAGTTCTTTGACGCGTACGCGCTGCCCTTCGTCAATAAGCAGTTTCACATACACGACGCCCAGTTTTTCGTTCACTTCGGTTTGGTACGCCACTTTGGCGTTGACGTAGCCTTTTTCGGCATATTTGGCGGTAATGCGTGAGAGGTCACTTTCCAGCTTGGCCTCGTTAAACGGGTCTTTGATTTTGAGCGTCATGGCTTGGGTAATGGCTCCTTTGCCTAGGTGCTTGCGGCCCTCGTAGGTAAGGCGGTCAAAAATCGGTTTTTCTTTAACCAAATACGTGATTTTGTGGCATTGATACGACGTGCCGGATTCTTTATCCTTGCGCGTGCCGGGCATAGGGGAAATGTCAATTTCCACGGAATCAAAACTGCCTAAACCGGAAATATCTTGCACATCTTCGGAAACGGTGATGCGTTCGTAGAGTTCGCCTTTTTTGGAGTGGGCGGCCTTGGTTACGGTTTTTTTGCGGATATTTTTAAGGCCGTCCACGGAAATGTTACAAATCATCCACGGGCCGATTGGGTCCAGCTCCGGGAGCGGCTCTTCCGCGCGCGCGTACGAAAAAAAGAGAGTCAGCAACCCCAAAACAACGGCCGCGGACGTGTGTTTACAAATCATGTTAAACCCCTAAAAAACGTCTTAAAATCGGTCAAAACTGCTTAAAAATCAAAACGCCCGCGCTAACGGCAGCACGGGCGCAAGTTTGGTACAAAAAGAGTTATTTAGCCGGTCTTTTGGCTAAACCGCTTTTAATACAACCCGTGCAAACGTAGGCGGTTTGGGTTTTGCCGTCCAAAACGATTTTTTGTTTTTGCAGGTTCGGTTTAAAGCTTCTTTTCGTCCGCATGTTGGAGTGGCTGTAAGAACCGCCGGAGACGGAGGCTTTGCCACAGACTGCACATTTATAAGCCATAATGATTCCTTCCTTAGTAAGATAAATTCGTTAAGTTATTATATAAAGTTTAAGGGCTGCTGGCAAGGGGGGGAAAACGACTCCCCGCGATGAAACGTTATATCCCGGCAACAATTTTCCAAATTTGGGCACCTTGAAACCGACTTAGCCCTTGCGTACTTGCCGCGCTACGCGCGGTCCGGCGGACGTACGCTACGGGCAAACTTACAGTTTCAATTTGCCTCAAATTTGAAAAGTCAGCCTACTTTTAGTTTTGCCCGGTGCTAATTTTGAAAAATTATCCTATCTTCTATACTACCCGGTGTTTGGGGAAATGCTGCCCGCTCTATGGGTTAATTATTTAACCGTTTCTTTTGGCGGGAAAATTTTGCCCGCTACAATAGAAAGTGCCAGTAGCCCCACAATCACGCCCAGCGAGGCCACAATCGGTATTTTAACATAGTGCGAAAGGATCATTTTCACACCCACAAAAAATAAAATGACCGAAATGCCGTACTTGAGATACGGGAACTTGCCCGCCATGCCCGAAAGTAGGAAATACAGCGAGCGCAGGCCGATAATCGCAAAAATGTTAGACGAATAAACTAAAAACGTATCTTGCGTAATGGACAGCACAGCCGGGATAGAATCCACCGCAAAAATAAGGTCGCTCATTTCAATAACGAGAACGGCGGCAAATAAGGGTGTGGCAAACCATTTGCCGGCCTCTTTTATAAAAAAGTTTTCGCCGTGGTAATCGGTTTTTAGCGGCATAAATTTGCGCAAAATTTTAAGCGGCAAAGAGTTGGACGGGTCAAATTCGTCGTCCTCTTTTTGAAGGAGCATTTTGGCCGCCGTAAAAATGAGCAGAACGCCAAACACGTAAATCGTCCACGAAAAAAGTGAAATCAGCTGTACGCCCACAAAAATAAACAAGAAGCGCAATAGGACCGCGCCCAAAATACCCCACAACAGAGCCTTGGGTTGCAAACCGTGCGGGATGGCAAAGTAGCTGAAAATGAGGATAAACACAAACATATTATCTATAGAGAGAGAGTATTCCAACACATAGCCCGTGTAAAAGGCAAGCGCGTGTTGCGGGCCCTCAAAGAGCCAAATGGCCCCGCCAAAAAGTAGCGCCAGTGACACCCACGCGCACACCATAACGGCGGCTTCTTTGATAGACACATGTCCATGGTGCTTGTTAAGCACGGTTAAATCAATAAACAAGGCGGCCAGCACGGTAATCCAAAACGCCAGCCACATCCCAAAAGAGACGGCAGAGGTTACAGGTTCCATAGTGTTATTATATAAAATCACGCGAAATTAAATTTATGCTATAATGATTTTACAATTTTATCTGTTTTTGGAACCGTATGTGGAATACGGGTTGGCCTAGTAAGGCCTCACGATAAGCCAAAGACAGCCTTTAATAAGCATAACGTTTCCGAGCCGATCCCTTGGAGGTGTTATGCTGAACGTTTGTTATGCAAGTAACAAGCTACGGCTGTTGTTGTTTGGGAATCTTATCGTGACTCAACAATGAGGGCCGTTTTGTGTGGTTTCATAAGCGGAAAATTGAAAAACAAAAAGAGAGGAAAAACTTATGAAACACAAACACATCCGGCGGGGTTTCACGCTCATTGAGTTGTTAGTTGTCGTGTTAATTATTGGCATTTTAGCGGCGGTAGCCGTGCCGCAATACCAAAAAGCGGTGCTTAAAAGCCGGTATGCCACATTAAAGCCGCTAGTTCGGGCGATTTCAGATGCCGAAAGAGGTTATTATTTAGCTAATGGGAATTATACAAGTGATTTTGACAAATTAAGTATTGCTATTTCTTATACCAAACACGAAGGTGTATCCTATTTTTTTGGAGGGAATCGTCATTGTTGGAGTTTAAATGGAACTACATTTTGTGCTTACTCCGGCAAAATAGGATATCGTTTAAAAATAAACGGAGAACAATGCTGTGAATCTTACGGAGAGAATATAGCTTCACAAGTTTGCAAGCAAGAATCTGGTTTGAGCGTTCCCAATGAGGGAACCTATTATTGTTGGGAAAACTGAAATAAAGTGCTTTATGAGCGAGGACAAAGTATGCGGGCAAAAAGGGCAGCAAAAAAGCTGAGGATGGGAAGCGGTCACAAGTCGCCTTACTGACGTGCGGCGCTCGCGACCCCGCCTCGCCATGCTCGCCTTTCACTTCGTTCAAACTCGCATAAGGCTCCGGCTTTCGCTTCCCAATCGCGCACCCAGCAGTGGGTGCGCTGCCAAGCTAAAAAATATCCCGCACACGGCGGGAAATTTTTTAGCTGAGGATGGGAATCGAACCCACAACCTACGGTTTACAAAACCGTTGCTCTGCCAGTTGAGCTACCTCAGCAACCTTAATTATTCTAGCATTTTTAGTGTCGTCGTGCTACTGCTTTATGCTAAAATAACTCTATGAAAAAATGTTTATTTTTACTTTTGATAGGGTGTGCGCTCCCCATGCACGCTGCCCAAACGTGCGACATTAACGCGCAAAAACCGCTCGTATTATTATCCGCCCAGCTCAAGCGTTCTATGCAAACGCTTCAAAAACAAAATCCGCCCATTTATTATTTGTCCTATACGTACACGGAAGAAGAAACCGTGCAGCTTGGCGCACAAGACGGTGCTTTATCACGTGAAAAAATTTCCAAGGAGGCTTTTTTGCAGGTGTTCCCGCGGGCGGGCAGTTTGCGTATGGATAACACCCGCACGCTTAAAAAAGACCGCACCTATTATAACCTTACGATCGCGGATGTGCCGTTGTGGCAAGAGAATCCGCACGCGTTTACCACCGCCGTATGGAACGCTACCGAACAAGCTGTGGAAGAGGCCCAGCAAGATTTCAACCGCGTCAAGGCCGACGCGCAAACCGCCTCTGTCCGCGCGGACGATTCGCCCGATTTTGTATTCCCACCCAAAGAAACCTTTTGTGCCGAAGAACAGCCGCTTTCCTTTGATTTAAAACACATTAAAGAGTTGCTTATTAAAGCCTCGCGCTTGACCACCAACAAACCGTTTGTGTTGGAGAGCGATTTCCGTTTTTCCATGCAAAACACGCAGCGCTATTTTGTGGATTCCGTGGGCACGCGCTTAAAAGTGCCCGTGCGCTTGGCGCGGCTTCATTATGAAATTTCCGGCCAATCTGCCGACGGTGCCCAATTTGTCCGTTCGGGTTTTTATGACGTGCTAGACGACGCACAACTGCCCAGCGAAGAAAAATTGTTAGCGGATGTACAACAAAGCATTAAGGAATTGGAAGCCCTGTCCAAAGCGCCGGAAGCGGACCCGGTTACCGTACCCGCCATTTTGAAAAACCGTGCCATGGCTGTATTTGTGCACGAGGTGTTGGGGCACCGCGTGGAAGGGCACCGTCAAAAAGAAGATTCGTTTGGCAAAACGTTTACCGATAAAATGGGCCAGCAAGTGGTGTCGCCCTTGCTTACTATTGTGGATGATGCCACGTTTCCTTCTTTTAATAATATCCCGTTGCGCGGCTTTTATTATTATGATGATGAGGGTGTCAAAGCGCGCCCGGTGGTGCTAGTGGAAAACGGGATTTTGAAAAACTTTTTGATGAGCTCCAGCCCCGTCAAAGGATTTCCGGCGTCTAATGGCCACGGCCGCGGGGACGACGGCAAACGTCCGGTGGCGCGCATGGGAAACACGCGGGTAATTGCCAGCCAAACTATGCCGTATGAGCAGTTGGAAAAACAACTCTTAGCCGAAATAAAACGGCAAAATGCGCCGTACGGGGTTATTATTGAGGATTTATCCGGTGGATTTACCCTCACGGAAACGAATTTACCGCAGGCTTTCAAATTAACACCTACCTTCATGTACCGCATCTACCCGGACGGGCGCAAAGAGCTCGTGCGCGGGGTGGATATGGTGGGCACGCCGCTGGTAAGTTTTAAAGAAGTGATTGCCGCCGCGGATGATTATGATGTGTTTAACGGTTCGTGCGGGGCCGAGAGCGGCTGGGTGCCGGTATCCGGTATTGCGCCCAGCGTACTCTTGCGCCGCTTGGAGTTGGAAAAAACAGGCAAATCGGACAGCAAGCCCCCCTTGCTGCCGCCGCCGTTTGCGGAGGGAAAATGAAAAAGCTACTTTTTACAATTATTTTGGCAGGCATAGTCAGCTCCGTGTGTGCGGCTCAGTGGCAAGTCAGCCCGGCTAAAATGGCCGAACTACCCAACAATATGTATTTTAAAGCCATGAAAAAAGAGATGGACCGCTCGCTTAAAAAACTGCGGCAACCCGGTAGTCCCAAGCCGTTCTATATAGCGTACAAATTGGAAAATTTACAGCTTTATCCCACGGTGGCGGCCTCGTTAGGGGCGGCGCTGGCCGGCCAACGGCGCGACAGCATTTTATCGGCCTATGTGTGGGTAGATGTGGGCACCGTCAAACAAAATGAGATGGGCTACGTGCACGATTCCTATTATGCCCAAAACGCTTACCGTGCGCGCCGGTTTATTGAGATCCCCAAAGGCTATGAGGGCATCCGCCAAAATTTGTGGCAACTGACCGACCAGGCCTATGTGTTTGCCTCTGAGGTGTATGAACAAAAGCAAGCCTATTTGCGCACCAAAGCCACTGACCAAAAAACGGCCTTGCCCGATTTTGTACCGCACAAGCAAAGCTCGTATGTAGAAGAAATACAAGCCTTGCCCAAATTCTCCGCAAAAATACTGACGGATTGGGTGCGTGAATTTTCGGCCCGTGGGCAAAAATATCCGTTTTTAGAACAGTTTTATATGTCCCTTACACCGATAGTGCAAGAGGTGTATTACTTAAACAGCTTAGGCGGGTTTTACCAGGTGTCGTTTCCTTCAGTGCACGTACAATGGAAAGCCAAACTGCGTAACAAAGCCGGTTTTAAACAAAACCGCACGCGAGAATTTTGGCTGACGTGGGGGGAAAACAGCGGGCCCGAAGAACACGATTGGCTGTCTGCCAAGACAGATGAATTTTTAGCGGATTTGGAAACCTCTTATAAGGCTGTGGAGGCCCAAAATTATTTAGGGCCGGTACTTTTAGCGCCGCAAGCGGCCGGGCCGTTTTTAAATGAGGTTTTTGTCAAAAATATCCAAAATTTAAAGCCGCTGCTGCCCGAAAAAGTTGAAACGGTGGAAAAAAATGGAACGTTGGGGGATAAGCTGGACCAGCGGGTGATTTCCCCCGTGATTGATTTGTATGACCGGCCGGAGTGGGATTTTTATGAAGGGTGGCCGCTGGGCGGTTTTATGCCCGTAGATGACGAAGGTGTGGCGGCCGAGCCCTTGCAATTAACAGCTCACGGCAAGTTGGTAGCCTTGCCGCGTACCAGCCGCCCGCTTGAAAAGGGGGCTGTGAGCAATGGGCACGCACGTTTGACGCCGTATTCGTTCCCGCGCGAGCGCCTGACTAATTTGTTTGCAAAGGCCCAAGCCCCGAAAACTTGGGAAGAACTGCAAGATGAGCTCATTCAAAAATGCAAAGAGTTAGAGCTGGACTATGGGTATATTTTGTATGATTTCCCGACGGGGGATGACCGCACGATTGCTTTTGCCCAGCGCTTGTATGTGGACGGCACGACCGAGCCCGTGTACGGTTTGCAAATCAACGATTTGACCCCTCGCGCCTTGCGCGATATCCGCGCCGCGGGCGACAGCCCGTTTGTCACGCAGACGACGACGGGATTGTTTAGAGAGGTACTCCCCTCGCAAAGCGTGATTTCCCCGGCACTTTTGCTAGAGGAATTAGACCTGGGCCCGGATAATAAGAAAGCCGACAAAGCGCCCTTTGTTAAGAAGCCGTAAAACTACCCCCCGGTTTTTGCCGGGGGGTAGTTTAACAACCGCTACATTCAAATCCGGCTAAATTAGCACAAACTGCTTTGCCAAGTTTAGAATTGTTTTTGACCGCACATTTACGTATTCCTTTGTCTGAATAAGGCCAATGTTGTAAACGGAAAGGAATGTGAAAATCCCAATAAGTTTTACAATCTTCCCATGTTAAATTATAGTCCGGGCAATAATTTACGCTAATTGATCCTGCGGGGTCAAAGCCTAATGCAAAATATTTTCCACAGGAGTAGTGTTTCCCTTCAGATCCTTCTATTGGGATACATTCTTGAGGTATGTCTATGTCTAAAAGGCTCATGTTTGTGGCATAGGGTCCGTTGGCTAAATAATAACTTTCTTCCGCAGCGGCAAGGCTGGCTACTAAACTAAGCATGGCACCCACGCGCGATTTTGTAACAGCTACTTTGTACTGTGGCAGTGCCACTGCGGCTAGAACGCCGGTAATTAGGACGACGACTAACAGCTCAATGAGGGTAAAGCCGCCGTTATTAAATAAAGCTGTCATTCCAAACTTGATTTGGAATCTTCCACGCATGCCGTTTAATAACGACAACAGCCAGCGTTGAAGATCCTGAATCAAGTTCAGGATGACTATTTTAATGTGTGTTATTGATTTCATAAGAGTTCTCCTGTGTTTTAATTCCAATTTTTCCGCTTATGAAACCATACAAAACGGCCATCACCATTGAGCTAAAGGAAGTAACCCAAACAATAACAGCCGCGGCTTATCGTTTGCACGATAAACACTCGGCACAAGGCGATGAGCTCATGACTTCTCATCACCTTGTGCCTAAAACAGCTGTTTTTGGACTTCCTTTATGCCTTTTACAAGCGATCCGTATTCCACATACGGTTCCAAAAACAGGTGAAAAAATTGTACCTATGTTATAACATAAAATAGGATTATTCCCGAACTTGTTTCGGGATCTTCCACGCAGGTTGTTAACAGCAACTACAAGCGTCGAAGACCCTGAAATAAATTCAGGGATAATGCTTTATAATAACAAAGAGCTCATTTTACAATGAACTCTTTTGTCAAAGCACGTTTAAATTTTTTTATTTCCACTCTATTAGTAACTTACCGGCCACGCGGCCGACAAAACTTTGGGGGTCCTGTGCGGCGGCTTGCCGTAAGTGTCTGCGCGCACGGGCAAAAAAACCCAGTTTTTGTTCGTTAAGGGCGAGTAACAAAAGCCCCAGCGGCTCTTGCGGGTGTATTTTTAAGAGCTCCTGGGCTTCTTGTAATGATTTTTCATAATGCCCGGCTTGGTATCGGCCGATTATTTTATAAAAATGTAAATCGGTTCGTTCCGGGGCTAATAATAAAGCGGTATCTATATCGGCTAATGCATCCGGCAAGCGGCCCATACCAAAATTAGCTTTGGCACTTACCAGCCAGTAGTCCGGCTGGTCGGGGTCCTCAGCTAAGGCCATGGTAATATGGATAAAAGCCATTGGATAATTGCTTTGGTTTAAAAACGTGGTAGCATACTGCGCGCGGTAATACGGTGCGGCCGAGGGATTGAGTTCAAAAAATTGGTCATAATACGAACGCGCTTTGGAGTAAAAACCAAACGCGCGGTAATTTTCGGCCTGCCCGGCCAGTGCGTCTAAATTATCGGGGTCCT
Organism: Elusimicrobiaceae bacterium; assembly: GCA_045606805.1. Classification (GTDB taxonomy): domain Bacteria; phylum Elusimicrobiota; class Elusimicrobia; order Elusimicrobiales; family Elusimicrobiaceae; genus Avelusimicrobium. The sequence goes on along the minus strand of JAZUSP010000027.1, from coordinate 58,730 downwards.
GTTCTAATACGCGGTCATAGAGCTGTTGGGATTTATCGGTCAGTCCGGTGCGTTGGTATAAGCCGGCGGCTTCCCGTAGAAGCGGAATATTTTTGGGGTGGAACTCTAAGGCCTCCAAATACGTTTCCAGAGCTTTGCTCAGCAGGCCGAGCTGTTCGTAACTCTGTCCCAGCAAGCGGTAGGCGCGGGCTTCGCGGCGTTTGACGTTACCGGCTTTGTAAATGTAGTTGGTCAGCTCTTGGACGGCTTGGGTATATTGTTGAGAGTCATACAAATTGCGCGCGCGGACATATTCTTTGCGGTCCCCTGTAGGGCCTAAGCCTAAAAATCCGGTGGAGCATCCGCTTAGCAGCAGTGCCAATGCAAGAATGAGTCCTCTATTCTTTAAATACATAAGGTAGCATCTCCAATAATATATCTTCTTGCAAGGCGGGCAAATTGCGAAAAGCCTCTTTCACGCCCACTTCCCCGGCTTGGTGCAGTTTTTTAAGTTCCAGTGTGCCCGTATCTAACACGCGGTTGGTAATCACAAAATCGGCATTTTTGGATTCTTCTTCAATCATGGCGGCGGCGCGCACGTCGCTGACACGGTTGACGTAGCCCAAAATGGAAGAAGGCATTTTGGAAGAAAAATCAAGCGGCGTCACCGAAGCAATGATATAGTCTGCCCCCATTTGTTTGACGGAATCTACAGGCAGATAATCCAACACGGCGCCATCTACCAGCGCCCGATGGCGGTACTGTACCGGTTCAAATACGCCGGGCAAATTCATACTGGCCCGCACGGCAATGGCGAGCGGCCCCGAGTTAAATACCACCCGCTCACCGGTTTTAATATCCATAGCTGAGCACGAAAACGGAATGGTTAAATCTTCAATTTGTTTGTCGCCCAGGTGCTCTTCAAAAAATTTAGCTAAATTGGCCGAAGTGGGCAATTTGCGGGCAAACAAAAAACGAAATAAGCCCATGACGTTAAAATCGGGCGTAATGGTTTTAAGGGTAATGTGTTCACCCAGTTCCCATAGTTCGTCCGTAGGGAGCCCGGCGGCATAAAAGCCGCCTACTACCGAGCCCATAGATGTCCCGGCCAGGTAGTCCACCGGCAAGCGGGCATTATCAAATACTTCCAGTACGCCTACATGCGCAAACCCGCGCACCCCGCCCGCCGAAAGAGCCACGCCGATTTTCGGGCGTACATCTTTGGGCAGTTCCACAAAGCGTTGCCACATAAATTGGCGTAAAATTTCATCATCCGTAGCGGGTGTAAGCGCCATAACCGGCAGACAACAAAGCCCGCTTAACAAAGCCAGGAAAATCTGCCGGGCGGGAAACATTATAAATCCTTACCAATGGCCCATTCCAGGCGGGCCTTGGCGATATGATTTTCACGCAGGGCCTGCAAATAGCTTTGGGCCGTTTGCAGGTAATTCTGCAGGGCTTCTAACCCGGATACCCCGCTTTTGGGTGTGTTTTTTAAATTTTGTTCTATTAATTGAGAAAGCGTCTTGTATGTTTCTTGCCGCGTGAGCACTTCCTGTTGCCAGAAGGCCATTTGCCCATAACTTTGCGTGACTTGCACGCGGATTTCATCTTCAATGGCCGCGCGGCGCAAGGTACTTTTACGTTGCTGTGCCTTCTTTTGGGTCATTTGTTGTGAGAAGGTATAAGGCAACGGCAGGCGTACGGCTAAAGATACTTGTTTGTTACGGTCGTCGAGGTCCTTATCACCGATGCGTTCATACGTTGCATTGATTAACACGTCGGGGTAGCGTTTGGACAGCGCTAAGTCAATGGCAATGCTGTCTAACTCCAAGGCATAAATAGCGGATTTTAATTCGGGCCTAAATTCGGTGGCCCACAGCTCAAAATGGGGTAGATCCCCCTGTACTTGCACCGGGTCCAACGAGCCGGAAATGGTAAGCGGGGCATTGATTTCTTTATTTAAACTGACCAGCATGGCCAGGCGGGCGTTGGAGAGTTCATTTTGGGCCTCGCTGGCGGCCGCTTGCAGTTGGGCTTGCAACGCAATTTGGCGGATGCGGGTCCACCCGTCCTGCGAGAGGTACCATTTTTTTACGGCTTTGTATAAGCGTTCAGTGAGGGTGGCATTTTCTTGCGCGCAGAGTAAGCGGGCAAACGAGGTTTTAATATCCAATACGACGGCGTTTTTAACCGTTTCGTAGCGGCTTTGAGCCTGTTTTAAATTAGTACGTGCCAATTTGACCGTGCCGTTAATACGTCCGCCGGAATAAAGATATTGGGTAGCGGTAATGCCTACACCGTAAAAGCTGTCATATTCCAAGTTATTGGAAGGCGGCAATAAACGGCTGATGCCAGCCTCGGGCAAAACCATGGCCGAATCGGCCCTGTACCAGCTGGCGGTGCCTTGCAAGGCAAACTGCGGCAAGTGACGCAGCTTGGCTTCGCTGAGGCGTTGTTCGGCAATGGTAATATCCTGCCGGGCGGTTAAAAATTGGGAGTTGTTCTCTAACCCTAAGCGGATGGCATTTTCCAAGGTAAGGTCATCACTAAGTAAACTGGAAAAGCGCACCCCGTAATTGCTTTGGGCGGATACGCTCCAGGCGAAACAACAGCTGCACAGTAGGAAAAATAATTTTTTCATAAGATTAAGGCAACGGTTTATTACGGATGTGGTTTTCCACTACGTCCATCATTTTGTTAAATTCGTCTTGTAGATCGGTTAGGCGGTCCCCTTTGCGTAAGTGCACCCGTTGGGAGAAATCTCCTTTAGCAATGGCTTTACAGGTTTGCTCAAAGCGGTATACCGGGCCGGCCATTTTGTGGGAAACAATCGCCGAAATGATAACGACCAGCAGAATATAAATGGCTATTTTGTAGAAGAACGAAGATACAATATCGCCAAACCCGTTATAGATAGGTTGCATGAGTACCGGGTATGCATCAAACAATTCATTTAAGGTGGCAGCCAATTCCAGGCCCATAATGGCCAAGCCGCACAGTACGCACGTTACAATCAGGAGCATGTAACGCAACTGTAGCGATTTTTTAATAAAAATAGTGCGGCGCTGGAAAGGAGCTTTTTCTGCCATACAAGACCTCAAAATGTAGTTACGTAGCGCAGTTGCAAGACGCGTTCGCTTTCGTCCCCGCGGCCCACGCGGCGGAACAATGCGTCTAGTGCCAACGACGGGTGCAGGTAAAAGCGGCCGCCAATATTCCAGCGGGAATCGCGGATATTGCGGATATTATCCCATTCGGTCAGGAAGGTGGCTTGTGGGATAATTTTGTAATACAGGCCCGTAAACATATACAGGTCATCAAAATCAAAGTCGGACATATTTAACCCGGCGGTTAAGGCTAACCCGGGGGTGAAAATTTCGCGTGTTAGGGTAACGTAACCGCCTTTGCGGTCATCTAGGTAATGTTTGGTGCTGTGGCCTACATAGTCGCGGTTTTCTTCATCGTACCCGTACCCGTAGCGGCGGCCGTCGTAACCGATAGCAATGGCAGGCAAATACAAGTTACCGTCATACACTTTCCATTTGGCTTGAAAATCCGGGTTTAAGACTTTGACGGAATGGGAAGAGCCAATCCAGTTATCAATGGCTAAACTTACGCCGATATTGATGCGCGGATACACCCCAAAATCAATGCTTTCCATGACGGTGCCGTGTTCGTACACACGTGTCAAAAAAGAAGCCTGGTAACGGTCATACACTTCGGCGGTAGGGACGTCAATGACCATCGTTTCCGTAGAAATGGGGTCCCCGTCGGCGGCAAAGGCCACAGGGGCCACACATAACGAACATAATACAGCTAGTAAGCGGGTTAATTTCATAAGTTCTCCTAGTTAATAAAATTGCGAATGTCTTTAAAATCGGGTTTTTCAATCGTGCGGACATTGTGCACATAGACGCTTTCGCGCGCGGGGAAAAAGTCGTTTTTGTCACGCGGGAAGCCAATGTCCAAAATTCCTTTTTGGGCACGGTCGGTACCTAACACAACGCCTACGTTCCAGTGGTCGGTCAGGTTGATATCTTGTTTTTTGGGGTTATCAAAATTGCGGATGACCATGGTGCCGGTTTCAATGAGGGGGGCATCTTCCACCGGGTGGGTTTTGGTAATTACGTGCGTGGTCCATACGCTAAGCCCTTTACACGGCCCGTTTACAAATTTAATTTTGTAGTACGGGGAATTGTTGGCGGGGCGTTGGATAAGCTCTGCTAACGAATAGCGGGCATAGGGTTTGGTGTATTGTTCGCAAGCGGCAAACACGTGGGCATTGATAAAACGCTCATAGGATTCTTTGGGGTCGTTACGGTCATACGTATTTTTTTTGTGGCAAGCGCTTGCCAGTAAGCACATACAAAAAATAAAGGGAATTATCCATTTTTTCATTTTGTCTCCTTGGGCTAACGCGTACGCGCGCATACGAAACCCCTGCTCTTAAATTATACCCAATTTTAAGTTGAAAAACATATTATTTGCTGGTTTTTTTAGTGAAACTTTTTTTGCCGTTGCTCTTTACAAGGTCCTGCTTATTGGGATTAGTTACTTGTTGTTTTAAATTTTTACTAATATTTTCTTGCAGCAAGGGGGTTATTACTTTTTTCACTTCATCTTTTGTTTTATTGACTGTTTCACTGGCCGAATCGGTAATTACATGCCCGGCTTCCACCGCCACTTGCGGAGTGGCAGGCAACGAGGAAAGCGGTTGTTTGCCTCGCAAAAAATATGGGTGTTTTAAAATTTTAGCCATATCTGCTGCACGTCCTGTATCGGTTAGATAAATAACCGCGGATGTGTTTGCTGTATTGGCTGGATGGGCGGGGTCAGCAGGAGATAAATCGCTGGGACTAATTTGTTGTAATTGTTCAGCCGCTACAGGCACAAAATTTGTACGGTTTTTCCTATATTCTTCTAATGCTCTTTGCCGGACTTGTTCAATTATTTCCGGTGGTGTATCGTCGGAAAGTTGGCTAATGGCTTCCTGTGCATAGAATTCTTCGTTTGAGTCATAGATATTTAAAGGATCATATTTTATCTGCCCGCCAAAGGCTTCTACCGAATCACTCAACTTGGGGTCGGCCTGTGCGGTGGCAGGGATCCAATAACAATCTTGCTTATCACATTGCTGTTGTTTGTACAAGAAAGGATAGATTTTACCGGTTGCTTGCTCGGAACCTTCCTGTAATTCTCGCAAAGTTTGGAAGGTTTCGATGGAAGTAGGGCCAAACACGGGGAGGATGGGTAGCCCTTTGGGGAGCACATATTGGGTATTTTCAAAGAAAGTTTGTGCATTGAGTTGCTGTTCTTGTTCTAAAATTTCTTGTGGTAATTTTTGCTCTTGAAAAGAAGGTTCCTGCCCGGGTATAGAGCAAGGGGCCGGTAAAGAGGCATCGTGACAGCCGATAATTTGAGCTAATTCGTCGGTAGGTTGTTTTCCTTGGGCTTCTTGCTCAATCATTTGCAGGAGATTTTCTTTAATTTTTTCTTTATTTTCTTGCAGAATAAGCTGTTTGTATTCTTCTTTTTCCTGTTTTTCTTTATTACGGGTGGGGTTAGGGTATTTGCTATCAGCGGCAATTTCGGCGGCTTCTTGGGCGGCATGTTCGCCGGAAAGTAAACTTGTAAATTGGGCTACACTGCGGCGTTCTTGTTCGCGCTGGCGCTCTTGCGGGGTCATCATAACCCACTGTTTGGGAGTAATATCCGGCCACGGCAAACGGACGGGGCCCATAGACGGATAGCGCGAGCCGGTTGTCTTTTTGTCTGTAGCGGAGGCTAATGAATAGACGTGCGGGTCTTGGGTGTGCTGTACTGTCACGGCGCTGGGGGCCACCGGGGTAGGGGAGTCTAAGCCAAAAAATTGTTTGATGGGGCGCACCAACCGGGCCCATTTGGAATCGGGAATTTCGGGCTTGGGGGAGTTGGCTAATGCGCGTTGGGCGCGTTCTTGTTTGACGTAGCGGTCATACGGGTTATCGTGCACATTCACTTCGTGCATACCGGGTTGGCCGCTTTGCGGGGCCGTCTGGCGGATCAGCACCCATTCCCCGGCGTCGGTTTGGAAGGCGGCATCGCCAAAATCAAAAGGTTCTTGGGCGGGAGGGATGGCGATCAAACTGGTTTGTCCATCAGGGGATGAGGTAGTGTCCGGGGCATAGGGAGTACGTGCCGGTGCGGCAGCTAAAAATTCATCGGCGGGGTGGGGTAAAGCTGCAGGATTACTGCCGGATAAACGGCGGGCGGTACGTTCTTTTCCGCCAAAGAGGGTGCGTAAGCGCTTGGCAATAGCCGTGAGCGGGTTATCCGTAGCTACCTGCGGCTGGGCTTTTAATTGCGAAGGTTCTGCCGGGCGGGTTGTTTCCAAAAACGGCAGCAAAAGGAACAAAAAAGCCCCAATACAGACTACTAAAAATACAATTTTAGCTATTTTTATTTTCATAGGTCTCCTAAGAGGTGGTTTGGCCACACCACCGGTGTATTAAACGTTTTAAAATTTGCCAGGCTTTTTGCACATGGCGTACAAAGGGGTTTTGCGCAGGGGCATCCGGGGGGACGGTTTGGGCCCACGTTAGCCCTTGTTGTTGCAGCAATTCTTTTAAATAATTAACCGGGATTGCAAAATTTAAGTTTTGGTTTTCAGGTGCGTTTAAGCTGGCAAAGGCAATCCCGATAACTTCTCCCTGTGCATTAAACACGGGGCTGCCGCTGGAGCTGGGGGAAATCGGTGCGCTGATTTGTTGCCACAGCGTACCATCTTTTTGCAAGCGGATTTGGCTGATAATTCCCGACGTAACCGTATTTTGTAAGCGGCGCGGGTTGCCGATGACGGTAATCGTTTGCCCGGGTTGGACGGTATCAGAATCCCCCAAAATAACGTGCGGCAGGTGTTGGGCTTGAATTTGCAAGAGAGCCAAATCTACTAAGTTGCTTTGCGCCAACGGGGTGGCTTCACCCGAAATAGTACCATTGTTAAACGTAAGGTTGATATAGAGGGCGCTGTCTAGCACGTGGCGGTTGGTGGCCACTAAGCCGTTTTCACTGAGCACCAAACCCGTCCCGGTAAAGGTAGCGCCGTCTTTTTGCAGCACGTTGACCGCCACTACGGCCGGTATATTTTGCTGGGCAATTTGGATATGGTTATGCGCTTGGGCGTCAACCGTAAAGTCTACAAATAACCACAGCCCCAACAGCGCCAAAACTTTTTTCATATCCTTATTATAGCAAGAAACCGGGTAGTTGAAATGCGGCTTTTTAAATTGTAAACTGTTAAAAGTAAGGAGACATATATGTCAGAAGTATTCTATGTAAGCCGTAAAAAATACGAAGAATTGTTATTGCAACTCAAAGAATTAAAAGAAATAAAAGCCCAACTGGCCGAAGAAATCGGCGCGGCCGCAGCCCAAGGTGATTTGAAAGAAAACGCCGAATATCATGCCGCTAAAGAAAAACAAGCTCAAACGCTCTCTATTATTAACGAGCTGGAAATGCGCCTGCGTAATGCGCAGATTACTGATGATTTAGCTGTGGATAAAAGCGAGGCCCGTATCGGGGCCACGGTTACGATTGAGGACCAAGCTGCCGGGATTGAGTTTACCTATACGCTGGTTGGCCCGTCCGAAGCAAACCCGGATAAAGGGCTCTTGTCCGTTAAGTCTCCGCTTGCCAACAGCGTGCTGGGCAAAAAAGAAGGGGACGTGTTTGAAGCCCAGTTGCCCCGTGGCCCGCGCAAATATAAACTGACAAAGTTGGAATATAAATAAACCGTTTATCCCATATAAAACCCCCGCTTCAAAAGCGGGGGTTTTGTGTGATAGTAACGTTATTTAGGCATATATTTGTTAAGTATTTCCTGCAACATGAGGCGGATTTTTCTTTCATTTTGGATACGCCAGTGTTCTAAAGAGTCCCACAGTAGCTCTTCTTGTTCAAAAGCAATTTCATCTTTTTTGAGCTTTTCGCGTACGGAATGGGGGTACGTACGGTGGGTTGTTTTGACAAATTCCTCATACAACGTAACCGTTTCTTGGAGCGGGAGAATATGGGGCGGGGCCGAATCAACGATTGTTTGCAAAGCCTTCCAGTAATCGGTTAACGGGTCGAAATTATTGAGGGATTTGTGGGCATACAGCCAGTCCAATTCATCAAACAGTTCCCGTTCATTTAAGCTACGGGTATTCCATTTAGGTAAGCGGTTATTTTTAACAATAAAATCACTTAACCGATTGGTAATATCCTGCAAATATTGGGCGTGGGCTTGGATAATGTCACTTTGTTTGGCGGCGGATAAGCGCAACTGAAACTGTAAATGAGCGGCCCGTAACACTATGCGAAATTGTGGATAGCTTTCCGGGCTGATCACAGGCGCTTCAATAAAGTAACGCAAGCGGGTTTTAATACCGTCATCTACCAAGGGATTGTACATCAGGCGGCGCATATTTAAATTAATACGGTGCGGATGGCGGATGGTATAATCAAACGCGGCTTGTTCAAACGTTTTATCAAGACTGAAATAATCCATTAAATCCAAGGCCATGCTTCCAATATCAAAACGCTCTAAAGAATTTAGTAGCATGGTCCGTAAGGTTGGGTTTTTGATATGGTCCACAATCGCCTGGGAAATTTCATTTTTTCCTTCCGGCGTCATGACTTTTTTATTAAAAATTTGTTGGCGGATTTGTTTAGCAGCCTCAATTTCCGGCGCGTAGAAAGCTTCTTCGCTGGCCATGAGTAAAAGAATTTCCTTTTCCAAAGGAACGCTCGCGATACGCGTCTTGAATAATATGTTGTTATCAGGCAAATCGGCGTCGGCCGCTGCCTTTGCTTGAGGTGTTACGAGGGTACGTTGGGCAGCCACGGCATGATCCAATTTGCCGCCCAAAATTCCTTGGCGGATATGGGAAAACGTTCGGGGGGAATATACAAAACGTTGAACGGTGCCCGGGCGCTGGGTTTGTGCAAGGGCTTTACCGGTTTTGATAACTTCTTTACCTCCGCCCGCAAAAACGGTAACGGCGGTGCTTAAACAAAGGGCCAAAAGGGCCGTTTTTCTACAAATTAGTGCTGTTTTCATACTTATATAATAGTAAGAAAGTGGGATAAAAAACGAGGGCCTTTAGGCCTAGGTGGAAATGGGCCTTTGGTACTAGGCGAATTTGGGGGGCTTTACTGTGCCTCTCGCGGACCCTGCGGGCGGCTTTGCCCGCGCGTTTGAGTGGCTGATTTCCCTTCGTACACTCCCGCGTGGGGCCTGTTTTACTGTGCTTCTCGCGGTCACTAACTGAAAGTTTTTTATGTAAACGTTCGGCGCGGAAATTGGCCGCCCCGGCTCGGGGCTTGACTTTTTTTTGTACGATTTTACTAGGCCGGATATGGGGGGACGTATGGGCCCTGTATAAAACGCCGTATAAAAGGTTTTAGCGCGTTTGAACGGTATCATATAAGGAGAATGAAAACATGAAAAAAATAAGCTGTAAGCGGGGGTTTACCCAAATCATAAAAGTCATCCTGAGCCGCGGCCATTACCTTTGGGCCGCGTCCCGTAAGGTTGTAATACGGGATTTCATCAAATGGACTCAGGATCTTCAACGCTTGTCGTTGCCGTTGGTAAATAGCATGCGTGGAAGATACCCTGCGGGCCGCCCCATCAAGTACGGGATGACGTCTTTATTTAATAACGGCGGGTTTACGCTCATTGAGCTCTTGGTAGTGGTGCTGATTATTGCTATCTTGGCGGCGGTGGCGGTGCCGCAGTACCAAAAAGCAGTTAAAAAATCGTATGTGTCCGAATGGGTAACTTACCTAAATGGATATATGAAAGCGATTGACATGTGGCTATTAGCAAACGGGCAACCGAAAGTGATTACTGATTTTACGGGTACTAGTACTAGTCCTAGAGAGCACGCAGACTTAGATATTGATTTTGCCTGTGGAGTATCGTCATTAGCAATATGGCAATGTCAAACAAAAATAGGGGTGATTCATGCAGGATGTTCTGGCGGAGGATGTTGGATAAATATGTCGGGAAATAGTAAAGGAACAAAACTGCTTAAACAAAAGGATGAAATGATAAATGTAAGGAAAGAAATTGGAAAGAATAGTTGGACGTTGCACAGTCTTGCATCTTCCGATACAGCTACCGTTCAACTCATTTGTCAGTATTGGGCAACGCATTTTGGAGTAGAACGGATGCAGGAAGGGGCAAAAACTATGTGTGCCACGGTGGGTATAGAATAAGTTTTTCCAAAACAAAAACCGCCCCTTTTACGGGGCGGTTTTCACATCTGCAATTTTTAATACTTCGCCAGCACTTTTTCTTTTTCGGCCGTACTATATACGCGGTAATCTATTTGTTGGAAGATAGAGTCGCGCATTTCTAGGTTGAACACATAGCCCTCGTCAATGCGGTTGCCGATAATCTGTTCGTAGAGTTCGTTAAACCGTTTGATGTGGTCTTTGGTGCGTTTGGTGGAATACTCTTTGGCGGTGCCGGTCGTCATCAAAAACGCCCAGTCCGAAGATTGCATGAGCACCAGCTCGCGCGCCAGTTGGTTTAAGGCGCGGCGCAGTAAACCTTCCGCGTTTGGAAAGCGGTTAGCTAACTCCATCATGCGCTCGGCCGATTTAATCAAATGGCGGTAAATCCAGTCGTTGCCGCTGTTGAGCCACACATCGTGATAGCCCTTATCGCCCCACGAGGACATAGACGGTTGTACCACTTGATTTTCGGGGTACATTTGCAAATATTCCATGGGGGTAATGAGCTTAATTTCGTCTTGGTCGTAATAGATTTTTTTGAATAAAAACTCCAAGAAATCAATCCCTTCATACCACCAGTGACCATAGAGTTCGGCATCGTACATGGACACGACCAGAGGCTTGCGGTCAATAATGGTGCTCAAATATTTGATTTGTTGTTGGCGGTTGAACATAAAGTTGCCCGCGTGTTGGGCGGCCACGTCGCGCGCTTCCCACGGGTTGTAGGCTTGCTTTTGGTTGAGCGGCACACGGCCCGTGATTTTGTGGTATTTCATACCGATATTGCGGCGTACGCCGTCGGAATGTAAATAGGGTTTGATGTAGTCGTAATCGCAATCGTAGCCCAGGTCGCGATAAAATTCGCGGTAGCGGTGGTCGCCGGGGTAGCCGGACTCGGCACTCCACACCTGTTGCGCCGATTCCATATCGCGCGCAAAGGCGGCTACACCCGTTTCGGGGCAATACACGGGGGCATACACGCCGTATTTCGGGCGCGGCGTGCCGTGTAAAATACCGTGCGATTCGGTAAAGAAGAAACGGATGCCTTCTTCGCGCAAGAATTTATCGTCGCCGGGGTTGTAGGCACATTCAGCCAGCCAAATCCCGCGCGGGCTTTTGCCAAAGCGTGCGCGGTAATCTTGTGCGGCAATTTTAATTTGGGCGTTGACGCTTTCTTTGTGTACCATTAAGGGCAAATAGCCGTGTGTGGCACAGCAAGTAATAATTTCCAACTTGCCCATGTCCTGAAATTTTTTAAAGCCTTGGAGCACGTGCCCGTGATAGCGGTTTTCAAACAAATCTTGATAGCGGCGGAATTTGTCGTAATACATGCGGGCCACGCCCTCAAATTCCGTATTGCGCGTGCGGTCAATTTCTTTGCCGGAAAGCTCCACACGCTGGTTTAAATAATGGCGGAAACGGTCAATTAAAAGCGGGTCCTCCATCATGTTGCACAGCGGCGGTGTGAGCGACATCGTGAGGCGGAAATCGCACCCTTCGTCGGTAAGCTTTTCAAATACGCTTAAGAGAGGAATATACGTTTCCACCATGGCTTCATAGAACCAGTCTTCTTCTAAGAAGTCCGGGTATTCCGGGTGTTTGATAAACGGCAAATGCGCGTGGAGCACGAGCGCGAGGTAACCCTTTTCGTTTCCCATATTTATTTCCCCGGTTCGCGCACGGCTTTGATGTCCACGCGGCGCGTTTTATCGCCTTTTTGGTTACGGGCGTGGATAGGCAAATCAATCACGTCGCCTGCGGCCAAGTGGCGGTGAATGGTAAATTTACCGTCTTTGAGTTCAATTTCTTGGCCGTTAATGGTAACAATGGCATTTTTAGAGGCAGAGCCGTAGATGATAATTTCGCAATCGGCGTTGAGCCAAATGTCCTCGTCCTCTTGCACTTTGTCTAAATGCAAGGCAAAAGACGACCACGAAGTCGGCGCGCCGGAGGGGGTAAGTTCGGTCAGTTTCCAGCGTTGGCCTACTACTTGCATGAGCTCGCTGGCCCCTAAGCCAATGTAATCGGCGCCGGAGAGTTTTAAGAGTTTTTGGAAATCTCCCTCTACAATCATCCATTTGTCGTCAATAACGTCGCTGACGCGGCCGGGCGGGATGGCCGTGGCGTTGGAGCGCGTTACTAAAATAAAGCGGCCGTCGTCCGTTAAATACCCGAGGTCGGCAATATACGCGCGGCCCGATTCGGGCGCGTTAATATACCAGCTTTTGGCTTCAAAAATAACCGGCATATCGTAGTATTTAACGGAGTTGGTACCGTTAAAAAGCGTGACACCCGTTACGTCGTGCAAGCGGATAATGGTGCGCGCGGTGTTTAGCGCGGCGCCGTATTGGCTTTTTAAATAGTCAAGGGTGCTTTGGGTAATTTCCCAAAATAAAAACATCCAAGCCGGATCTTTCGGTAAAAGATAGCTTTCCGTTTTGCCATAGCCCGACGGGATATCCGCCTCGGTTTGGCGGTCCCGCACGAGCGGTTTGATGAGCGATGTGGACGACAAATTTTGTGCCATAACCCTGTTTCCCCCTAAATTTACAAATATGTATTGATAAAATAGTGCAAATTATACCACTTACATTTTAGCATATTTAGGGCCAAGCACAAGCGGAAAAATTAGTTAGTTTTAAGCGGTTTTTGAATGAGCCACAAACTGGCAAAAATAAGCAGCATGCCAAGTAGTTCCACACTTTGCGGTGTGCGCCCGCGAAACAAGATGTCCGTTGCCATGGCAATAATCGGCGAAAAATACGTGACCGACGCCATGCGCGTGGCACCCCACCGCCGAAGCAGCGTAATCATCAGTAAAAATGCCACCGCCGAAGAAAACACCCCCGCGCTAAGAATAGAAAGTACGAGTTTTGTGTTAAATACCGTAAGTGTGGGCGCGGGCTCGGTCAGTAAAGAAACCACACACAAAATAACGGCGGCAAAGAGGTATTGGTGAAACGTGTTGGCTTCCCAATTAAGCTGGGTATTATCCACCATAATTTTTTTGGTGATTACGTTCCCCACGCCGTAACAAAGCGCCATAAACAACAGGGCCAAGTAGCCAAACAGAGCCATTTTGCCGGCGGGCACTGTAAGCGCGGCTTGCCATTGCGGACGCATAATAATGAGGAGCCCCACGAGGCCGATAACGACCCCGGCCGCGCGGCGCCACGTAAAGCGGTCCACGCCTTTTAAGAGGATTGCCCCGGCAATAAAACTCCATATCGGCACGGTGCCGTTAAAAATGCCGGCCACCGTAGGCACCGTATGCTGGATGCCCCACGAAAGCGCGGCAAACGGTAGTAAAATAAGTAGTGCGCTAATGGTCCACGGGCGCCACAATTCGTGCACCGGGCACGCCAGTTTAGCGCGGCGTACGCCAAAGAAAATGATAAAAAAGAGTAGCCCCGTTACTACGCGGGCAAACGCGCCCCAATAGGGCGGCAGTACGTCCACAATGTTTTTGGACGCTAAAAATGCCGTGCCCCAGCACAACGCCAAACAGAAGGCTAACACATAACTCATAAAATTATTATAGCAAAAATGTTACTTGTACCGTGGTGGCACTTAGTAAACAATGCTCAAAGAAAATGCATATTATTGAATAAAGTAACGATGATGACCGTCATATCCTTTGAATTCTTTACCAAAAGATTTACATAAATCAATACTCTGTTGAGGGGCTGTTTTATAAGCAAAACAATAAATAATACCCTGGTCTTTTTCTTTTTGATTTAACCGAAATAAAATTTGATATTGATAATTGCCTTTGTTGCGGTTAAATTGCAATTTTTTTTCTGTTTCTGCATACATTGTAAGTGTGTATTCCGGAGGTAAGGTTATCTCAATATCTAGGTTTTCCAAAGTATTTGTGTATTTTCCATTTGCCAAGTAGTATGCTTCTTCAGCTTGTACGATTGCTCTGCCTGTAGTTAATACTTGGGTAACGCGGCTTTTTTCTACGGCTTTTTGGTATTGGGGCACGGCTACCGCCGCTAAAATACCGATAATCAGCACCACAACGAGTAGCTCAATAAGCGTGAAGCCGCCGTTATTGTATGAAGACGTCATTCCAAACCGGGGCATTATCGTTGACCCCGCCCCGTAGTGTCTTAATACAGGGTCTTGGAATCTTCCACGCATGTTGTCGTTACGCTTGCATTGGAACGGCAAGCGTTGAAGATCCTGAATCCATTTAATGAGATCCCGTATTACAACCTTACGGGACGCGGCCCAAAAGTAATGGCCGCGGTTCAGGATGACTGTTTTGTGAATGTTTGTTTTGTTTTTCATAATACACTCCTTACGATTTAATTTCAATTTGCCCGCTTGGAGTGCATACAAAAACGGCTATACCACTTGAAGGCTTTCAGTACCCTTAAGTAAAACAGCCGTGGTTTACCGAATAAACGGTAAACGCTCGGCACCAAACAGCAGGCTCATGACTTCCCGTTGCTTGGTGCCTAAAAACAGCTGTTTTTGGTACTGAAAGTGCTACTTGCGTAGCGTTCCGTAAATGCATACGGTTTCCAAAAACAGGAACAAATTGTCTTTTGTACTACACTTCCATTCTATATAATTTCTGCCTAATTTGCACCACAACTTTCCCCGCACTACGACCTTGCGGGGCTTCGGTTCACACGCGCTTGCTTACATACTTCCGCCCTTTGGTCGGTACCCGTAAGTATGCCGCGCAAGCGCAAGCCGCGTTGTGGCACAAATTATTTTGAAATTATCGCGAACTTACTTTGTACGGCTGTCTTACGTTTGAAATTATTCCGCTTTGTTTGTCTGGGCGGCTCACTTGCGTTTCAAATTATTTCGTATAATATACCTATGCGTAAGCACTTGCTTTCTATTTTGTTTGTACTCGTCGCCGGGGCCATTTGGTGGGCGTCTATTTCGTCCACGGTGCGCAACCCGGTGGTGGATAACAATAACCCCGTGCTCGTCACTTCGGGTTATGTGCCCTATACGCTGGCCAAACAGCTGGCGGGGGATAACGTCAATGTGCTCATGCTGCTGCCGCCGGGGGCCGAGCCGCACGCCTTTGAGCCTACACCCGGCGCTCTCATCACCTTAAAACACGCCCACGCGTTTGTGTATCTTTCCGATGAATTAGAACCCTGGGCGGCCGATTTGGCCAACGTAGCCGCCGAAAAAGCCACTGTTTTAAAATTGGCAGATAGCGTGCCCGCCAGCACGGACCCGCACGTGTGGATGAATTTGCAAAACGCCAAATTATTAGCCGCGCAAATTGCCCAAGTGCTCACGCAAATAGATCCGGCGCACGAGCTTGCCTACGGGGAAAACTTAGCCAAATTGGACCGCGAAATTGACGAATTAGCAAAAGAATTTCAAACCGTTTTGGCAACCTGCCAATCGCATGAAGTGGTGCACGTGGGGCACCTGGCTTTTAAGAATTTGACCGATACGTACGGCCTTACGCTAACCGCCCTTGCCGGCACCAGCCACGACGGCGAACACTCCGCCAAAAAACTGGCCGCGCTGGTAAACGCCATTAAAGCACAGGGCGTCACGGCCATTTTTACCGAGGACACACTCTCCCCGCGCCTGGCGCAAGCGGTAGCGGCGGAAACGGGGGCACAAATTTTGCCGCTATACCCCATTGAGCACATTTCCAAACAAGATTTTAATGACAATGTAACGTATGCCCAGCTTATGCGCCGTAATTTGGAAAGTTTAAAACGGGGGCTACAATGCCAAGCGTAATCAAGGCTGAAAACTTACGCTTTGCTTACCGCCGCGTGCCGGTGCTTGAAAATGTTTCTTTTGACGTGCAACGCGGTGATTATGTGGGTATTATCGGCCCCAACGGCGGCGGCAAAACCACGCTACTTAAACTGATTTTAGGCCTGGAAAAAGGCGCCGGGAACATCAGCCTGTTTAACACGCCGCTTGCACAGTTTACCGATTGGCAAAAAATCGGTTACTTAGCGCAAAAGAGCCCGGTTTCGCAAAGCCGTTTCCCCATTTCGGCCGAAGAAGTGGTGCTCATGGGCTTGCCGCAACGGTTGGGCAGCCGCGTAAGTGTAGCGGAGTTAAAACAAGTACACGCCGCCATGCAAAAAACGCGCACGCGCGCATATGCGGGCACCATTTTTCACGATTTGTCTATCGGCCAGCAACAGCGCGTGTTGTTGGCGCGTGCCCTAGTTAGCCACCCGGGAATTTTAATTTTAGACGAGCCGTCCACCGCCCTGGACGCGCAAAGCCGCGAAATGTTTTTTAACTTACTCGGTGAGCTGAACCAAAAAAACGGCGTCACCATTTTGCTCATCACGCATGACACCGGCGAAGTGGGCAAACACATTTCCAAATTTATGTACGTGGATAAAACGGTTGTTTTCTTTGGTACCAAGAGCGAGTTTTGCCACAGCGAAGCCGTTGCCACGCAACTGGGCCCGTTTGCCCAACACACCATTGACCACTTGCACAATCACCACGGGCATTGCCCGCTGGGGGAAAACTGCACCGAGTGTGCCCACGGAGGCAAACATGCTTGAGTTTTTAAGCTACGGCTTTGTGCAACGCGGGCTGGTGGCCGGCACGTTTGTGGCGGTGGCGTGTGCACTTATCGGCGTGTTTTTGGTGCTCAAACGGCTTTCGTTAATTGGCGACGGTATGAGCCACGTGTGTTTAACCGGGGTAGCGGTGGCGTTACTCACGTCCACAAGCCCGGTGTATATGTCGGTGCCGATAGTCATGGCCGCCAGTGCGGGCATTTTAAAAATTACCGAGAAATTTAAAATTTACGGCGACGCCGCCATTGGCATTGTCAGCGCGGCGGGGCTGTCGGTGGGGCTACTACTTACCGCACTCGCGGGCGGGTTTAATACCGATTTACTGGGCTACTTATTCGGCAGTATTTTAACCGTTTCCACGAGCGAGGCCGTGCTGTGCGGCGTACTGCTTGCCGTGGTGCTGTGCGGCCTCAAACTGTTTTACCGCTACTTAGTGTCGGCCTGTTTTGATGAGCCGTTTGCCCACACGCGCGGCGTGCCCGTGCAAATCGTCAATTTGGTGTTAGTGATGATTACGTCCGTGGCCGTGGTGTTGGCGTTTAAGGTGGTGGGTATCTTTTTAATTTCCGCCATGCTCATTATTCCGCCGGTGGCCGCACTACTTTTATCGCGCACGTTTAAGCAAGTGCTTTGGCTGGCTGCCGTATTTGGCGCGGTAAGCGTATGGGCGGGGATTTGGTTTTCGTTTATGTTTAATATCCCCTCGGGCGCTACGATTATTTTAGTGGACTTAGCTATTTTGTTGGGCGCGTTTTTGTGGGGGAAATATGCCCACTAAAGACGTACTGCCGTTATTAAAAGCACTTAAAAAATTGTACCCAAAGCACGTGATCCCTTTGCACCACAAAAGCGCGTGGGAACTCTTGTGCGCGGTGATTTTATCCGCGCAGTGCACCGACGCGCGCGTCAACACCATTACGCCGCACCTGTTCCAAAAATATCCCACGGTTTATGATTTGGCCAAAGCCAACCTAAAGGATGTGGAAAAAATAATTCACTCCGCCGGGTTTTACCACAGCAAGGCGCTTAGTTTAATAGAAATGTCCAAGCGCCTATGCGAGGTTTACGGCGGGCAAGTACCGCAAACAATGGACGATTTGCTCACCTTACGCGGCGTGGCTCGCAAAACGGCCAACGTGATGCTGGGCGATTACTTTAAAAAACCTGCGGGCATTGTGGTAGATACGCACGTCAAGCGCTTGGCGTTTCGTTTGGGGCTTACCAAAAATACGGACCCGGTTAAGATAGAGCGCGACCTTACCAAAATCATCCCCTATAAGTACTGGGGTTGGATAGCCATTGCACTTATTTTACACGGCCGCAGCATTTGCCCCGCCCGCAAACCCCGGTGCGAGGAATGCGCGCTTAATAAGTTGTGCCCCCAAAAAGGGATAAAAAGTTAATTGATTACAAAATAATATCCCGGTTTCCACGCGTTTTCTAATTCTACCCCCATACTTTTACAAATGCTGAGTGCTATATTACTTTTGGGCGCTTGCCCTGTATGGGCGATACAGAGTATGTTATTTGATAATAATACTTCTATAGTGGGCAGATTTTCATTATCGGCCATGGCGTCACATTGGCTTTTAGCTTGGCACAAAAAATAATATTTATTGGGGTCTCTTTTTGATTGGCCTCTCCAAGTGCGGTCTGTAGGAATATCCACATCTAATTCGCTAATGTTATTGGTATAATTTCCGTTGGCCAAATAATATGCTTCTTGCGCATTATTAAGTGCTTTAATCATAGTTACGGCTTCTGCCGTACGTGCTTTATACACCGCTTTTTGGTATTGCGGCACAGCCACCGCTGCCAAAATACCGATAATTAAGACGACGACCAACAGTTCAATTAGGGTAAAGCCGCTGTTTCTTCCTCCCTTGCGGAGGAAGTGGCACGAAGTGCCGATAGAGGGGCTCATAAAGGTTATTTCCTCTTTGTCCCCCTTACCCCCTTTCAGGGTACTTTCCCCGCAAGGGGGACAGTAAACTACATTTACATTGTTTTGCGTGAAACCCCGCCGGGTGTTTTGTTTTTGCATTGGTTTTTCCTCATTAGTTTTCGGGCCCAAGAGGAAAACCAATAAAAACGGCTTTCCCCGCTGAGCCACAGAAATAACCCAAACGAAAACAGCCGTAGCCTGCCGTTGTAAAACGGCAAACATTCAACGCAATACAAAGCGGGTAATTAGGCCGTTCATATTGCGTTTAATCGGCTATTTTTGGTTTTCTGTGTGCCTTTTAATAAAAGCAATCCGTACCTCGCGTACGGCTCCAAAAATAGATTTAAAAAATTTTTATGTTATTCACGCTTTTGCGTGTTTATTACTTTTCCTCCTAACTATATAGGGTATTTTATCAAAAATTCAAGCATTGCATCCAAGCGTCCAGCGCACTAAATACGTGACAAATTTAACCGGGTATTTGGCCGGGTCCGGCGCCGCTTGAAACAAGGGATATTTTAACAGCCCCCACTTCTTAAAAATAGGGAAGTTGTTTTGGCAGACAAGCCCGGTTTCTTCCACCCACTCTTTGTAAAAGCGGTACCATTTATCAAAGTAATAATACTTCCAAAATTTGCGGTGGCCGACGGCGTGCACCAGGGCGGCTTTTTTAAGTGCCAAGTGGTTGCGGCGGGCCTCGCAGTTGTATTTTTCATCCAAGGGGTCAATCGTGAGCCCAAAGTGCTGGCACATTAGTAGCAAAATGCCTTGGTCCGGGTAGTACAAGCTCTCGCTAATCTCAGCGGTTTTGTTGTAGCACCAGTCGGAAAGTTCGTCTTTATCTTGCGTGAGGGCTTGGCTTAGGCACATAATGCCTGCGTTAAAATGCGGGGCTTGCATATCAAAGCCGGGGATATCGCGCAGAAAATTGACGCGCACGCGCTCGTCGTAATACTCACGCCGAAAGCCGATTCCGTGCGGAACTTGCGCGCGCATGCCGGAAATATCGCCCTGAATTAAAATGTCGGCATCCAGCCATAGTACATATTGATATTTTTTCAAATAGCGGAAACACTCGTAGCGCACAAAAGTCATTTCGCCATAGTCGCGAAGGACATGCGGTTGCATATTGTCCATGTGCGGGAATTTATAGGGGATAAACGTGCACGGCAAAATTTTAGTAAGGGCCGCACGCTGGGCCTCGTCCATATTTTGGTAATAGATAATGACGTCCGCTTCGCTAAGCAAAGCGGCGTTATACTTTTTTAAACCTTTGAGCACCACGCCCAGGGCAAAGGCTAAATTGCCGGTGGCACCTAAAATGAGGGCGGTATTCTTCGTAGTCATGAGATTATTGTAGCATAAAAAACGGACCGCTTGGGGCGGCCCGTTTGAAACAGTAAGTAATTATTTGCCCAGGATCGCGAGCAGCACCCCTGCGGCCACGGCACTGCCAATAACACCGGCTACGTTGGGGCCCATGGCGTGCATGAGGAGGTAGTTTTGTTTGTCGTACTCCAAGCCCACTTTGTTGGATACGCGTGCGGCCATCGGCACGGCCGACACCCCGGCAGACCCAATAAGCGGGTTGATTTTTTCTTTGGAAAATACGTTCATAAGCTTGGCGAGCAGTACGCCCGATGCCGTCGCCACGGAGAACGCGATAATCCCCAGGGCTAAAATGCCGAGGGTTTCGGTCGTCAAAAAGTGGTCGTACTGGAGTTTGGAGCCTACGGACAAGCCCAAGAGAATCGTCACGATATTGCAGAACTCGTTTTGCAAGGTTTTGCTGAGGCGTTCCGCCACGCCCGACTCTTTAACTAAGTTACCAAACGTCAAGCAGCCAATTAAGGGGGCGGCCGACGGCAACAACAAAGCGCACAGAATAAGGATGACCAGCGGGAACAAGATTTTTTCACGCTTGGAAACGGGGCGCAACTGCGTCATGCGGATTTTGCGTTCCTCGTCCGTGGTAAGCAGTTTCATAATGGGCGGTTGGATAATCGGCACCAAGGCCATGTACGAATAAGCAGCCACGGCAATAGCGCCTAATAACTGTGGCGCTAAGCGCGAGGTTAAGTAAATAGACGTCGGTCCGTCCGCCCCGCCGATAATGCCGATAGAGGCCGCTTCTTTAAGGCCAAAGGCAAACGGGTGCGCGTCGCCAAACGTCACGTACGAAAGGCCAATCGCACCAATGAGCGTGGCAAAAATACCAAACTGCGCCGCGCCGCCCAAAAGTGCCATTTTGGGGTTGGCAATTAAGGGCCCAAAGTCCGTCATCGCGCCCACGGCCATAAAGATAAACAGCGGGAACAGCCCGGTGTTAATCCCGGCGTTAAAAATGATGCCCAAAAACCCGTTGGGGCCGGCAATCATTTCGGCAGGCGGCATGGGGATATTGGCCAAAATACCGCCAAAGGCAATCGGCACCAAGAGGAGCGGCTCAAATTGCTTTTTAATCCCTAGCCATAGCAGGAAACAGCACACGGCAATCATCACGGCTTGTTGCCACACGATCGAATAAATCCCGGTGGTCTGCCAGATTTTCAGTAATGCTTCTGTAAAGTCCATGGGGCCCCCTATTTAATTTCCGCCAAGGTGTGGCCGGTTTGCACCTGGTCGCCTTGTTTGACGTTAAAGTGGATGACACCCGCGGCCGGAGCGGACACCGGGGTTTCCATTTTCATGGCTTCTAACACTACAATTTCTTGGCCTTCGGCTACGCGGTCGCCGTCTTTTACGCTAAAGCGGAGCACCGCACCGGGCACCGGGGCTTTGACGGTGGCGCCGTTGCCGCTGGCGGCGGCTTGCGCCGGAGCTTTGGCGTCACTGGCGGCGGTGGAAATATCGTAGCGTTTGCCGTTTACGGTGGCGGCGTTGTTGCCGTCAAAAATTACTTCGTAGGCTTGGCCGTTGACGGTCACTTTTACGGCGCCGGTATCGGTAGTGGCGGCCGCTTTTTTAACGTCCGCCGCCCAGCGGATGCCGTTTACTTTGGCTTCGCCTTTGAGGAACAAAATACCTTTATCGGCACAGGTGGCCACGATGAATTTGTTTTCATCCGTAATAGGCAAGTTGTTTTCTTTGAGTTTTTGCTCGGCCACTTTGAGTCCTTTTTTGGGGTCTGCGTTATTGATTTCCAGCACGGTTTTTTTGGTCGGCTCTAAGCCCAGCTGTTCACTGGCAATTTTAACGACTTTCGGGTCCGGCTCCACGGGGGTTTTACCAAAGTACCCCAGCACCATTTTGCCGTAACCGGGGGTAATTTTTTTCCACGGACCGGCCATCACGTTGGAGTAGGCTTGTTGGAAATAGAACTGCGATACGGGGGTTACAGACGTGCCAAACCCGCCGAGTTTTACACATTCGCCCATGGCTTTTACCACTTCGGGGAATTTGTCAAAGGTGCCGTTGTCGCGCATCATTTGCGTGTTGGCGGTTAACGCACCGCCGGGCAAAGGCGAGAACGGAATAATCGGGTTGACAGCCGTGGCCTCGGGTGGTAAGAAGTATTTGGCCATGCAATCTTTAAACACATTTTCAGCTTCTTGGATTTTGTGCGGGTCAATATCTAAGGTGTATTCACTGCCGCGCAAGGCGTGCCACATGGTTAAAATGTCGGGCTGGCAGGTGCCGCCGGAAACGGGCTGCATGGAAAGGTCCAAAGAGTCCGCCCCGTTTTCAATAGCGGCTAAACAGCAAGCAATGGAGTTGCCGGCCGTTTCGTGCGTGTGGAATACAATTTTGGTGCCTTTGGGCAGAAGCTTGCGTGCCATAGCCATGGTTTTACCCACGGTGGTAGGCGTAGAGGTGCCGGAGGCATCTTTAAAGCACACAGAGTCAAACGGCACGCCGGAGTCTAAAATTTGGCGCAAGATTTTTTCATAAAAAACTTCGGTGTGGATTTTGCCCGTGTTATCCCAGCCCGGGGCTAAGGACATCATGGTTACGCACACTTCGTGTTTAAGGCCGGCGTTGTGAATGCATTTGCCGGAGTAAATCAAATTGTTTACGTCGTTAAGCGCATCAAAGTTGCGGATGGTGGTGGTGCCGTGTTTTTTAAACAGTTCGGCGTGGGCTTTAATGACGTCGGAAGATTGGCTGTCCAGCCCCACGACGTTTACGCCGCGGGCGAGGGTTTGCAAATTGGCATCCGGCCCGGCGGTTTTGCGGAAGGTGTCCATCATATCAAACGCGTTTTCGTTGCAATAGAAATACAGCGCTTGGAAGCGGGCCCCGCCGCCAAATTCCATGTGGTTAATGCCGGCGTGTTTGGCGGCCTCTACGGCGGGCATAAAGTCTTTGGTTAAGACGCGCGCCCCATAGACGGATTGAAACCCGTCGCGAAACGCGGTAAGCATAAAGTTAATTTTTTTCATTGTGTTAGCTCCTATTTACCTTGAAATTTTTTAGCAGCGGCAATGGCTACTGCAATTACGGCATTATCTGCCACGGCGGGTACAGTTTGCGGGAAATATTTTTCCAACGCGCGTACCGCTACTCCTAATCCTTTCATCAAAAACACCAGAACGATTAGGAATACAAATACCACAGACATGCCGATTAACGTAATGTTAACCGCTTGTCCGATTAAGCTTTCATTCATACCAGTAAGTCTCCTATTAAAATCTCCAAGGGGCCGCGTTGCGTATGCAGCAGCAGTGTCCCTTCCGGCGATAAATCTTCCGCCACGCCGCTAACGGCAGAGGTGCCGTTTTTCACGGCAATTTGTTTACCCAAAAACGGGAAACGTTCCAAATACGCCGGGCGAATGGCTTTAAAGCCGTCTGCCAGCACGGCACTGTATCCGGCAAAAAATAAATCAAGTGTATTTTGCAAAAAATCTTCTTTAGCTACGTTGATGCCTAGCTCGCGCAACGAAACAGCGGGTTGGCCCACCTGCGATAAATCAGCCTGCTCCACGTTGACGCCTGCGCCGATAACAAGCCCGATAATTTGGTTATTTTGGGTAATCACTTCGCTTAAAATACCGCAGAGTTTTTTGCCGGCTACTTGCACGTCGTTGGGCCATTTTAAGTTGGGTTGGATGGCGTATTTTTCGGCCGCTTGGCACACGCACAGGGCCAAGAGTTGGGTTAAATTAGCTAAAAATTGGGTTTTAGTGGGTTTTAACAAAATGGAAAAATATAAGCCGCCCGACTGGCTAATCCAACGGCGGTCAAAGCGACCCCGTCCGGCGGTTTGTTCGCTAGCGGTCACGACGGTTTGGTCGGGCAGTTCGTTACAATGTTGTTTGAGGTACGTCTGGGTAGAGTCCAGCGTTTCAAAATACAAAATATTACTCATACAAAACCTACCCCTATATTTTACCAAATTTTTCTTATCTGTTTTTGTTGTAAATTGGCTGTTGTTGAACAAGCCCCCGGGGCCTTTTTTGTTTGTTGTTTTTTGTCGTCATAAAACAAAATAATCCTTGACTTGTTTTTTTTGTTATATTGGGTTATACGCAAAGATAAACTTGTATAAATAGAGGGGTACACAGTATGAAAGGAAGTTGTTTTAAAAACTGTTTTTGCTCAAAAGCGGCATTTACGCTTATTGAATTGTTAGTGGTGGTGCTCATCATCGGCATTTTAGCCGCCGTAGCCGTGCCGCAGTATCAAAAGGCAGTAGATAAAAGCCGTGTAGCTACTATGTTGCCTTTGTTGGATGCTATTGTAAAGGCGCAAGAAGTGTATTATTTAGCCAATGGAAAAGCGGCCGATAAATTTGAACAGTTAGATATAAGTTTTCCCGAAGATGCTAAAATTACAGACGATGGCTATTATAAGCAAAAAGCGGAAATAGGCAAAATTACAATTTATTTAGGCTCTAGTTCAACAGGTCGCCCGTTAGGTAGGTTGAAATTATCGGATGGCTCTACAGTAGATTTATATTGGGGGGTTTCTTTTAAAAATAATGTAAGTTCTTGTGAAAGCACGCCCAATACGCAAGCTGATCAAATTTGTAAAAATTTATTAGGAGCAAGGCAAGTCCCTGATGTAAATGGGAAACATCAATATCATATAAACTAGCTTTTCGCTACAAACATCACAGCCGAGCGCATACTTTGCGTGTCGGCTTTGTTTTGCCCGGCGATATCAAACGCGGTTCCATGCGTGGGGGAAACCCGCAAGAACGGGAGTCCCGCGGTAATATGCACGGCAGGTGTTTGGGCGGCCAGTTTTAGGCCCAGCAAGGCTTGGTCGTGATACGTACAGAGTAGGCCGTCGTATTTCCCGCGGATGTGGGAAAGCCACGCGGCATCCGTCGGCAAAGGCCCGTCCACGCAAAACCCTTGCTTTTGTAGCGCGCGCACGACCGGGGCCAGTACGCGGTTTTCTTCGGTGCCAAACTGTCCGTTATCACTGGCGTGCGGATTAAGGGCACAAAGTGCAATTCGCGGGTTTTTAATTCTCATTTTTTGTAAAGCTGTTATAAAGTGTAAGGCTGATTTTTGTACGCGGTTTTTGGTAAGCAGCCGCGGCAAATCGGCCACGGCAAAATGCTCCGTAACCAACGCACAGCGGATATTTCCGGCTACAAACATCATAAGTCCGTCCGCTCCGGTACGCGCGCGCAACAGCTCGGTATGCCCGGTAAAAGGGACGCCGGCCAGCGCCCAGCTTTGCTTGTTAATGGGCGCGGTCACAAGCGGGGCCCCTGTTTTTAACGCAAGTTTAATCCCCGTTTCCACCGCCTGAAAACTGACCCGGCCCCCTAGTGCCGTGGGGCGCGGTTTGCCGGTTAGTTTGGCGGGCATATTCAGGGGGATAAGCGCGGCTAAATCGTCCGTAAACCCGGCCTTTTGCAAGGACACGGGCTCGCCAATGACAACCGGGATGCATGCGCGCTGAACGTGTTTATCGCGCAAGGCTTTGACGACAATTTCGGGGCCGATACCCATGGGGTCTCCGGCGGTAATTAGTATGGTTGGTTTCATGTTATAGGAGCGCGATGTTGCGTATTCACCCGGCAACAATTTTCTATATATAAAGCCCGCGCGGGAATAAATGTTTGCTTATTGCAAATGTCACGCGCGGGCAAAGGGAGTGCGCCTTCGCACTATTTCTTTGTTACTTCTTTCTTTTTAGCTTCGTCGGCGGCTTGCTGTTCAAGCGCTTTGTCCATTTCAAACTGTTTAGTAATTTTGATGTCCGCTTTGTTGGCAAGTTCTTCCAAGTATTTGGCTTGCGCTTCCAAAATGCGGGTTTGGGCAATGTATTGGCCTAAGTCATTTTTAATGTCGTCAAAAGCAATGTTGCGCTCGGCGCGTTTTTCTTTTACCTTAATAATGTGGTAGCCCACGTCGGTTTTAATGGGGTCGCTTACTTTGCCTACGGGCAAGCTAAACGCTTTGGCGTCAATTTCTTTGGGCGCCATACCTTTGACCAAAATCATATCCCCGCCGGCAGCTAAGGCTTGTTTATCTTCAGTATAGTTTTTGACGGCGGTGGAAAAGTCCATGCCGTTGTCAATTTCTTTTTTGATTTGCTGGGCCAGTTGGGCCTTTTTGGCTACTTCGGTGGCGGGCATATCTTTGGTAGTGGCTAAATAAATGTGCCCAATGCGCACCTGTTCGGCCGAGAGCTGTTTTAATTTGGCGGCAATGGCTTGCACTTCTTGTAAGTGTTGCGGGTCGGCTTTTTCCATGGCTTTGATTTTTTTGGTATTGTTTTTAAGCACGGCTTGCACGTCTTCGTAAAGAGTTTTGGCGTCGGCTTCTTCCACGGGTTTTACGGTTTTGCGCAGTTCCTGTTCCATCAGTTTGCGCGAGGCAATTTCTTTAGAGAGTTTGGCTTTGTACGATTTAAGCGTCATGCCTTGTTTTTTAAGGGCTTCATTAAAGCGTTTTTCGGCACCTTTGGGGTCGGCCTTGCCGGTTTTTTCATCCACGGCAAAGCGGGATTTAATTTCATTGAGTCCTTCGTCCAGTTCCGAATCTTTGACGGTAATTTTAGCTTCTTGTGAGGCTTGATAGACGAGCTCTTTGGAAATCAGTTCTTTAAGCACCTCTTTGCCTAGCACATCTTTGGCGTAAGGGCGGGCCAAAAGTTGGGGGGCGCTGGCTTGGTATTGTTCCACAACGCTTTCCAGAAACGCGTCATATTCCGAGGCCAAAATCGGCTGTCCGTTGACGGTGGCCACGGAAGATTCCATTACTTTGGCCTGCACGCCGGCAACTAAGGCTACGGCGCAGAGAGCGGCTAAAAATTTACTTGTTTTGATCATAAATTACAACCTCGTATTTAGTTTTCAGCGTACCTAGCAGTTCGTCCAACTTTTGGTTTTGAAGAAATTGCCGGATACGCGGCTCGGCCTCTTTAAAAGAGAGCCGTCTTTCATTTGTTTTCATTATTATATGAAATCCTTGCGCAGTTTTAAAGAACCCCTGTGCTTTGCCGGCGGGGGAATTGGCGGCAATGGCTTCCAAACTTTCCAAATATTCCCCGGGCATAAAGGTAATGGTTTGCAACATATCGGGCGCTACGCTGTACTGGCGGGCCATTTCTTGCCAGCGGCCCGGAGACCCTTTTAAGGTGCGCAAAACTTGGTCGGCTGTTTGGGCGTCTTGCACGATAATTTGTTTCACTGTCATTTCATAGGGGTATTTATCGTAATAGGCTTTGATTTCTTTTTCGGTAGGCTCTAAGGCTTTAGCCTGTTTTTCATACCAAAGTTGCGTGAGCAAATCTTGCGCGTAGATTTGCTGAGCTTGGTTTAATTGGGCCTGGTGCTGGGCTAAAAGAGTTTGATAATTTTTATCTTGCGCGAGTCCCTGGGCAGCGGCATCTTCTAAAATTAGTTTTTCACGCGTTAAAATTTGAAGTAAATTTTGGCGCCCTAACGGGGTCTGTGCAAATTTGCGGTCCGTTTCGTTTAATAAGTTCAACGCGGCCTGTATGTCGGCTCCGGTAATAGTAACCGTGCCAATGCGCGCGGCAGTTTCATTTTTTCCGCTGTCTTGCGGTTGATGACACGCGCCCAAACAAAGGCATAACATAGCAAATAAGGCCGTATATTTCATAGGTATACTATATCATTTTTGGGGCCCCAAAAGCCCGCTTATAAACAAAAGCGTTTGCTGAGCAAATTCCAGTGGGTTTGTTTTTTCACTACATAACAGCCGCAAGCCGTAGCTGTTTTTAGATTGTAAAAACTGCACGTTTTCGGCCCCGTATTTTGCCAGTAGTTTTTCGGGTAAATGAGCGGGCAGTTGCGTGTGACGCGTGAAAGAAATTTCTACCCCGGGGTGCACCCAATCCAGCTGGAAAATCCCCAACCGGCCCGCTTGCTGGGATAATTCAATGATGTGTACCAAATTGGTAATTTCCGGCGGTACCGGCCCACATTGATCCGTCAGGCGCGCTAAAATAGCGGCAGTTTGCGTGCGCTCCGCGCCCATGAATTCTTTGTAGGTTTTGAGGCGTTCGGCTTCGTCGGGCAGGTAATCGGGCGGGATAAACGCCGAAAGCGGCAAATTTACTTTGGCTTGCAACGTGTGCGCGGGAGCTTGGCCTCTTAGTTTGCGAACTTCGGCCGCTACCAAATCGCAATACAAAGAGAGGCCGACCTCGTTTACGTAGCCGTGTTGTTTAACGCCCAACAGTTCACCTGCCCCGCGTATTTCCATATCGCGTAGTGCCAGCCTAAACCCGCTACCCAGCTCGCCAAATTCCATAAGTGCGGCCAGGCGTTCTTTGGCATCAGCGGTAGGGTCTTTTTGCACGGATTTTTTTAGATACACGGCGGATAAGTCGGCATAGTTGTTGTCTTCCTGCGGGGGAGTTTTGAACAGCCAATCGGGGTGAAATAAATAGCAATAGGCTTTTTGGTCGCCCCGGCCGATGCGCCCGCGCAATTGGTAAAGTTGCGCGAGGCCAAAGTTGTGCGCGTCCTCTACAATTAAGGTGTTGGCGTTAGTGATATCTATGCCGGATTCTATAATGGTAGAGGCCAGTAAAACGTCGTACTTGCCTTGGTTGAAATCCCACAGCGTTTGTTCCAGCTCTTTTTCGTTCATCTGCCCGTGAGCCATGCACATGCGCGCTTGCGGCACGAGTTTGCGCAAAAAAGACAGCCGGTCTTGCATGTCGCGCACGGTGTTATAGACGTAGTACACTTGTCCGTTGCGCGCAAGTTCCTGGTTGATAGCGGCGGCGGCCAGTTCGTCATTCCAGGCGGTGACAACGGTTTTAATCGGCGTACGGCCGCGCGGCGGGGTGTCAATGAGCGAAATATCGCGCAAAGAAGAAAGTGATTGGTTGAGCGTGCGCGGAATGGGCGTGGCGCTAAGCATTAAACAATGCACCCCCGCGCTAAGGGCGCGGATTTTTTCTTTTTGTTTGACGCCAAAGCGGTGTTCCTCGTCAATAATCACAAGCCCTAAGTCTTTGAAACGGATGTCTTTGCTTAAGAGGCGGTGGGTGCCGATAATAATGTCGCACAGGCCGTTTTGCAACTGCGCGACGATTTCTTTTTGCTCTTTTTTGGTTTGAAAGCGGCAGAGCATTTGCACGGTTAGCGGAAACCCGGCCATGCGTTTGGTGAAGGTTTTGTAATGTTGGTCAGCCAAAATAGTGGTGGGCACCAGTACCATCACTTGCTTGCCCGAGAGCGCCACTTTTAACGCGGCGCGCATGGCTACTTCAGTTTTGCCAAATCCCACATCACCCACCAACACGCGGTCCATGGGTTTTGGCAAGTCCAAATCGTGCAAGGTGTCGGTAATGGCTTGCTGTTGGCCGGGGGTCAGCACATAGGGGAACGAGTCGGCAAATTCTTGTTCCATGCGCGTGTCGCCCACAATGACAGGGGCGCCGGCGGCTAAGCGTTGGGCTTCTATTTTCAAAATCTCTTTGGCCGCTTTTTGCGCTTCTTCTTTGACGCGCGCTTTGGCCTCTTTCCACGTGGTACCGCCCAACACGGCTAGCGTGGGGCGTTTGCCGCCAGCGGAGATATATTTTTGCACTTTTTTAAAGTCATACATGGGCACATATAAGCGGCTGCCGCGGCGGTATTCAATTTGCAAACAATCGGTGGGGTTTTCGGCCTCGTTCATGACTTCCAACCCTAAATAGCGACCGATGCCGTAGTCCTGGTGGACAACGTAATCGCCGGCTTGTAGTTCTTTAAAGCGTACACGCTTGGCGTGTTCCACGTCAAAGCGTTTGAGCACGCGCGCGGCGCTAAAGCGGCGGTTTAAAATTTCGTTAGATGTGATAAAAGCGAACTTTTTAGCTTCGTTGATAAAGCCTTGCGTGAGCGGGGAAATTTTAAATTCCGCGTGCTTAAATACGGGGAAACTTTCCAAAAGCTCAGTCAGGCGGTCCAGCTCGCCGCGGTTCAAGCACGTAATTATAACGTGTATATTTTGTTTAAGTAGGCGCTCGGTTTCCTGGGCCAGCAGTTGGGTATTGGCCCCAAACGCAAGGTTGGCTTTTAAGTTGCAATTTACCGCCCCGGCTGCGGGCAACAATGTAAACACGGCGCACCCGGGGTAAGCGGTTACATCTAAGTCGGCGGGTGGCTCGTCAAAGATGTACCGGGCATTTGGCAAAAAGTCAGCTAAGGTGCACGGTTTTTCATCAAACGACAGCGGCAAAATAAGGGCTTCGTCGGCGGCACTTTGCGTGTTGTGCGTGTCCACATCAAAGGCGCTAATGGAGTCTAGGCGATTGCCCGAAAAATACAGGCGCAAGGGATCGGGACGGTGCAAGCAAAAAATATCCACCACGCTGCCGCGCGCGGCGTATTGGCCGGGCGTTTCGGCATAGTCGTCGCGCGTGTAGCCGGCACTTTCCAAAATGTCCAATACCTCTTGGCGGCGCAGCGTATCCCCGCGGCGGAAAATATGGGTGCGGGCGTGAAAATCGCGCACATTGGGCAAGGGCGTTTGCAACGCTTCATACGGCGCGCTGATTAACACGGGGCCGCTTTGGTGGTTTAAGAGTTGGTGCAAAAAGTGCATTTGCCCCGTGTCGGTAGCGGGGAAGGTAAGTAGCGTGGTTCCGGCGGGGGAAAACTCGTGCGCGGCGTGGTCAAAATCGTCCAAATCCTGCGCGCTGACAAAAAGGGTGGGGCGCGTTTCGTCCAAAAAAGTTGAACACACATAATACGCTTGGGCCGCCCCGTTGGGCAGCCCATAATAGCGCGTGAAAGAGGGGATTACAGCACTCATAAAAGGTTAGAAACTTTGCGGCTCAGTGCCCGAAATAAAGGCTTCCAAAATTTTGTTGTGTTCGGCCGGGGTGGCCAATTTGCCTGTTAAAGGGTTTACATACGCAAAAGAAATACCTTCGGGCACGGCAAAGTCTTCATTGGGCTCGTCTTTTAAAATTTGTTCCATAATGGCCGTCCACCAACGGGCGGTGGTGCTGCCCGTAAAGCGGGCGCCGTCCTCGTGCGAAGTGTCGTCATCATATCCCATCCACGCGGCGGCAGCGGTGTGCGGGGTCATACCCACAAACCACATATCGCGGTGGCTTTGGGTGGTGCCAGTTTTGCCGGCAATCGGGCGGCCGAGGCGGCTCACGTACGCGCCGCTTCCGCGCTGGACCACGCCTTTCATCATGCTGATAAGCAAGTACGAATTTTGCGGGGTAAACTGCGCTTGTTCAACGGGGATATGTTGTTCCAAAATGCGCCCGTTGGAATCTTCCACGCGCTCAATATAATAGTTACCCGTGTGGATTCCGCCGTTGGCAAACGTGGAAAGTGCGGCTAAATGCTCGTCCATTTGTAAGACGCTGACCCCCAGGGCCAGGGCCGGAACGCGCGGCAAGTTGGCTGTAATGCCGGCTTTGCGCGCCACGCGCACCACGTCGGCAATGCCTACGGCATCAATCAAATTGACGGCTACGAGGTTTTTGGACTTTTCCAGCCCTTTGCGCAGCGTAATCCATCCTTCGCTTTTGCCGCCGTAGTTTTGCGGTACCCATACGTTAAAATCTTTACTGGCTACAAAGGATTGCTGGGCTAAATCTAAGGAGTACAAGTCGGAGTTTTCGTCAAATGCGTGCCAGTTTTTGCCGTCGTAATAGAACATGGTCGGCAAG
Source organism: Elusimicrobiaceae bacterium (assembly GCA_045606805.1). Classification (GTDB taxonomy): domain Bacteria; phylum Elusimicrobiota; class Elusimicrobia; order Elusimicrobiales; family Elusimicrobiaceae; genus Avelusimicrobium. Next base: position 26,931 of record JAZUSP010000027.1, on the reverse strand, counting down.
TCTTTTACCAGGGTAGCCGGGGTATAGCCCTTTTGCAAGGCGGCCATCCACACGTAAGGTTTAAACGACGAACCCGGCTGACGTTTGGCCTGCGTGGCGCGGTTAAATTTGCTTTGGTCATATTCGCGCCCGCCAATCATGACGCGCACGGCCCCGGTTTTTACGTCGCGCACCATAAACGCACCCTGCAAACGCGGGGCCTCTTTGGACGGGTCGCGCGGGGCGGTTTCTTCGTCGGTTTCTTTGGCGGATTCGGCTTCGGTGTCGTTGGGGTCAAACTCAATACCCAGGCCTTTGGCCACTTGTTCATCAAAGTCGCTGAGCCATTTGTTCATGGTTTCTTCGGCCATTTTTTGTTGCTTAATATCTATGGTGGTGTAGATGTTCAGGCCGGCTTTCCACAAGACGTCCATGCCGTATTTGGGCTCTAAAATGCGGCGTATGTGTTCAATAAAATAGCGTCCTGGTTTGTTTTCTTCCACTTGTGCAGGCCTGACGGGCATGGGCTCGTCTTTGGCTTTTTGGTATTCTTCGTCCGTAATATAACCTTGCTCGCGCATGACAAAGAGCACCAAGTTGCGGCGTTGTTTGGCCAGTTCGGGGTTGACAAAGGGGTTATAGCGCCCCGGCGCGGGGATGAGCCCCACCAAGAGAGCGGCCTCGCCGGTGGTCAGTTGTTCCAATTCTTTATCAAAGTATTTTTTGGCGGCGGCTTTTACGCCATACGCCCCACTGCCCAGGTAAATTTGGTTTAAGTAAAGTTGTAAAATTTCGCGCTTACTAAATTGATGCTCAATTTGAATAGCTAAAATCACTTCGCGAATTTTGCGGATGAGTTTTTTCTCTTGCGTTAAAAATACGCCGCGTGAAAGCTGCTGGGTAAGCGTGGAGGCCCCTTGTTTGGCGCGCCCAGTGACGACGTCGTTAATGAGCGCACGCCCAATGCCGCGCAGCGAAATCCCCGGGTGCGAAAAGAAATTGCGGTCTTCCATAGCTACTACGGCATTTTGCAGGTCCACCGGGATTTCTTCCAGCGGTACCATCATACGTTTTTCAATGGAAAATTCGTGAATGAGCTCGTTGTTGCGGTCATAGACTTTGGTGGTGAGGGAGGGGGTATATTCCTCCATTTCATACACGGGCGGCAGACCTGAGAAAATATAGCGCATAAATACCGCCGCGGCCAGGATGAACACAGCCAAAGCGGTACCGGCGGCAATCAAAAACAAGCGGGATTTATATAAAGGGGTATGTTTACGGGCCATATGCCTTTATTATATAAAACTTGGGCACAATGTTGCGTGAAACGGCTTTCCGGCGAAATTTTATTGGGCGCACAAAAAGGCCCGCTTTAGCGGGCCTTTCTACTAACAATTGGCTTCTTTATATCCAAATTTTTCTAGTCCATACTTGTCTATATCTACGTAGCAAGAGGCATACCGCTTTTCCCATTTTTTTGTGCTGGTATCCCAATGAAACCAAAGATAATAATCAGGGGCACCAGAAGTTCCTCTTTTTTGGCGCATGGCAACAGTGGCTCCACTACTTGTTACACTTTCAATGCATATTTTCTTTTCATTGCAATACATAGGGAGCCCAGTTTTTTCAACCTCTTTAAAATTTTTATATTGTATATCTGCTTTCATAATATTAATCGTTGAATTTATACCATAAGCCATGCGGTTGGCTTCCAGTGATTTTTCCAGATTAGCCATAATGGATAGCATTTCACTCAGTTTGGCTTTTTCAATGGCTTTGTTATACTGAGGCAAGGCAACTGCGGCTAAAATGCCAACAATTATGACAACAACCAACAGTTCAATAAGGGTAAAACCTCGTTTTAATACTTTTTTCATAAAAAACTCCATATTTGATTTTAAACTTTCTTTCTACCGTTATTCTATCATATTTTGTGAAGTTGCAATAGTATTGAGAGTTTTGCACTATAGCCAAGGTTAGCCAAAGTATAGTAAAATATAATTAGAGGTAGCTTATGTGTTCAAAGCCGATTTCCGCCCAAGCGGGAAAAGGCGGTAGTGCTTGCTCCGGTCCTCGTACAATTTATCAGTATAAAAATAGCCACGTTGCCGGGCAAGGCACGCCGCGCGTTCCGTTGCAGGCGTTTCATACGATTTTGCTCTACAGCACTCCCACGCATTGTGCCCAAGTGTGCACGGTGGCGCATGGGGTGTCGGCCGGGTTGTGTGCCCCCACGGGGGTGCACCAAACCCAACTGCGCCGGGCGTTTACGTCAGGCCGGGTGGACCGTTATGAATGGCAAGACGGGCCGCGCATGTTGCGCACCACACTGCTGCCGCTGTTGGGTAAAGACGGCAAGCCCGAAGAAGTGCTCAGCGTCACGCGCGATATTTCTTGGTGGGGTACATTTAGTAATATGCCTGCTTTACATGAGGGTAATGCGCCCAAAACGTTTGCCCAGCTTTTGTTGGCTGCGCGCGAAACGGAAAAGCGCGAAGTAGCCAAGGCGCTACATGATGAAATCGGTACGGCCTCGGTGATGCTTTCGGCGTTAGTGAGCATTGCCAAGCAAAGTGTGCAAAAAGGCAACAACAAGCAAGCGCTTAAAGATTTGGAGCGCTTGCAAACCCAAACGCAAGAGAGCATTGAGCGTTTGCGCAACATCATTGTTACCTTGCGCCCGCCTAGCTTAGAGACCGACGGTGCCTTGCGCGGCAGTATGGAAGAGCTCATTAAAGACGTATGCAGTTTAGGGCGGCTTAAGTACCGGTTCGTGTGTGCCAAGAATATGAACGAGAAAGGCATTTCGGACCGGGTGAAAATTTTGCTCTACCGCCTGGTGCAAGAGGCACTTAGTAACGTAGTTAAGCACGCCCGTGCCACGTGCGTCACCGTGCAGGTAAAGCGCGTAAAAGACAAACTCTACGTTACCGTGCAAGACGACGGAGTAGGTTTTACGCCCAACAAGCGCACTTCCATTCACCATGTGGGCTTGCGTTCCATGCAAGACAGCGTGCGCCTGTTAGGGGGCGAACTGAAAATTTCAAGCACGCCGGGCCACGGTACCCAGATTCATGCCGAAGGACCGTGCGTAGTATATGAGGACAGCTTATGATTAACATTATTTTAGCAGACGACCATGCCCTTGTGCGCCAAGGGGTGCGTATGATGTTGGAAACGGACAAGGACGAATTTAAAGTAATCGGTGAGGTTTCCAACGGTGAAGAATTGTTAGAAATGGCCAAAAAAACACCGGCCGACGTGTATATTGTGGATATCTCCATGCCCGTATTAAACGGCACCGAGGCCGTGCATAAACTGTTAAAAATAGACCGCAAAGCCAAAGTGCTTATTTTAAGTATGTATGACGACCGTGTGTCCGTGGAAAAAGCCCTCAAAGCAGGCGCCAAAGGGTTTGTGGTGAAAGTGTCGCGCGCCGAAGAGTTAGTAGATGCCGTGCGCGAAGTAGCCGCCGGACGTTTTTATTTTGGTGGGAAGATTTCCAAATTTTTGGTGCAAGGTTTTTTGGGTAAACATGCGCCTAAAAAGAAAGACGCGCATTTAACCGCCAAGGAAAAAGAAGTCTTGCAACTGATTGCGGAAGGGTACAGCAGTAAACAAATTGCCAAGCACTTTACGCTTTCTTTGAACACCATTCACGTTCATCGTAATAACATCATGCGCAAGTTGGGCATCCACAAACAAGCTGAATTGGTGCGCTATGCCCTCAAAGAAGGCATTGCCCAATTATAGGAGTGTTTTATGCGTATTATTGCAGGCACCGCGCGTGGACGTCGCATTTTTTCAGTATCTAAAAACTTACCTGTTAAACCGATTTCGGACCGGATGAAACAATCGTTGTTTGATATTTTACGCCCGCGCATTACCGGGGCCAAATTTTTAGATTTGTTTGCCGGCACGGGCAACGTGTCTTTGGAAGCATTAAGCCGCGGCGCGTTAAAAGCCGTCATGGTGGAAAAAGAGCCTGCGTGCATTAAAAATATTCACCGCAATTTGGTGCATTTGGGGTTTGAAGAACGCGCCAAAGTGCTGCGCGGTGATATTTTAAAACCGCTTGATTGGCTGCTTGCTTATAGCGATAACGACGGCTATGACATCATTTTTATGGGCCCGCCCTATCGTGATATCAATAACAAAATGCTTTCACTTTCCGAGCCGTCTTTAAAAAATGTAGCTGCCGCCAAACTATTGGCGCCCAACGGACTACTTGTTATCCAAACGCATAAAACCGAGCAGTTTGCAATTCCGGTGGAACTTGAAGTTTTCCGTACCGAGAAATACGGCGATACACTCGTGCGTTTTATCCGCCACACCCAGGAGTCTAAAAATGTATAGTGACGTGCGCGAACTGAATTACTCCAAGATTAAAACGTATAAGGAGTGCCCGCTCTTGTACAAATACAAATATGTGGAAGACAAGCGCGAGGGCTTAACGCCCGCCTCCTCGTTAGGCGTTTCCATCCACCGCGCGTTAGAGGCCTACCACGCCAATAGCAACGACCCGTCCGAACTGCTTACCTATTATGATGATTGTTGGCTCGGCGCCGGGTACAGCAGTGCCGGTGAGCAAATGGAGTGGTACTTAAAGGGCAAAAAAATGATGGAAGATTATGCCCAGGCCGAGTACGAACGCAAAACTACTGTGGACAGCACCGAGCGCGAATTCATTTTTGAATACGACGGCTGGACCTTCCGCGGCAAAATTGACCGCATTGACAAACACCCCGACGGCAGTTGGGAAGTTATAGACTACAAAACCGGCACGGATATGGACCTAAGTATCCCGGTAACGGATTCGTTGCAGTTGGGGATTTATTCTGTGGGTGCTCGGCGCGCGTGGAATATGCAAAAAGGCAAAGTGACCTATTATTTTACGGCCTATAACCAAACGCAAAGTGCGCCGTTTGAAGCTTTCGACGAAGAACAAATCTTACACATTTTTATAGAAACAGGCAAAAAAATTGAAGCAGGTAATTTTACACCCAACACGGCCCACTGCGCCGAGTGTGCGTTTAAAAATACGTGTGAAGCTTCGTCCTGTAAAGAGAAAACGGATGACAACACCTCTGCAGTTAATTAAAAAAGCCAAACGCATTGTATTTAAGTTTGGTACCAACGCGCTAAGCACCGATAACGGCGACTTAGCCCTCTCGCGCCTGTATTCCTTTATGGAAGATTTGGCCGCCCTTCGCGCCCAGGGCAAAGAAATTATCGTTGTAACTTCGGGGGCCGTAGGCATGGGCAAACGCGTATTGGGCCTCACGGAAGTGGACGGTGTGTCTATGAAGCAAGCATGCGCCGCGGTGGGGCAAATTGGGCTCATGAAATTTTACGAACGCGGGTTTAAGGAGTTGGGCGTAGTCTGCGCGCAAGTGCTCCTCACGGAGGACGACTTTGCCGACCGCCCGCGCTATTTAAGTCTGCGCGACACGTTAAACCGTTTGTTAGAGCTGGGGTGTATCCCGGTTATCAATCAAAATGATACGGTGTCCCCCAACGAACTGCGCGCGTATAAAGATAAAGGCGTCAAAGTTTGTTTTAGTGATAATGACAAACTGGCCGCGCTGGTAACGGCCGGGATGGATGCGGATATGCTGTGTATTTTAAGCGACGTTAACGGCCTATATAACGCGGACCCGCGCAAAGACAAAAATGCCAAACGCTTAGATATTGTGGAACAAATCACACCTGAAATTGAGGCGCTGGGTTTTTGCGCTTCTTCACGCGGCCGTGGTGGTATGAAAACTAAACTGGAAGCCGCCAAAATTGTCACGCGCTCCGGCGCCGCCATGGTCATTACATTCGGCAAACGCACGGGCGCAGTGGCTAGTTTGTGGGGGGAGGATTACCAAGGTACGCTTTTCTTGCCGACGGCCGATTTACCCAGCAAAAAATTATGGCTCGCTTATGCTACCAACGTGGCGGGCGGCGTGCGTGTCAATGCCGGGGCCGTTAAAGCTTTGTGCGAAAAAGGCTCGTCGTTACTCCCCATTGGTATTATAGGGGTAGCGGGCAAATTTGAACGCGGCGACGCCATTTCCATTTTAGACGAAAAAGACCGCGAAATTGCCCGCGGGCTCACGAACTACTCCAGTAAAGAATGTGCCAAACTGGCAGGTTGCTCGTCGGCGGAAATTGCTGGTAAAATCGGCTCTAAAAATTATGACGAAGTTGTCCACCGGGACAATATTGTACTTTTATGAACGTTACGCAACTGGCCCAAGCGGCCAAACACGCTTCTTTTATTTTAGCCGCGCTTAGTACGCAAACCAAAAACCAGGCCTTGCAAGCTATGGCGTCTGCGTTGCGTGCGCACGCACCCGAAATTTTAAAAGCAAACGCGGTTGATTTGCAAGCCGCGCAGGCCGAGGTAACTGCCGGACGCATGAAACCGGCATTGTATGAGCGCCTGAAATTAACGCCCGAAAAATTGGAAACTACTGTGCGCGGCATGGAAGAACTTGTTTCCTTGCCCGACCCGGTGGGCACGGTGCTAGACGAAACGGAACTGGACGAGGGGCTACTTCTGCAAAAAATTGCGTGCCCCATAGGCGTATTGGGTATTATTTTTGAGGCCCGGCCCGACGTGGTGCCACAAATTTGTGCGCTGTGTGTAAAGTCCGGCAATGCGGCCGTTTTAAAAGGCGGCAGAGAGTCCGTGCATACCAACGCCGTGCTCATGGAAGTAATTTTGCAAGCGTTGGCTAACGTGCCGGGTTATCCGACGGGCGCGTTTGCACTACTTACCTCGCGCGAAGAATCGGCGCAACTGTTGCAAGAAGATGAGTATATTGATTTAATTATTCCGCGTGGCGGCAACGGTTTATTGGCGTACGTCAAAGCCAATACGCACATTCCCGTTTTGGGCCACGCCGACGGTGTGTGCCACTTGTATATTGCCCGCACGGCGGACGCAGCTATGGCGTGCCAACTGGCTGTGGATGCCAAAACGCAATATCCGGCCGCGTGCAACGCGCTGGAAACGCTTTTAATTGACGAAAACTGGCCGCGCGAAAATCAGCAACAATTACTGCAAACGCTCGTGCAACACGGTGTTACGTTATACGGGAACGCGCACGTAGCCGCGCTGGCCCCGGTGGTGGGTGACGTGGAAAACTGGCACACGGAATACGGCGAGAAAAAACTTTCCGTCAAATTCGTGCCTGACGTGCAAGCCGCTATCACGCACATTAATACGTATGGCTCACACCACACAGACGCGATTGTTTCGCAAGACGCAAACGAGGCTGAGCTGTTTTTAAATTTGGTGGATAGTGCGGGCGTGTATCACAACGCCTCCACACGCTTTGCCGACGGGCAGCGCTACGGCTTTGGAGCTGAAGTGGGCATCAGCACCGGCAAAACGCACGCACGCGGCCCGGTGGGGCTTAGCGGGCTGACGATTTATAAGTACAAGTTGCGCGGACGTGGGCAGAAAGTGGCCGATTATGTCGGCCCGCACGCGCGGCCGTTTACACACAAAAAATGCGGAGGTGCAAAATGAAATTAGGATTTATCGGGGCCGGGGAAATGGGCGGAGCCATTATCCGCGGTCTTTTGAAATCGGGGTACAAAAAAGAAGAAATTTTGGCGTCGGTCCGCACGCCCGAAAAAGCCAATCTGCTTGCGGACACGTTAGGCATTGCCGCGTATACGGATAATGCCCGCGTGATTAACGAAGCCGACCGCCTGTTTTTGGCCGTTAAACCTGCGCAAATGCCGCAAGTGTTGGCGGAAATTATCGCCGCGCAAACGTCCCCTAAGCCGCTAATCAGCATGGCGCTAGGGTGGAGTGTAGCCAAAATTGAAAGAGTACTTCCCAACTGGCCGATTATTCGCATGATGCCCAACACGCCGCTAGCCTTGGGCGAGGGTGTTACACTTTTTAACTTTGCCGAAAGTGTGCCGCAAGGGGTGCGCGAAGAAGTGATGAATTTGTTTAACAAAATGGGTCAAACGCACGAAATTGCACTGGACCAATTTGACGCGGCCACGGCACTTTCGGGCTCCGGCCCGGCGTTTGTGTATGATTTTATAGACGGCCTAGCCCGCGCGGCCGAGGCCCAAGGGTTGGACGAAACGACCGCGCGCAAATTGGCGATTCAAACCGTAATCGGTGCCGCTAAAATGGCCCAATGCGAAGCAGCCACGCCCGCGCAACTCGCGCAAAAAGTAGCCACGCCCGGCGGCTGTACGGCGGCCGGCATGGAAGTATTAGTGACGAGCGATTTCAAAGACGTCTTGCGCGAAACGATTGCCGCCACCACCCGCCGCGCCCGCGAGGTAGCCGGGGAGTAAGCAAGGATTCGTTTTATTTGAACAAGCCAACTCTTAACCGGGTTGGCTTGTTTGTGTATTAGACTAATACTGCGAGAATTTAGTCCCTTGATAGCCTACAAAATCATCATACTATCGCCAAAGGAGTAAAAACGGTACTTTTTTTCCACGGCTTGCACGTACGCCTCGTAAATAAAATCTTCGCCGGCAAAAGCCGTCGTCATGCATAGCGGCGTGGAATCGGGGAAGTGAAAATTGGTAATCAGGCAATCAATGGCTTTAAATTGATAGCCGGGGTAAATAAACAAATCGGTCCATTTTTTGCCCGCGCGGGTAACATGGTTTTCGTCTGTGAAGCTTTCCAGCGTGCGCGTACTGGTTGTTCCGCACGAAAACACGCGTTTGCCCGCCGCACGTACGGCGTTTAACGTGTCCGCGGTCTCTTGCGAAATTTCGCCCAGTTCCGCTAGCATTTTGTGCTCGGTCGGCTCGCCGCGTAGCGGCTTAAACGTGCCCCATCCCACGTGCAAGGTAATGTAGCAAATCTTCACGCCTTTATCTTTTAGTTTTTGGAGTAGTTCGGGCGTAAAGTGAAATCCCGCCGTCGGCGCCGCGATAGACCCCTCGTACTTGGCATACACCGTTTGGTAGCGCTCTTTGTCTGTTTCAATGCTGGCACTTAGGCCGCTGTGCTTGCGCGCTTTTTCAATATATTGCGGCAGTGGCATCAGGCCGTGCGCGTGACAAAAGGGTAAAATGTCCTCGTGATTGAACTCCAACAAAAACTCTTTATTCTCCGTCGTGCCCAGCATTTTGCCTTGCAAGCCGTCGCCAAAATCTAAGACAAGGCCCTCTTTATACTCGTGCGTGAGCACGGCCCACACATTTGGTTTTTGCATCGGGCGCACCAGTAAAATTTCCACCTTGCCGCCGGTCGGTTTACGGGCAAATAGTTTGGCGGGGAACACTTTGGTGTTGTTAATGACTAGCGCGTCGCCGGGGTTAAAATATTCGTGAATATCGCGGAAAATGCGGTGCTCAATCGTATGCGTATCGCGGTGCAAGACCATTTGGCGCGAAGAGTCGCGCGGGGTAGCGGGTTGTTTTGCAATCAAGGGATCTAAGTCTAATTGTTTAAAGCGTTCAAATGCCATAAGGTTACCTAAATTGGGAAAGCGTACTCCCCGGATAATAATGTTTTAAAATTTGTTTATAATTGTAATTTTGCTTGGCCATGCCGTGCGCGCCGTCCTGGCACATGCCGATGCCGTGGCCATAGCCATGGCCTTCTACATGAATTTTCGTCGTACCGACGGAAATTTTAGTAAGCTTGCAACTGCGGATGCCCGTAGCGGCGCGGAAAGAGGCGCACAGCACCGTTTTACTGCCGCCGGATGTTTTAAGCGTCAAATAACTGGCGCGGCCGGTACTTGTTTTTTTAGCTACTTTAATGCTTTTTAAACTGCCCTTTAATCCTTGCGAACGCGCAAACCGCTCGGCGGATGATTTAGTAATATCTTGTTTAAAACTGTAACTTTTGGAGTGCGCATCAAATTTGCACGTATTGCCGGTAAGCGGTTTTATATTCGGGGCTTTTTGGTTCCAAATACTTACGTGGTCCGTGCCGCCGCCGCAGTTGCCGTGATAGTACGTAAAAAACAGCTCGCCTTTGTAGGCAAGCACCTGGCCGCGGGTCTGGTCCACGGCTTTTTTAACGGAGTCCTGCACGGTGGCACTGCCTTTGTACATTTGGCTGCGCACATCGGCAAACAAGTCAAAGGGCTCTGCGGCTTTTTTTTCAATGGATTTAAGCGTATAGGTACGCGCGGCTACGGCTTGTGCTTTGAGGGCTTCCAGTGCCCAGGACGGGTGCATTTCATACGGAAGCACACCGTAAAGATAATTTTCAAGCGGCGTATATTCCACAATGTTAAACGAGGTTTTGCCCGGCAGTACATAAAGCGTGCCCGTGTAAGTTACCTTGTCAATTTCCAGCGTAGTGCCACCGACCGGGGCAATAATAATAGGTGTATTGGAAACTAAGGTACCCGCTTGCACTTGCGCATTTTTACGGGTTTTTACGGCCAGTGTACCGCTTTTGGAGATTTTGTATTTTTTAGATAAATCTTGCGTGTAAACGTTAATGCGCCCCGAATGTTTAATATACGTGGATTTGCTGTTTTCCGCAATAAGCACGCGCACCGTGCGGTCCGGCTGGGTGGGGGCGGCCACGGGCTTAGCGGTTTCTTCTTCATCTTCCAATACCGACGGGCGGCCAAGGTCGGCCGGCTGTGGCGGTAAGTGGGCGGTAACGGTGGGCAATTTTTCTCCTTGCGCAGTACTGGCTGACGGCACCGCGCACGCCGCAAACAGCAGCAGCGCGCCACATACAAAAAGCAACGGGAAAACTTTCATACTAAAACAAGAGCTCTTGGGCAATTTTGCGGCCCATGTGTTCGTACGCTTTGCGCGTAGCCACGCGTCCGCGCGGGGTGCGGGCAATAAACCCGGCTTTAATGAGGAATGGCTCAATAACGTCCGTGAGCGTATCCACGGATTCGCTCACTGCAATGGCCAAATTTTCCACGCCCACCGGGCCACCCGAAAAGCGGTCAATGAGCGCTTCCAAAATACGTTTATCCACGCTATCAAGGCCTTGTGAGTCAATGTCTAGCGAGTCCATAGCCGTGGTGGCAATTGCGTACGTAATCACACCTTGTCCTTTGACTTGTGCAAAGTCGCGCGCGCGCCGCAAAAGGCGGTTAGCAATACGCGGCGTCCCGCGGGAACGTTTGGCCAGTTCGGTAAGGCCCTCGCGGTCGGCCTCAATGTTAAGTAGGCGCGCCGAACGAGCGAGGATATCGGTAATTTCGGGCACCTCATAAAAACCCAAATTAAATACAATGCCAAAACGGTCACGCAGCGGCCCGGTCAAAAGGCCCGAGCGTGTTGTTGCGCCCACCAGCGTAAAGTGCGGCACGGCCAATTTAAGGGTGGTGGACCCGGCGCCTTTGCCGGTGTTAATAAAAAACGTAAAATCTTCCATGGCCGGATATAACGCTTCTTCCACGGCGGGGTTTAGCCGGTGTATTTCGTCAATAAATAAAATGTCCCCTTCGGCCAGTTCGGTAGTTAACATGGCGGCCAAATCGCCGGGGCGCGCAAGTACAGGCCCGGAGGTTACTTTGATGTTTACGCCGAGCTCTTTGGCCAAAATGTTGGCCAGCGTTGTTTTACCCAAGCCGGGTGGCGCGTAAAACAAACAATGGTCCAGTGCCTCTTTGCGGGATTTGGCGGCCTGGATAAAAATGCGCAAATTCTCTTTGAGTTTTTCCTGGCCGACAAATTCGTCCAAGGTAGTGGGGCGCAAAGCGGCTTCCAACCCGGCGGATTCGTCGGGCAGTTGGGTAACGTCTAAAATTTCGTTTTGGTTGCTCATTTGGTTAACACCCGCAGGGCCTCTTTAACGATATTTTCCAGTTTTTCGGTCGGTTTAACGCCTTGGGCGTGTAGTTTTTCAATGGCGCGGCGCGCTTCCGTGGGCGAATAGCCCAGCGCGGTTAACGCCTCTAACACGCCTGCCATATACGGCACGTCGTTTGCCACTTTGATTTTTGTTTCACCCTGGACCGACACAGAATCCATTTTATCCTTGAGCGAGTTAATTAACTTTTCCGCGGTTTTAGCGGTAAAACCGAAAATGCTGGTTAAAATCTTCGGGTCGCGCGCGATAATCGCGTGGTGGAAATCCGCCACGGAGCGCAGCGCCTTGTTTAAATACTCCAGGGCTTTTTTAGGCCCGGTGTTGGGGATAGCGGTTTTAAACAGGTACCACAGTTCTTTGTCCTCTTTGTGGGCAAAGCCGTAAAGCACGGTACCGTCGTACGGGGAAATGGATTCGGCCACATAAAACGCGGCCTGCGCGCCTTGCGTCAATTCGGCAGCTGACGGGGCGGGCAAGTTAATCTCGTACCCTACGCCACCGCACACAAGCACGGCGCTGTCTTCACGCGCTTCCAAAACAGTTCCGGTCAAATACGCTATCATAAAATTATTCTAGCATATTAGCGGGGAGAAAAAGAAACCCCAAGGTTACCTGGGGAATTTAGCGATATAATTATAAGGCCGTTTACGCTCGCCGATATGGGGGGTAGTAAACTCCAACCGTACGATGCGGTGGGCGTAGGTTGCCTCTATAAACAAATGCGTTTCTTTGGTCACGCGGTGGCGGTGTACCCGGCGCATGGTTTTAATTTCAGCCTTTACAATTTTAAAAGATTGGTCTTGTACGTATTCTTCAAAGGCCCACTTGGCGCACGAGCGCCACGATTCGCAGGTATTGGCTACTTCGCGGTTCACATAGTACGATTTTAAGCGTTCGGCTTCTTGCTTAGCCACGATTCTATCTAACCAATTTCCCAGGGGAATAGAGTCCGGTTTTTGTTGGGCGCAAACCGGGCTGATTAAAAATAAGAGAGCAACTATACTTAAAATAAGATGTTTCATACCCATATTATGGAATAAATGTGCTGAAAAATACAGGGCCTTTGGACCTAGACCGCCGGGTCTTTTGGGCCTAGCGCGCTACCCAATGGTGCAAAGCAACCCAAGCAAGTAGTAACATACCACCCAGCAGGCCCAATAAAATAATGCCGTACACATAACGCCCGCCGTTGCCGGCGGAGGCTTGGGATAAATTGCGCGGAGCCGTTTGTAATTTGAGTAAGAGTTGGGCTTGCAATTCGGCATCGGTCAGTTTAGTGGCGGGTTGTTGTGCCGTTTGAGCAGATTCTGTTTTTTTGACGAGTTCTTTTAACAGTTGCTCTGCACGCAAACGCAGCGGTTGCAATTGTGCTACGGACACGGTATTAAATTCACAATATAAAAGCGCAGTTTGTGTACATTCCAGGTAACAATTTGGGTGCGCTTTTAAAAACCCAACGACCAGCGGCGGCAATACAAAATTTTCAGGTGCGTTTATCGTATAACGCGCGGCCAATTCGGGTGGCAAATTATGGCCGGGGGCTTGGTCTTGCGTGCGCGGCATCAGTACAAAGGGGGGAAACGTGTCTTTGGTCAGTTCGGCCGTTACCAGGGTATAGGTATGGAGAGGGCGTTTATCAAGTGGGGAAGAAAAAATGCGGTCTTCGCACACGCGCACAAACGCGCCGGGCTCCCGGAACGTGAGCACATGGAAAAACTGGTGCAGACCGCGCTTAAAAAACTGGGCCTTGGCGGACGAATCGGGCAGTAGGACGCTATCTACTTGCTTATCGTAGCACAAATTGAGGGTATGGGCCATGCGTTTTAGTTGGGCCGTTTGGGTATTGGTCAGTATGGCGGCCAATACGGCCAAAACGATAACGGCGGTTATTAAATAAGTCATAGTTCTATGATAGCATAAACGGCGCAACAGCGGAACAGCGGGCGCGATGAAACTTTGTACCTCGGCAACAATTTTCCAAATTTGGTTTATTTTGTGGTGACTTGGGCCTTACGTACTTGCGCCGCGTGGCGGCGCTAAATGACGTACGCTACGGCCCAACTTTTCCCCGCAAACTAAATGCAAATTTGAAAAATCAGCCTACTGAGCATTTTGCGCGGTGTTTGGGGAAGAACTGACAGCTCTACAGGTGCGGGAAATTTATGTTATAATGTAGGTACAATTTTTATTATTTTTGAGCCGTATGAAGAATACGGGGGGACTTTTAAGAGTTTCCAAACACGTCAAAAATAACCGGTTAGGTATAGCCGGGATCTGCAGTCCCTACTACACCGAGTGTTCCCCACAGCAGTGGGGAGCTACGGCTATTGTAGTGGGTCTCGTGTTTGGAACTCGGTATAATGGCCGTTTTTATGGATAAAAATACCAAACATACTTTAGCGCAACTGGATTTGTTGGAAATCAAATTGCGGGCTTGTGAAAAACAACTTCAAAAAATCGGGCGCGCCAAAGTGCCTGTCTATTTTGGCATGCCGGACCATGCGCGGGAAGGTTTTGTGTGCCTCTATCAAGCCTTGCAGGAAATGCGTTTTTTACTTACCGGGCAAGGATTACCGCCAGAAGGATAATATAAAACCCCCGCTACTGAGCGGGGGTTTTGCGATTTTGCAATTTTTTATTTCGTTACGTCTTCTGCGGGTTTTTTGCTGGTCATAATCGCCCAACTTAACACCGCCAACAGCACAATCACTACCACCCAGCCGACTTTGCCCAGGGGCGTGAAGTCGTTGTGATAGTTTACGATAATCGGCGCCACGATGACGGCCACCATGTTGACCACTTTAATAAGCGGGTTTACCGCCGGGCCGGCCGTATCTTTGAGGGGGTCGCCCACCGTGTCGCCCACGACGCTGGCTTTATGGCGCTCAGACCCTTTGCCCGTATTGGCGGCTAGGTTAGACGGCTCGTCTTCCACCACTTTTTTGGCGTTATCCCACGCGCCCCCGGCGTTGGACATAAACACGGCAAGCAGTTGGCCCGAAACGATAATCCCGGCCAAAAATCCGCCGAGCGCTTCCACACCAAACGTCAGCCCCACTATGACGGGCGAAATAATACCAAGTAAGGCTAAAATCACCAGCTCTTTTTGCGCGGCAATCGTAGAAATGCCCACAGCGCGCGTATAGTCCGGCTTGGCTTTGCCTTCCAACACCCCGCCTTTAAATTGGCGGCGCACTTCCTGTACAATTAAGGCAGCCGCGCGGCTAACGGCGTTAATCGCGAATGACGAGAACAACCAAGGCAGTGCTCCGCCAATGAGCATACCGACGAACACCACCGGGTTGGAAACCACAATGCCCACTTCGCTAAGTAAGGTCATAGCTTGGTCTTTACCCGCCGCGGCCCAGGCTTCATTTAACAGCCGTTGCACGTTGCTTACGTCCACCATGTACGAGGCAAACAGCGACACGGCCGCAATCACGGCTGAGCCAATCGCCACGCCTTTGGTAATGGCTTTGGTGGTGTTGCCTACGCCGTCTAAGTCAGCCATAATTTGGCGCGCTTTTTTGGTTTCTTTGTCATCTTGTCCGTGCCAGGCCATTTCGCCAATGCCGTTGGCGTTATCGGCAATCGGGCCGAACGAATCCATAGCTACGTTGTTGCCGGTAAGGGTCAGCATGCCGATACCCGTCATGGCCACGCCGTAGAGGATAAAGTTAAATTTTTCCACCGGGCTAAGGCCGTCAATCGTACCGAAAATGACGACCGAGCAGAAAATAGACGCCGCAATTACCAGCGTGGTCCACACGGCTGATTCAAACCCCACGGCAATGCCCGACAAAATAGTCGTGGCCGAGCCGGTAGCCGTGGATTTTTTAACCTCTTGCACGGGTTTGTTTTCGGTGCCCGTAAAATATTCGGTCAAGCGGTCAATGCCAATGGCCAAAATAATCCCAATGGTCGTGGCCGCAAACGGGCGCCACCAACCGCCGGGCACTTGGTCCATATAATAGTAGGCCAGCACGCCAAAAATGGCTACGGAAATGGCTGCGGAAATGGAGTAGCCTTTGAAAATGGCTTTCATGGCGTTACCCGCCGAGCGTTTGGAATCTTTGACGGCATACGTGCCGATAATGGAGCACAGTACGCCAATCCCGCGCACGAGTAAGGGATAAACAATCCACTCATGGTGCCCGGTTAAACGCCAAAGCCCGATACCTAAAATTAAGCCCGACACAATCGTCACTTCGTACGATTCAAAAATATCAGCGGCCATACCGGCGCAGTCGCCCACGTTGTCGCCCACTAAGTCGGCCACGACGGCGGGGTTGCGCGGGTCATCTTCGGGGATGCCGGCTTCCACTTTACCGACGAGGTCGGCCCCCACGTCAGCTGCTTTAGTGTAAATACCGCCGCCTACACGCATAAAAAGGGCCAGGAGCGTGCCGCCAAATCCAAAGCCCAACAGAGCATCCGGCGCGGCAATGCCAAAAATGATAAAAATAATCGTGCCGCCAAAGAGGCCTAAACCGTCCGTGAGCATCCCGGTGACGGTTCCGGCGCGGTACGCAATGCGTAACGCGTCCCCAAAGCTGCGTTTAGAGGCCGCCGCCACACGCACGTTGGCATCCACGGCAATGCGCATGCCTAACTGCCCGACGAGCAACGAAAACACCGCCCCCAAAATAAACGCACCTGCGCGCCCGAAAGCGGCAATGAGTTTAACCGTAGCGGCATCTAACCCGGCAAAGCGCTCCATGGAATCTTGCGATACGGGCACAATATAGACCGATAAAAACAGACAAATCGTCAGTAACCCGATAAGCGGCAAAATCGTTTTAAGTTGCCGTTTGAGGTAGGCGTTCGCGCCTTCCCGGATGGCACCCCAAACTTCTTGCATTTTGGCGGTGCCGGCATCCTCGCGCATGACTTGGCGGCGCAAGAACAGTGCGTACAAAAGCCCTGCTACCGCAATGGCCAGTACGCCAAAGAGTGCATACTGTTCAAACGGCCGCAAGGAAGAAATACCATACCACATAGTTTCTCCTTTGTTACAGGGATATAATTACTCCCTTATTATAATAAAAAAAGGTGCTCAAAAGTCAAAACTCTTATTTGCGCTTTTCCAATAAATTGCTATAGTATAGGCATGAGTTCGTTATTTTTTGCTTTTACACTTAGTTTTTTAGCCGGGCTTGCTAGCGCGCTGGGCGGGCTGTTATCATTTTTTATTAAAAGGGAAAACTTGTCCGCGCTGGCTGTGGGCCTCGGTTTTTCGGCCGGAGTAATGATTTATGTGTCGTTTGTGGAACTGTTGCCACATGCCCAAAGCGCGCTTACTTTATTATATGGCGGTAGTTGCGGCCCATGGCTGACGGTGGCACTATTTTTTGCGGGCATTGGTGTGGCGTGTGGGGTGGACCGCTGTCTGCCGCCGTTGCACGTCAAAGAAGAATCTTTAAAACAAACGGCCAAGCTCAAACAAACGGGCCTTTTTACCGCGGTAGCGCTTGCCTTGCACAATTTTCCCGAGGGTTTAGCTACATTTTTTTCGGCGCTAGACAGCGTAACACTTGGTTTCTCCATCGCGCTTGCGGTGGCCATTCACAATATCCCCGAAGGAATAGCCGTAGCCTTGCCGGTGTATCACTCCACGGGCAGCCGGCGAAAAGCTTTTTGGGCGAGCGCGGCCAGCGGCATGGCCGAACCCGTCGGGGCCGTAGTCGGTTATTTTTTACTGCATGCCGTGTTACACGAGGCACTGCTCGGCGTACTGTTTGCCGGGGTGGCCGGGATTATGGTTTATTTAGCGTTAGATGAGTTACTGCCTACGGCACATGATTATGGTCACGGGCATCAGGTGATTAGTGGCGTGATAGGTGGCATGGCACTGATGGCCGTTGTATTGTTGGTATTTTAACAATGTCCCTGTGATATCGGTATATATGTGGACCAACAATTTACCACATTTGGGTTACTCAAGGCCGACTTTCGCTTGCGTACTTGCCGTGCTTTGCACGGTCCGGCTGACGTACGCCGCGCTCAACTTACGGCCTTGAGTAGCCTCAAATCTGACAAATCAGGGTACTGACATTTTCCCCGGTGCTTGGGGAAAGTGCTGTGCTTTATTCTACACCTACTTCGGTACACCTTGTTTTAGCAGTAAAATATTGACTTATATCTGTCATATCCGCAATGGGACCTTTCCACCATTCACATACTAATTTACATGCTTTTTCGTCACTGGGAGCGGTAGCTAAATTCCAAGTAGAATCTATCGTTGAACGAGCTATAGCCACAGAACCCCGTGCCAGCCAATTATTTTTTAAACTGCCGTCTTCATGATAGTCGGTATTAAGCGTTATCGCACATCCTTGATTTGAACAATACGCATGCCAGGCCCCGGCCTTTTTTAGACAATTTCGGCTTTCAGTACAGGGAGTACCAGGTAATTCTATGTCTAATAAATTTGTGCCGTCCGTTCCTGTAAAGAGGATTTTTTGTTCGGGGGATCCATTCGTCAGTAGCCACGCATCAATGGCTTGTTGGGCGGTTTTGGCTACGGCGCCAAATTCACTTAAGCGCGCTTTTTGTACAGCTTTTTGGTATTGTGGCACAGCCACGGCCGCCAAAATACCAATGATTAAAACAACCACCAACAACTCAATAAGCGTGAAACCCCGGGTTGTTATCTCCCGCCCTTGTGGAGGGAGTACCGCCGAACGGCGGGGTAGGAGGGGCAAAATAGGTAATGCCTTATTAGCCCCTCTTTTTGTCGGCAAGCCGACGTTTTCCCCACAAGGGGGACAAATAACTACCGTTTTATTATTTTTCATGTTATTATCCTTTTGTTAAGTTGGGCCCGGGCAAACAAAACGGCTCTTGCCGCTGGGCCAATATCCGTGGAACCCAAACAACAACAGCCGTAGTTTGCCGTTCTTGCGAACGGCAAACGTTCGGCACCAAACAAACGGGTCTAGGGTCCGTTTATTTAGTGCCTAAATTAGGCTGTTTTTGGACGGATATTGTACTTTTAGTTTCCTAAAAGCCCATTGTATTCTTCATACAATTCCAAAAACAGATTAAATTGCTAATTTAGCGCTTGTGGCGCTGGTTTTCCCTCCTACAGTTGCACCCACATAAAGGATAAAATCATCCCTAGCGTGTAACTGGTTACGTTGGTCATGATACTTAAAATGGCGCTGTCTTTAAGCGAAATATCTTTGCGGTTAATGAGGCGGATGAGCACCGTTTCCAGTGCCACGCACACCACCCACCATACGGCACTTTGGGCCACCCAATGCACCAAGATGCCCCACGTAAGCGCGGCGGTCAGCACATTGGCAATGGCCACGCCGTACAAAATGGTAAAGCGTTTTTTGGTGTAAATAATGTAGGCGGCCGCACACAAAAGTTCCAACACTAAAATCAAACTAAGTGCACCCCACGCTTGCGGACGTTTCCACAGTGCCTCTTGCGGCGGGGTATCTACAGCTTCAATTTTTAAAGCATCCGGGCCGACGTATACATTAAATTGGTTGATAAGCGCATCCGGCACAGCAAACACCTGGCTTTGGCGGGTTTTGCCATCCTCAAACGCTACGGTCAGTTGGGCAAAAGGGGTAAACTCATACGCCACGGCCGTGCACGCCCCGCCGCCGCATGTCATACGTTGCGAACCATATACTCCCAGCGGTTCGGCCGTCATACATAACTGGTCCTTGCACTGTACCAGTTCGGCCCCGCGCGGGTTGATAAGTGGTTTGGCGTCGGTTTCGTAAATAAAATTAAACTGTGCTTCCGGCAAGGGCGAAATTTCCGCCGCCGCCGGCATAAACGCACAAAAAGCAAGCAAGCTGAGCAAAATTTTCTTCATACAATACCTCTTATTTTAGTATTATAACATTAAATACACGTTAGGGGGAAATTTATGTTTACAAATACGCAACTTCAAAAATACGCCGATGTTTTAATTTGGGCCTTACGCGCGGCCCGGCGCAACGGAACGTTTAAAAAGTATGATAGCGTACTCTTGCGCACCGATATGGCCGCGGCTCCGCTGGCTAAAGCTGTTTATACCAAATTAGTAGAACAACGCTACAACGTGCTACTCCGGTGGAACGCGCCCGAAAATTTTACGACGGTTTTTTATCAGTTGGCTGATAACAAACAGCTGGCCTATTTGCCTGTAGGGGAAACCGAAATCCAGGGCAACATTAACGGCCTAATTGCCTTGCACGCCCCGCAGGATTTGACACACCTTAAAAAAATTGACCCGGCTAAACTGGCCAAAAGTGCGCTGGCCCGCAAACCCGTGCGCGAAATTTTAGACGTGCGCGAACAAAAGGGCGTATTCTCATGGACGCTTTGCAATTATCCCACGCAGGAACTAGCTGCCCGGGCGGGTTTATCGGTCAAAGAGTACGCGAACCAGGTGGCGCGCGCGTGCTTTTTAAACGAAAAAGACCCCGTCAAAAAATGGCAAGAAGTCACGCGCCAAATTAACGAGATCGGCAAATGGCTCTCGGCCATGCCCATTAAAACCTTGCGCGTACAAACCAAACATATGGATTTTGAGGTACTCTTGGGCGAAAAACGCCGCTTTATTGCGGGCGGGGGGTGCAATATCCCGTCGTTTGAAATTTTTACCTCGCCCGATTGGCGCGGTACGCGCGGCGTGTACTTTGCCGATTTGTCCTCGTACCGCAGCGGCAATTATGTTAAAGGGGTGCGCTTGGAATTTAAAAACGGGCGCGTTGTCAAAGCGGGTGCCGAGCAAGGGGCCGACTTTGTACGTAAAATGCTGGCTATGGACAAAGGTGCCAGCCAAATCGGCGAATTTTCTTTAACCGACCGCCGTTTCTCCAAAATTACCAAATTTATGGCCGACATTTTGTTTGACGAAAACTTTGGCGGCAAATACGGCAACTGCCATGTGGCCGTAGGCGCCAGCTACGCCGATACCTTTAGCGGCCCGCAAAGTAAGTTAGACAAAAAACTTAAAGAAAAACTGGGCTTTAACGATTCTTCCTTGCATTGGGACTTAATCAACACCGAAGATAAAACCGTCACGGCTACCTTAAAAGACGGCTCTAAAAAAATTGTGTACGAAAAAGGCCAATTTACTTACTAACTAAGGCCAAAGACCCAGCTCAGGGGCCCACCGTGCGGTGGGCCTTTTGACCTATGGTATTTGGGCGTAAAGTTCCCTATACTATAAGTAAGAAGACCCAAAAGGAGGGAAAGCTTATGAAAAAAGTACTCGTGATGTTAGGTGTGGTGTTGTTTTCCGCTTCCGCGTTTGCACTAAACGCAGTAGCGCCGGCAGGGAAAGATTGTGCCGCTCAAAGGGCCGAGTTTGAAAAATACGCGGCCGGGCAAAACAATATTTCCTTTATCGCCCAAAACATCTTAATCAACCTGGCCGACCCCATGGAAAACCAAACGGACGAAGAAGCCTTGGATCAAGCCGCTTGCTATGATACGTTTGAGGTAAGAGGTCAAAGCCTGGCGTCGTTTGTGCGCAGCAATGCGAACATCTTCCCCGGCGATATTACGGGGCGTGAAGCTGCCAAAATGAATCAATTTGCCGACCGTGTACAAAGACTCGGTGTGCAAGCTAAGCTTAATCAAGTAGCGGCCCAAGGCAATACGTCGCATACGGTGCAGTTCATTTTGATTAACTTTGCCGACCCTATGGCTAACCTGAGCGACAGCCAAGCTGCCCCGCTTGCCAAAGCCTATAAAGGTTGCAACGTGAACGGCCAGCCGATGACGGAGTTTGTGCGCGTACACGCCAGCGAAATGCTGGGGAATATACCCCAAGAATTAGACAATTTTGTAGAACGTGTAAACAAACTAACTAAATAAGCAGTTTTTGAGTAAGTTTGTCCGCCGTGGGTTTTATAGAAGCCCGCGGCGGTATATTTATAGCAATTTACAGCTCTTCGTGCATTACTTTAAGGGCGGCTTTTTCTTTCGCTACCGGTAAGCATTCTTGCACTTTGTAGTTTTTGCCGTCCACGGCAGCGGAAATGGCGGCAATGTCGTTGTCGTTTAGCACTTCTTTGTCGTAGGTAGTGCGGAACTGGTACGCCAGGCCGCTTTTTAAGATGAGGTCCATGGATTGCCGGATGACCGTAGAATTGGCTTCCACCCCGGTAATCAGTGCATATTTATCTAGCGGAGCTTTTAAATCCATGGCAATAAAGTCCACCAGTTTTTTATCAATGAGCTCTTTAAGCACCTCGGGCCGGGTGCCGTTGGTGTCCAACTTAGTTTTATAGCCCAGGGCCTTAATGTCAGCCATAAAGCGGACTAAATCGTCTTGTAGCGTCGGTTCCCCGCCGGAAACAACAACGCCCTCCAGGGTCCCCTGGCGGCGTTGTAAAAAAGCCATAACCTCTTCCTGAGGCATAGACGGGGTAAACAGATGCGGATAAACGAGCTCCGGGTTGTGGCAGTAGCGGCAACGGAAATTACATCCCTGTGTAAACACAATGGCTGCCGGGGTGCCGGGGAAATCGATTAAGGTAAATTTTACCAGTCCGCCTAGTTTCATGCGTCTATGCCCTGGAAAGGGGGAAATTATTTATCGCTGGCGCATTCGCAGCCGCAGGAGCAGCCGCCTTCTACGTTCAGGGTTTTTCGCATGGCAAATTCTTCTTTTTTGCCTTTATTCCAGTTTTGTACCGGGCGCAAATAGCCTACTACGCGGGAATATACTTCACATTTAGAGCCTTGTACTTCGCTCATTTCTTTTTTGAGGTCCGAGATTTTGGTTTCTACTGCTTGTCTTTCTTGTGCGGTCATGTTATTTTCTCCCTTTTAATTTATAATAGGTGGGTCCGTGAAAACCCGTTTAATTATTATGGCAATTTGCCAAATCGTTTTCAATGTGCTTTTTGGGTTAGTGTTGGCTAACCCAAAAAGGGTTATTTACTATAGAGTTGTTCTTCCAACAGCGCAATTTTGCGTTGCAACTCTTGCATGCGTTCGGCCTTACACTTGGGGCACTCAAAGTGTTCGCCCGCAATGTAGCCGCATTTGGGGCACACGCTAAACGTAGGCGTGATGGAAAAATACGGCAAGGTGTAGCGTTCGCATACGGTTCTAATGAAGCGTTTCATGGCTTCCAAATCTTTGATACGCTCGCCGGTGAAAATGTGTTGCACGGTACCGCCGGTGTATTTGGATTGAATGGTGCTTTGCAGGTCCAGCATTTCAAAGACGTCGTCGGTGTAATTGACAGGCAATTGCGACGAGTTGGTATAGAACGGTTGGTGCCCCTCTTTATATAAGGCTTCGTTGGCGCAGATAATTTCGGGGTAGCGTTCCTTATCCAGTTTGGCCAAGCGGTAGGACGTACCTTCGGCCGGGGTAGCTTCCAAGTTGTAGTTGTTGCCGGTTTCTTCCTGGAATTTAACTAAGGTCTCGCGCATGTAGGTAAGCACTTTCTCGGCAAATTTTTTGCCTTTTTCGGTACCGATATCTTCGCCGATTAAGTTAAGCGAACATTCGTTAAGGCCCACTAAGCCAATCGTGGAGAAGTGGTTTTTCCAAAATTCGCCAAAGCGTTGTCGGATGGAGCGCAGGTAAAAGCTCATGTACGGATAGAGATTCCCTTTGGTAAAGCGTTCAATCACTTTGCGCTTAATTTCCAAGCTGGTCTTGGCCACTTCCATACGGTCTTTTAAGTTGGCAAAAAATTCATCTTCGTTTTTGGACAGATACCCCAGGCGCGGCAAATTAATCGTCACTACGCCGATAGAGCCTGTGAGCGGGGCGGAGCCGAATAACCCGCCGCCGCGTTTTCTAAGTTCGCGGTTGTCAATGCGTAAGCGGCAACACATGGAGCGGGCGTCTTCGGGGTTCATGTCCGAGTTAATAAAGTTGGCAAAGTACGGGATACCGTATTTGGCCGTCATTTCCCACAGCGGCTCCAACTTGGGGTTGGACCAGTCAAAATCTTTGGTGACGTTATAGGTGGGAATGGGGAACGTAAACACGCGGCCTTTGGCGTCCCCAGCGAGCATCACCTCGCAAAACGCGCGGTTGAACATATCCATTTCATTTTGAAACTCGCCATACGTTTTGTCTTGCAGTTTGCCGCCAATGATAACGGGCTGGTCCTTATAATAGGAAGGCACCGTTAAATCCATGGTTAAGTTTGTAAACGGAGTTTGGAACCCCACGCGCGTGGGCACGTTTACGTTAAATAAAAATTCCTGTAACGCCTGTTTAACTTCATCATAAGAGAGCTTATCGTAATAGATAAACGGGGCCAAGAGGGTGTCAAAGTTGCTAAACGCTTGCGCGCCGGCACTTTCGCCTTGCAACGTATAGAAAAAGTTGACCACTTGCCCCAGGGCCGTGCGGAAGTGTTTAGCGGGTTTACTTTCGGCCTTGCCGACCACGCCCGTAAAACCGCTCAGTAGCAAATCTTGCAAATCCCAGCCCACACAATAGGCACCCAATAAGCCTAAATCGTGCAAGTGAAAATCACCCTCGCTGTGCATGCGGCGGACATTTTCCGGATAAATTTTATGCAGCCAATAGACTTTGCTGATTTCCGAAGAAATGTAGTTGTTTAACCCTTGCAAAGAGTAGCCCATGTTGCTGTTTTCGTTGACTTGCCAGTCGATTTTCTGCAGGTATTGGTCCACCAAATCTACGTTAAATTTGGATGAAATTTCACGCATGCGGGCGTGTTGGTCGCGGTACAGGATGTAGGCCTTGGCCGTTTTATGGTAGTTAGAAGTGAGCAGCACATCCTCCACAATATCCTGTACGTTTTCCACATTGGGGACCGTATCCGAATAGAGTTGTTGGATAATGTTAATGGCGCGGATGGTTAGCTTTTTAGCGGTATCAGCATCAAATTCGCCGGTAGCTTCAGCAGCTTTGGTGATGGCGTTTGTGATTTTTTTAGCTTCAAAGCGTTCGGTGGTTCCGTCGCGTTTAACGATGTGCGTAATAACTTCTGCGTTTTCCATAATGCAAGTTCCTAAGTAAAAAATTGCCGCATAACGCGGTATCTAAGATTAAAACATATAACAAACTAAAATTGCAAATCTTTTTGGGAGAGACTACTTTTATCGTCGGTAAAACGGTTTTTTGGAGTTTCCGCAAAAACTGCAAACAGCCTGTTAATAATAATTATTACTAATAAGCGCGCGTGTGTCAAATTTTTTAAGGACCTATATTTTTTTGTATAAAAAATAAGCAAATCCAGCCGCGGCCTAGGCCCCGGCCGGGCTTGTCAGTTTGCAAAAAACTGTTTTTTTCGTCTGAACGCAGTTTGGGCCTTGACGGCGTGGCCAAAAGTAATTACAATGTAAAAAAAGGAAAAGGGGGAAAAGTTATGGATTTTTACCAAATTTGTGCCTTAGTATCCACGGTAGCGTTTGTGGTGCTGGTTGTTTTTGTAGTACGCGCCGTGTTGCAAATTACCAAAACGGCCGAAGCGGCCGAATACCTGGCATTGACGACGGCCGAAAAAGTGGACCAAACGCAAGCCACGTTTGATTTACTGGAAAAAGCGTCCACGTTTGTGGACTCGGGTGTATATAAGACGGTAGCGATGGGGATTGACCTCTACAAGCGGCTTAAGAAATAAAGACTACCCTACGAAGTTCATTTTTTACGCACAAAACCTAAAACGAAAAGTTTTAGGTTTTGTTGCTTCCCGGGCAACTATTTGCCACATTTGGGCCTAATATGCAAAATTTGGGGTGACAAGGTTTAATTTTAACGTTTCAATAAGCCGTTACGAAATTAGATAATCCCTGAACTCGTTTCAGGGTCTTCGACGCTTGTAGTTGTTGTTAACGGCCTGCGTGGAAGATCCCGAAACAAGTTCGGGAATAATCCTATTGAACTGGTTTTGAGACCAAAATGTTACAAAATCATTGTGTTTGGGGAAGAACTGCCCGCTTTACAGGTTACGGAGATTTTCACTTCCCCCCTTGCGGGGGGAGTACCGCGTAGCGGGGTAGGGGGGTTGTCAAAAAGATTTTCCACTTTGGAAGTGGCCCAAAGGGCCGATGAGGGGGGAAAATCAAGTTGTTTTTTGACCTCATTTTTATTACACTATAAATACAATTTTATCTGTTTTTGGAACCGTTTAAGAAACGGGCTTTGCTAGACTAGCAGGCTATGCCCTCCAAAGACAGCCGGAATACCAGGTACAACGCGAAAGGAATTGCAAGCCTTTTGTGTTGTACCGAACGTTTATCGTTTGCAAAAACGATAGGCTACGGCTGTATTTGTTTGGTAGCGGGCATAGCACCAGGCGGTATAGGCCGTTTTTGTTGGCTCCTGAGCAGGTAAGTTGAATTAACATAACAGGAGTTACAACATGAAAAACAGAAATGTAATTACAAAAAAAGTCTGTCATTCCCGAGGATTACGAACTTCGGGGATGACGCCTAATTTAATGGGGTTTACCCTCATTGAGTTGTTAGTAGTGGTACTGGTTATAGGCATTTTAGCCGCCGTAGCCGTGCCGCAATATAAAGTAGCGGTGTTAAAAACGCGGGTGATGAGTTTGGTGCCTATCCTCAAATCGGTATCGGATGCACAGCGGGTGTATAAGTTGGCAAACGGCTCATATGCTACTTCGTTTGACGGACTAGACATTGAGCTGCCGGCAGGAGGTACTTGGGGAAATGATATGCATACCCGGTTGAATTATAAAGGGTTTAATTGCCGCATGGCAAGTAAAAGCGTATATTGTAATAGTTTAGCAGAGAACGCGCCCCAAATTGAGAAATATTTTGAGCAGAATAAATTTTGGTGTTGGGCAAATACAACTAAACCGATATCCGAAAAAGTATGTAAGAGTATTGCCGGAAAAGACAAACCAGGGAGCGGAATAGGGGAAAGTTCGAGTTCTGTGTACTATACATTTTAATTAAAGTGATAAAAATAATTTCCCCGCGTGCCCATACCACGCGGGGTTTTCCTCTCTATAATCCCCCTGTTTGAAAGGTTTAACGAAAGTTTGCCCGGCTTGCAGATTTGAGGCAAATTCACACCGTATGTTGCCCTTAGGGTTGGCAAAAAGCTCTCTTTGCCTTTGCGCCGCTGGACTTTTGCGGTTAGTACGCACTTTGTTTTGCGCAGGCATAGTAACTATGCCAAGCAAAAAAAGAATGTAATAGCCCAAAAGGACGCGGCCCGAAGGGTTTAGCCGTTTTTGAGTTCGG
>JAZUSP010000026.1:0-133596 GCA_045606805.1 Elusimicrobiaceae bacterium | reverse complement strand
CCCGTGCCGACGGAACCCCTCTGCCAGACGTAGACGGCCCGCTTTCCTTGCAAGATTGTATTGACCTGGCCCTGGCCAACAGCCCTACGGTGGTAGCCGCACAACTGGCTGTGCAGAATGCCCAAGTGGACATCAATTTGGCCAAAGCCCAGTTTTTGCCCACGGCTTCGGCCGGGTTTGACAGTGCCTACAACATGGGTACCCCCGTGCATGATGCGGGAGCCTCTAACGTTTATGCCGGTGCCAATGTAAGCCTCAGCGGGATTACCGACATTGCCCGCAACGTGCGTATGAAACAGTTGGCATTGAACCAGGCTCAACTCAACCTGCAAAGCGCGCAGAACGATTTAATCCGCCAGGTTCGCAAAAAATATTACGTGCTTTTGGCCGCCCAGCGCACTGTGGAAATACGCACCCAATCGCGTGATGTCTATAAAGACCAGTATGAACGTACGTCGGAGTATTACCGATTAGGTCTTCGCCCCAAGGTGGATGTTACTACGGCGGAGGTCAATTTAAACAACGAATCGTTGCGTTTAATCCGCGCTACCAACGCCGTCAAAACAGCCTCGGCCGCGCTGGCTAACACATTAGGGGTTACAACGCCTGCCATTTTAAATGTGGATGATAACGTAACCTTTGACACGCTGGACTTGACCCTGGAGCAAGCCATTGAAAACGCCTATACCAACCGGCCCGACGTGCAAGCCAGCGGGCTGGACGTACGCCTGAGCCAGTTAAAATTAAGCCAGGCCAAATCGGGCCTGTTCCCTACGCTCACGCTAGCGGCCGGGTATACCAAAAGCGGCGACACCTTATACTTAGATACCGAGGCCGCCCGTTTGAGTGTAGGGGTGGAAATTCCTCTCTTCAACGCATTTAAAACGTATAACGGGATTAAACAGGCTAAACTTAATGTGCAAAGTACGCAAAACCAAACGCGCAGTTTACTTAACAACGTATTTTTAGAAGTACAAAACGCCTACGTACAAATGCAGGAAGCGCAGGAAAGTATTCCGCTAGCCCAATTAAATGCCGAAAAAGCCAAAGAAAATATGGACCTGGCCCGCGGCCGCTATAACGAAGGCATTGGGGATATGATTTCCTTAAAGGATGCCGAGGCCGCCTATACGGACGCACAACTGAGTTTGCTCTCAGCCCGGTATGATTACGGCTCGGCCGTGGCAGATCTAAAGCAAGCCATGGGTACATTTTAGGAGAAATTTATGATAAAAAAATTGTTTAGCACGTTGTGGCATTGGCCGTGGTGGGTCAAATTGTTAGTTATTCTACTACTGGCGGGGAGTGTGTGGTTTATCCGCGCACGTTATTTTGCCAAACCGGCATTACCCCCCTTCCGCACGGCCCAGGTAAAGCGCGGAGATATTGCCGATTTGGTGGAGGCCTCCGGCCCGATTAACCCCGTAAACACCACGCAAGTGGGGGCCCTTGTGTCCGGCGAGATTTTAAAAATTTATGTGGATTACAACAGCGAGGTCAAAAAAGGAGACCTGATGGCCGTGATTGACCAAACGCAAATTTTAGCCAGTTTGGAAGAGGCCCGCGCTAGTCTTTCTTCCGCCAAAGAAAGCCTTTCTTCCGCCCAAAAAGCCTATGAACTGGCCAAGCGCAATTATGAACGCTACCAGGTGCTTTACAAAAAAAACTACGTATCTAAAGTGGATTTAGAGGGGTATGAACTCTCTTACGTAAACGCCAAAAGTGCCTTAAACGCCGCCCAAGCCAGTGTGGTGCGCGCTCAGTCCAATGTGGACACGGCCGAGAAAAATTTGTCCAACACCAAAATTGTTTCCCCCATTGACGGCGTAGTGCTTACGCGCAAAGTAAGTGAGGGCCAAACCATTACCGCCGGGTTTTCCACCCCGGAACTGTTTGTGGTAGCGCAGGATTTAACCAAAATGCAGATTGAGGCCAAAGTGTCCGAGGCGGATATTGTCAAAATCCAGCCCGGCCAACACGCTACATTCACCTTAGACGGATACGTGGGCGAAAAGTTCAGCGGAACCGTGCGCCAGGTACGTACCAATTATGTGGATACGTCATCCGCTGCGGCCAATTCCAGCACATCTTACACCGTAATTGTGGATGTGGATAACCAAGACTTGCGCCTCAAACCCGGCATGACCGCCACCATGACCATTTACACGCAAGACAAGCACGACGTACTGCTAGTGCCTAATGAGGCGTTGCGTTTTTCCCCCTCCACCAACAAAAAAACGTACGAAAACACCGGCGTGTGGAAAGTGCAAAAAGACCAGCCCCCCGTGCGGGTTGATGTGCAGATTGGCATCATTGCCACTAAACAAACCGAGATTACCGGCGGAGAATTGCAGGAAGGAGACCGTATTATTGTGGGCGAAAACAATTTGAAATCTTCCGGCGCTACGCCCATGATGGGCGGCCCGCGTGGCCCGCGCAGACGCTAACAGGGGGCCTTATGCCGCTAATTGATACACGCGATTTATACAAAATTTATCAGGTGGGCGACGTGGAAGTAAAAGCCCTTAACGGGGTAAGTGTGGCCATAGAGCCGGGCGAATTTGTGGCCGTTATGGGGCCATCAGGCTCAGGCAAATCTACGTTTATGAACATTTTGGGGTGTTTGGATAAACCTACGCGCGGCACCTATATCTTAGACGGCATTGATGTAACGGCAACGGATTTATCTAAACTAGCAGGCGTGCGTAACCGCAAAATCGGGTTTGTATTTCAGGGGTTTAACTTAATTAAACGCACTACTGCCTTGGAAAATGTGGAACTGCCTATGATTTACAACCACACCCCAGCCAAAGAACGCCGTCAAAAAGCCCTGGCCGCTTTGGAGGCCGTGGGCCTGGCGCAACGGGCCGACCATTTACCCAACCAACTTTCCGGCGGGCAACAACAGCGCGTGGCCATTGCACGCAGTTTAGTATGTGATGCACCTATTATTTTTGCCGACGAGCCCACCGGCAATTTAGACACTAAAATGAGTATTGAAGTAATGGATCTGTTTACGCGGCTTAATAAAGAAATGGGTAAAACCATTATCCTCATTACGCACGAGCCGGACATTGCCCAATACGCCACGCGGCTTATTAAATTTAAAGACGGACAAAAAGTAAGTGATGAGAAACAAACCCCTGTTGCGGCCAAACCTGCGCCGAAGGATGAACTATGATAGACGGATTATTGGCCGTATTTAAAATTTCCTTAAAATCCATTTTGGCCAACAAAATGCGTGCCGCACTTACCAGCCTGGGTATTATTATTGGGGTGGCCGCGGTGATTACCGTACTGGCCGTAGGGGCGGCTACCAAAAAAAGTATATCCGACCGCTTTTCAAATATGGGTACCAACATTATTTTCCTGCGCCAACCGTGGGATTTGGACGAGTCTATTTCCTCCCCCAAAGACGTAACGATGGACGACGTCCACGCCGTACGTGAGTTGGAAAGCGTATCGGCCGCCGCGCCATATATTCAAACCAGTTTTGATGTAAAGTACAAAAACACCAGCGTTAGTTTAAGTGCGCTGGCTACCGATACGGATATTTTTAAAGCCTACGACTGGAGTGTGGAAAAGGGACGCGCGTTTACGGAAAAAGAAATTGCCGACTACGCGCAAGTAATGGTAATTGGGGCTACGTCGGCACAGACGATTTTTGGAGATGTGGATCCCTTAAACAAAACCGTTGTGCTAAACAACATTCCCTTTACCGTGGTGGGTGTAACTAAAAAAACAGGTTCCAGCGGATTTGGTTTTAACATTGACGAGGGAGTTCTTATCCCCTATACCACCGGCAAAGTTAAACTAAACACGGGCTGGGGTAAAACGGACCGCCGTGCGCTGGACCGCGTGGTCATCCGTGCTACTGATTTTAACCAAATTGAAAACACCAAGGTAGATATCGCTAACGCCGTACGCAATGTGCACCGTATCCATCCGCTGGGAAAGGATGATTTCCAGTTGGATGATTTTGCCTCGTTTGTGGAACAAGCCAAAAGTACGGGTACCACCATTAGTTTATTTTTGGGCGTGATAGGCATTGTGTCTTTGATTGTGGGCGGCATTGGGGTGATGAACATTATGTTGGTATCCGTTACCGAGCGCACGCGCGAAATTGGCATCCGCATGGCTATTGGGGCTACCAGTTGGAACATTCGTCTGCAATTTTTGGTGGAATCTATGACACTTTCCTGTATGGGCGGGTTTGTAGGCATTTTGTTGGGGATTGTATTTTCCCTCTTGGTATCTAAATATATGTCTTTACCGGCCAATTTAAGTGTGTGGTCGGTGCTACTTTCGGCCGGGTTTTCTGCCGCCACGGGCATTTTCTTTGGGTATTACCCGGCGTACAAAGCCTCTAAACTTACCCCCATTGACGCGCTACGCTACGAGTAAGTTTTTAGTGTTGGTTTTTTGGGGGTTGGAAAACAACAGAAATGAGTCGTGGGTTATACGGTAACACAAATCTTTTCTAACAACAATCCCCCGGCTTTGCCGGGGGATTGTTATTTCAACTTTACAGATTAGTCTTTTAATACATCTTGCCAGGCTTGTACCTCGGTATTGACTTGGGTTTTTACTTCTTCTACTTTCTGTTTTACTTGGTTTTTAACGTTATCCGCAGCCGAGGAAGTGCCGTTGGCGGCTTCCGTGTTTTGGCGGGCTTGCTGATAGGCCTGTTTGGCCTCTTCCAGTTTTTGGCGGGTTTCGGCCGATTTTTGCAAGGCTTCTTCCAACGTTAAGGTTTGGTTAGACGTGCTGGCCGCCGGGGTTGTGGTGGAAGCACAACCGGCTACACAGGCGGCCAGTATGGCTAAAAGAATGGTTTTTTTCATACAAATAACTCCTTATGTAAATTACCCCTATATTTTACAATTTTCTGCCGCAAGTGCACAAAAAATTGCTACCATAGTGCTATGAACCAGGTACAACAAACAGCGGCCTTATTAAGACAGGCAAAGTTTGCCGTAGCCTTTACCGGGGCCGGCATAAGTGTGGAAAGCGGTATTGCTCCGTTTACGGGCGCAGGCGGGTTGTGGAACCAGTATGACCCTAAATTCATTGAAATCAATTTTTTTCTATCAGATCCTGCACGCAGTTGGCAGGAAATGAAAAAAATCTTTTTTACCGATATGGATCATGCAAAGCCGAACGCCGCCCACCGCACCCTGGCTGCCCTGGAAAAGCGTGGGCTGTTGCAAGGCATTATTACCCAAAACATAGACGGCTTACACCAACGCGCCGGCAGTAAAAACGTGCAGGAATTTCACGGTACCATTCATACGCTTAGTTGCCTGGGGTGCGGGCGCACGTACCGGCTGGAAGATGTCAATGTAGATGATATTCCCCCCACGTGTGTATGCGGCGGGATACTCAAACCCAATTTTGTGTTTTACGGCGAGGGAATCCCTCCCCGCGCGTATGAAAATTCTGCCCGTTTGGCCGCCCGGGCTGATGTGATGCTGGTGGTGGGTACGGCCGGGCAAGTGATGCCGGCGTGCAGTTTGCCGCTGTCCGCCAAAGAACACGGCTGCACGATTGTAGAAATCAACCCGAACCCTTCTGCCTATACGGGGCGCATTACAGATGTATATGTGGCGCAAGCGGCAGGTACGTTTTTTGCAGACCTGGCCCGTGAAATGAACCTCTAACCGGGCCCCGAAAATGTTTACAAGTAGGTATATTCGTCCGTCATAAAAATTTTGACGGACGGATCTTTTTGAAAACGCCGCGCCATCAGCGGCTTTTTTAGGCTGGGGCGTTTGGTAGAAGAATAATAAATGGCCTTGGGCATATTTGGAAAGTAGGCATGCAGGTAGGCGTATTTGCCAAAACTGGCTGATACGGCTACCGGGCGGTACTGTTGCCATAGGGATAAAGCGTGTGCATTTAACCGGGTGCGCGTGGCAGGGTCTTGTGCGTCTTGTTCAAACCCTTCAGGTAGTTGCAACAGTAACCCCAGGTTGTGCTTTACAATCAGTTGTGCTGTAGGGCCGGGGGAAGTTTCAAAAAGTAACTGTTGCGGTGCAATGCCTGCTTGGGTGGCCGTCTGCACAATACGGGTTAAAGCCTCTTCGGATAGTTCGTTTTTTAAATCCAGCCACCAGAGTTTTTGGCCCGGGTGTTTGACGGCCGCAAAAATATTTGCCAGGGTAATTGTGCGGCGGGCTTCGCGCTCATCATGGGCGGCTAACAGGCTTTCCCCCCACACATCCACTTCAAAACCGTCAAAGCGGCTTTCTTTATGGCGCGCACGTGCAGGGGTGTTGACTTTATGCAAAAAACGCACCGGTTCCCGTAACGCGGGCCAAGGCGTATGCGGGGTTTGCTCCACCGGTTGGGCCAGTAATGGCACCGGGGTAAACATATGTTCTACATATACGTACATAAACGCACTATACAAGGCAAACGCACACAGTGCCAGTAATACGCACGATACAATAATCCGAACACGCATAGCCAAAAATAGCCCTGCAGTCAGCACCGCAGGGCTCAATCGTTATAAGTGGTTAATTTTTGCTAGGCAATAAGAAGAGTACCAGCAAAATAAGGCTGCCCAAAAACGGAATTAAGGCCAGCAGTAACAACCAGGGCGAGAATCCCCCGTCACGTAAACGGCGTGCCCCAATAGCCAAAGAGGGCAAAATAATGGCCAAAGAAAATACCACAAATACAAGGGTTACTAAGGTGGCCAAAAAATCGGCTACTTGTCCGCCTAAAGTTGTTGCCAAGGTAAAGGCAAGGTTTACCACAATGTTCCACCCTACAAAGGCCCAGTACTGGGTACGTGTGGCTTTGCCGCCAAAATCCAAGTAATGGTTTTTGATAGGGTCTATAAAATACTTGTTAAACATATTTATACAACCTCCTTTGCATGATTTGCTTCCCTTTTAGCATACAATAAAACAAACTATGATTTCAAGCCAAATGTTTAGGGATGGAAAGAACTCAAATTTACCGGTAAAATAACGAAAAAGTACCCAGGGCCTCTTTCAACACGGCCGGATCCGCCCCGGCGGAAGGACGGTAGTTTTCATCATAGGTTTCCATACCGCCGTATTGGTCCAGCACGGTAAGTTGGTCCCCGGTGCGGATGGCTTTTTTGGTATAACTGGTAATTAGACTAAACGGGCGGGGCGTACTGTCAAATAAATCCCAGCCAATAGAGTAAGTGCCCGGCGCATTGGTGCACCCATATATATGACGTAAAATGGTAGGGGCCACATCATAATGGTTGGTGCGGTAGGTAACGGTTTGGTTGGGCCGTGTGCTATCCCACACCAGTAGCGGCACGTGGGTTTGATACTTTGAAAAATTACTGTTATGTCCCCAAAAATTGTGGCGGGTATCGTTGATTTCCTGCCCGTGGTCCCCGGTTATAACAATCACGGTATGTTGCAAAAGCCCACGGGTTTGCAAATCGGTAAAAATGCGCTCAATCATACGGTCTACAAAATGGACGGAATTTTTATAACTGTTTAGGTAAGGGGTGGGGTCTGTGTTTTTGCTAAGCAGTAAATAGTTGATGTCTTGTGCCGGGGTAAAAATGGCATCCTGCGCCGGGTAGTTACTGCCGTGTGTGGCATCTAAGAAAATAAAGCCAAAAAACGGTACCTTCGGGTTGCGGGTTTGTAAAAATTGTTCAAACCCGGTTACGGCATCTTCGTCTCGTTGCCATTTGGTTTCGCCCTGGGATTGCAAGCGCAACCGGGGTACGGTGGCAAAGATGTTTTGGTGGAATGTGGGGCTGTTTAATTTGCCGCTGGAAAAAATAGCCGGGGTATATCCGTTTTCCAACGCGTGCGAAACCAATACCGGCGGCAGTTGGCGGCTGGTAAAATCGTTCCAGTAGGTATAAGGCATGCTGTAGAAAAGGGAAAACACGCCTGCTTCCGTGGCATTCCCGCCGGAGAGATGATTGGTAAAATATGTAAGGCCGGGTTGGCTGAGCCGTGCAGATAAATGGGGCATAATAGCCGGGGTAACGCTATCCGCCCGCCAGGATTCTACTAATAAAATCAAGACGTTTTTTGGGGGATTGGCTGGCGTGCAGGTAAGGGGTTCCAACGGATAGCGTAGCGTCCCTGTAACCGGGGTGGCATAAGGGTCTTTTTTAGGCTCAAAACCCAATTTACGCAAGCGGCGGTTTAGGGAAAAAGGACTGGC
Source organism: Elusimicrobiaceae bacterium (assembly GCA_045606805.1). Classification (GTDB taxonomy): domain Bacteria; phylum Elusimicrobiota; class Elusimicrobia; order Elusimicrobiales; family Elusimicrobiaceae; genus Avelusimicrobium. The sequence goes on along the minus strand of JAZUSP010000026.1, from coordinate 125,421 downwards.
CAGCGGCAGTACTGCCCGTTGGGAAATAATAGACGGAACCATTTGAAATTTGCCCCACGCATAAAGCCCGTTGTAGGTTAAAAATACAAGGGCCCACACCCCCAAAATTCCCCCTATCAGGCGGGTGGTAGGGCAGCATTTTTGCGCCAAACGGCTAAGCCCCCATTCAGCAACTACGAGTAATACAATCCCCCCCGCCGCCAGTATCCACATGGTGGCGGAAAAGGCAAAAATTTCCCGCCCGGCAGGCCCAAAAAACAGTTCCAGCATAGCCGGGCTGATGTGAAAGCGGTATTGCGAATAGACAAGTAAATCCAAACAAAAAAATAACGAAAATAGTGTGCTTACCCCTATACAGGCAACGTGCAAACTGCGCGGGCCAACCAGCCGCCACGGCGCACAGATAAGCCCCAAGACTACAGCAAATAGACCTATATGCCCTACCAGAAATACCGTAGTAAATAAGAGACCAAGCCCGTCGGTAACAAAACCGTTGATGCAGAAAAAAACTACAGAAAGCCCGCACCATATTAGCCCGTGTAAACCGGAAAATGCCGCCAAATTGCGTATATTCATCTTATATATTATATCTTTTTGTGTTAGTAAAAAGTATGTTATAATGAAAGAGCAGTAAAGAAAAGACAATTTACTCTGTTTTTGGAACCGTATGCAGAATACGGGTAACTTGTAAATATACAAGTTGCCAATCAGTCCGGAAACAGCCCAAAGGGGCACAATGTAACGGAACTTATAATCCCGTTATATTGTGCTTAGTGTTTGCTATCTAAACGGTAGCAAATCGCGGCTGTTTTGCATTGGGTACTGATTGGCACTCAAACAAGCCAGCCGTATTTTGTTGTCTGCAAACGGGTAAATTGAATATTACAGGTAAGGAGACTTAATAAAATGTTAAAAAGTGAACGGGGGTTTACCCTCCTGGAGTTGTTAGTATCGGTACTGATTATGGGTATTTTAGCCGCCGTGGCTCTTTCACAATACCGCAAAGCATTATTGAATACCTATTTGCAAGATCTTAAACCGCTGGTAGCCGCATTAGCGCAAGCGCAGGAACGATACTATTTAGAATATGGCGTATATGCGCTGCGCTTTACGGATTTGGATATTGCATTATCCGGAGGGTATCAGACGGTATATGGTACTGCTTATAGCATGTATTACTTTAAGGATAAGAACGTTGGCAAACCGAATCATTGTACGATACAGCCAACTCATGTAGAGTGTGTGGATGTTTCTTCAGGAAGCTGGATGATTTATAGACAGTATTACGCGCATGCTAAAGGATATGAGAATAAGAGAGCGTGCGTAGTTGCTAGTGCAAATTTAAATGCATTAGCCAACCAAATTTGTAAAAAAGATACTAAGAATCCTTCCAGCAGCACATATTTAAATTGGACAACTTGGACGTATAAGTGACTAGTAGAAAAACAACATAGTAAAGGCCCGCCAGAGCGAGCCTTTTTTCATTATATACAAACGTTTTACATCTTTAGCATTTCTTGGGCGTTTTTAAATACGTCATCCGGCAGAATATCGCGCATGCATTTAAAGTGCCCCAGCGGGCATTTTTTCCCGCCGTGCAGGGCACAGGGACGGCAAGGTAAATCTTTGACCTCCAGCACCCGGTGGCCTTGCCCGTATGGGAAGAACCCCAGTTCGCGTGTAGTCGGCCCGAAGATAGCCAGGGTTGGCACATCAAAAGCGGTGGCAATGTGCATGGGGCCCGAGTCATTGGTAATAAACAAAGACAAATGTTTCATTAACGCCATTAAATCGGCCAGGCTGGTTTTGCCGCACAGGTTGGCCGCATGGCCCTGGGATAATTGGCAGATTTTTTCGCCTAAGTCGGCATCTTTTTTACCGCCGCCGACCAGCACACATTGCACACCCAGTTGCGTTTGCAGTTTGCTGATAAGTTCTACAAAATACGCTTGCGGCCAGCATTTGGTTGGCCAGGCAGATCCGGCGTGAATACCCACCAGTTTTTTGCCTTCTAAATTAAAATCTTTTAAGAGGCGTGCCACGTTTTCCTCGGCAGACGGTGTGAAAGACATGGACAGTTTCTCCCCCCCGAACTGTTCCTTAGCAATACCTTGCAGTAAGGAAAGGTTGCGTTCCGCATCGTGAATCATCCAGTTAAACGGCACAGTTTTGGTGTACAGGAACCATCCTTCGCTGGAGGTAAATCCGATGCGTATTTTTACACCCGAAAGCCACGCAATTAAGGCACTTCTAAAACTGCGGTGCGGAACCAGCAAAATATCTATGCCGGATTTTTTAATGGCACGGGCCGTTTTCCATACCCCGGCAATTTTGTCCCACCCGCGCTTGTTGTTTAAAATTACCTCTGCTACTTCGGGTAATGGCTTAAAAATATCTTCGGTTTGCGGGCGGGTAATGACCACAATTTGTGTATCCGGGAAGAGTTTTTTTGTTTTTTTAATTAGCGGTGTAGTTAATACACTGTCCCCGATAAACGAGGTTTGGAAAATGCCGATTTTGTTTATTTTTTTGCCCAATGTTTCCGTATGGCGGTAGGCCCAATCGCCCAATTTAGGTTCTTTGTATTTAATGGGAATGTTCCATTGGGCAAGGGCCGCCAGGTATTTTTCCAGCGTGTGTTTTTCCAGCACCGGGGATGTTTTGTGAAATTTGACAAACATCCGCCGGGCCAAGGTGTTTTTATCATACCGGGCGCGGTTCGGAATGTGGCTGAACCAGCCAATGAGCACACTTTTAAGGGTGGCGTGTAAATCTAAATAATGGGTGTAATGCCCGGCGCGCACCTGGCGGATGCACCCCCATAATGTGGGTTTGGCAACTAAAATCTCGTCAATATCCGGATGACCGGCCAACGCTTGGGAAAAGGCCGGCTTTACCATCAGTGTAATGCGGGCATTGGGCCAGGCGGCTTTGATATTTTTATATACCGGGGAAGAGAGCACAATATCCCCCAGTGAGGATAACCGTACGACTAAAATATTAGGATTTGTTTCGTTGTTGTTCATAGGTATGGATAATCTCCCTGATTTTTTGCGTAGCCCCTTTAAACCCTAAAGCAACCTGACGGGCTTTGCCGTCCATATTTTCCAGTTGCTCCGGGTCAGCCAGTAGCCGCAGGACGGTTTCTTTGAAATTGATTTCACTAACAAGCACTCCTCCGCCGTGGGTTAAAAGGACGGTAGCGGTATCGGGCGTGTTAAAAAAGTATTTGCCAAATAGCACGGTTTTGCCTAAAATGGCCGGTTCCAATAAATTGTGTGCCCCTTTGGGTACTACGGACCCTCCCACAAACGTAAGGGTAGCCACAGCATATAAGGACTGTAACCAGCCTAGGGCATCGGCACAGAGGATGTCTATATGTTTGTCAAAAGGTGGCTCACTTAAGAATGCCGCGTGCAGACCGCTTTGTTGCAACGTGTGGGCGATTTCACTTTTGCGCTCTAAATGACGCGGGGCAAAGATGATTTTGGTACCCGTTTTTAAAATGTCCGGCGCGGCGCGCAGTAGCATAGTTTCCTCGGCCGGGTGGGTGCTGCCTAACACAAAAATGGGTTTTTCTTGCCAGCCCAGGTCGCACACCAGTTGGCGTACTTGCATCAGTTTGGCAGGGGTCTCACTCAGCGTATCGTATTTGACGTTGCCGCATACAAAAATTTTCTCTTTGGCTACCCCTAATGACTGGTACGCCGCGGCGGCTTGCGGGTTTTGCAAAGCGGCAAATGCCAATGGCGAAAGTACCCGCTTAAATAAAGGCCGTACCCAGCGGTAAGCGCGGGCGGATTTTTCGGAAATGCGGCCATTTACAAGGGCGGCCGGGACGGCGGCTTGGCGGGCGGCTTCTAACATATTGGGCCAAATCTCACGCTCTACCACAAACAAACGGTAGGGTTTGGCTACACGGATAAAGCGCGCACAGGACGGGTAAAAATCCAACGGGGCCAAGACGGCGCAAGAAACGTCCGGATTTTTAAGGGCGGTTTCTTTGCCGGCTTGGGTGGAGGTAGTAACTAAAACAGGTTTTTGGTAAAACGCCTTGAGTTGGCTGATTAACCCTTTTACGGAATTGACTTCCCCCACGCTGGCGCAATGCAACCAAATGGCTTGTACGGGCAACGAGTTGTCCGGCTCTAGGCCAAAGCGTTCTTGAAGTTCTGCCCACAGGTGGGTAATGAGTTTGCGCCGCGGGGAGAGCAGAAATGCCAATACCACCCCACATGCGGCAAACGGAAAAATAAAATTGGTAAGTACCAGTAATACCAAACCCATATATGTTTATTATACTATATTCCCGTTTTTTGCAACGCACAACCTCAAAAACAAACTTGTTTTTGAGGCCTTTTTAAGTTATACTTATAATATGTTGCAAGATGCGAGGCATGTATGAAGAAAATTTTAGGATTATGTGGCTTGGTGGTTATGACATCAACGGGGTGGGGAGCAGAGGAAATGTCGTTTGTAACAGCATTATCGGCTCCGATTGCTTCATTTCAAACAGTGGAAACAAAAGATTGTACATTAGTTACAAACATTGGAAATACTGCCGAGGTAAACATTGGTTCTGAAGCGACTAACGGAGGAACTGTTAAACTGGTCAACGGAGACAATCCTTTAAATATTAAGAACTTGTGGATTGGGCAAGGGAAAACGTTACAGGTTGGTTCTGACGATAGGAATACCGTATGGATGATTGAAAATGGATTTTTAGTAGGGCCGGGTGCTACAGTAACGGCGGGCGGTATTTTGGCCAACGAGTTGCATTTGAAGAATGCCGTCGGTACTACCACGAATGCAACGACGATTCAGGCAGATACATTGCAAATAAATTCCAATGTAGTGGCAACGTATGTGAAGTCATCCAAAAAATTTCAAGTGGGGAAGTGCGAAGGATCCGAAGGGAACTACAGTAGTTGTTTTTATTTTTTATGTAACGGATCCACTTGTGAAGACGATAATGGAGAGGCTAGTTCTAAAACATTAAACAAGCAAAATAATGAATCATCCAGTGTGCAGATATTAGGGGGTAGCACTACATCACCGACAACGTATAAGTATATTTACAAGTAATCATGCAAGTTAAAATAAAAAATACGCTGGGGGTTTCTCCTCAGCGTTTTTTTATGACAATTGCTTAAAAAAACCCGGGCGTAAGCCCGGGGAGTTTTATGGAATGTTTATCAATTATTTATCTGCTTTTTTCTTAAATAAGCCCCCAATACCTTTTACCACATCTGTAGCAGTGATAACGGTTTCTTTGGCTGCCCCGGCGGCCAGTTTGGCGGTACCTTGTGTAGTTTTGGCACCTGTTTTAACGGCTGATTTTTCCGTTTTGCCATTTAGAATGCTGCCCACAACAGAGGTAACTGTCTTGATTACATCCAGTCTCCCCTTGGGTTCATCCAGTGTACCCGTTATTTTAATGGAGATAGGGGCGGCTTGGGTAAACAAGGTGGCAGTGGCCTTCATATCAAGGGCCTGCGTTTGAAAGTTGGCAGTACCGCTGGCGGAAATATTGGTAACGGAGGAATTAAACAGTGTTTTATCCAAATTCATAACTCCGTCGGTAAACGTGTATTGACCCTGCGCCATTGTAAACGCAATGGAAGTGCCGGTGTTTTCTTTATTTTCGGCAAATAGTTTGAGACCCAAAAAACCAGACACTTTTTTAACAATGGCTACCGGCAGTAAGATAATTTTAGCAACTTTGCTATCTTTTATAAATGTGTCTAAATCGGTAATTTTTCCGGGTTGCAAGTTAAAACGGAGGGTTCCGTTGGTATGTGATAGGGTATCGGTAACGTTGGTTAAGTTGGCCGCTAAGGTAAACCCTTCCGAACGCAGATACGGTACTTCTATCGTCCCTACCGTTACGTTGGTTTGAATATTCATCCGCAATGGGTTTTCCCCTTGTGCGCTGGCCGTGGCGGCCGGAGTAGGGGCAGTTTGTTGGGGATTGTCCGCGCTTTGCGGCCAGGCTTTTAGGGATAATTTATCCAGGTTCAGGTAAAGTACCAGGTTGAGTACATCCTGTACATTTTTATAGGAAAATGAGGTATTGAAATTTTCTCCATTTAGTTTGCCTGTAATAGCGGGAGAGGAAATGTTATCTAACGACGTAATATGCACTGTTCCATTGGTTTGGGTGAGGGTAAACGGTTCATAGAGGACACTGAGGTTTTTTAAGGTAACGGTGCCGCTTACATCCCGGTTGTTATGTTTGTCTGTGGCTTTAAGCGTAGCGTTAATAAGCCCCCCCGGGTTGAAGCCGTTTAGGGTATCGGTCATTTTAACCAGTTGGCTGACATCGGCTTTTAACGTGGAAGAAAGCGCATAGGTGGGCGTATTTCCCCCCCATCCGGCAGTTCCTTGAGTCTGCAGAAAACTATCCTGTACAGATAATTTGGCTTGGCTCAGCGTGGCGGTATTTTGGGTTAAATCGGCCTGGGCTTGCAGTGCCAAATTGACCGTAGGCAAAGAGAAATGGGGCAAATCCGGCGCAAAGGCCGCAAGCACTTGGCTGGATAGCCCCCGCAGGGTGCCCGTCAGATTGACGGACGGATTTTCAAAATTGTTTACCTCACCTTGCAAGGTTAATTGAACCGTTTGATATTGGGCCGTGGCCTGTGTTAAAGTAAGCAGGGCTTTGGATAAATCCAAATTAGCCAAGAAGGTACGCAAGGCGATGTGCACCGGCACGCGCACCCGCGGCATACCCAGCATAGCAATATCGGAAGTGAAATCCAACGTTACATCAAACGGGGCGGCCAAATCAAAATTTTGTACCAGGATGTTGATAGCCTGTATATCCAAATTCAGGCCGGATTGCAGGTTTTTGTAGAAAATATCACAATCTTGCAACTTGATTTGTTTCGCTGTTATCACAAAGGGAAGATCCAACGGTTGGGTGGCGGGTGTTTCTTGCGCTTGCTGCGCCGTATCTGTACCGGGGGCATCAAGCAAGGTATCAAAATTATAACTTCCGTCTTTATGTTGGATAATTTGCACATCAAGTCCAACGGTTTCTATGGTGCTGATTTCAATACGTTTTTGTAGCAACGGTTTAACGGCCACGCGGGCAGTCAGTTTGTCTGCCTTGATAAACGTGCCGTCTGCCAGGGTTGTATTTTCCGACAAGGCCACATTGGTTAAAGTAAACCCAATCCACGTGAACGAAATATCATCAAATACCAGTTCACGTTGGTAGTTTTGGGCAACATACGTTTGCAACATCTGTTTTAGTTTTTGGGGCGGGTACATCTTGTAAAGGGTAAACAACCCGATGCCCCCCAAAAAGGTTACTGCAACGGCACTGAACAGAAAAAATTTAATAAGTTTTTTAAGCATGTTTGTCCTCGTTAATTACTTGAGCCTCTAAAATAGTGGTATGTTTTTGTTGATGCAAACGGAATGTTTTTAATTCGTTGTGAACGGTTAGTAACACAAACAGAATAAAGGCCCCGTCATCTGCAAAGCCTAAAATGGGAATGATATCCGGCAACACGTCTATGGGGGATAAAAAGTAAATTACACATAACGCCACCCAGAAACCGGTTTTCCAGGGAAACGGATATTGCCGCTTGCAAACGGCGCGCAACAAAGCAACAGCCGTGCGTAAATCCGTACCAATATGTTTAGGGGTAAGATACATATGTATAGAAGGAGTTACGTCCCTGTACGTGCGCTATTTAGACATTTTTATCGGTCCGTCATCTTGCGGCGGGTTGGGCTGGGTAGAGCCTTGCTTGTTTTCGGCCGCGTGTTTTAAAAAACTATTTTCTAACTGTTTGGCCATGTCATCATCAAACAAAATAGTAGGCATACGGTCTTCATCCCCTTGTTGCACCACATCCGTTTTAGAAGGTGTATATACCTGTTTTAAGTGTTGGGTAATTTCGTTGGTATCTTCTTCTGTGGTATTGATAGAAGATTGGGTAATACCTAACTGGTCTAAATGGGGATTAGGATTTTGAGCAGGAGGAACCGAAGAAGCGGGCGTAACCGGGGCTTGCACCTGCGGTTGGGCGGCCGGTTTAGAACCTAGGGGCATCATGCCTGTAATAGTTTGGGCATCTTGCTGCGGGGCTGGGCCGTTAGTGGCTTGGGCCGCTTGTTTTTGTTTGGCAATATGATCTGTATCCGGCGGGAGACCTTCCTCCACGTGTTGCTCGGTATCGGACGGCAAATTTATATTTGGTAGCGGGAGACTGGCAATAGGGGCAGGCTCACCAAACGGGCGTACCGGGGTGCCGCCTTCCGCGTAATAGCGGTTGAGGAAAGTAAGTACCCAAAACGTAACCAGTTGGCACAGGCAGAAAAACGCTACCAAGCCTACAATAATGCCCAATATAACCCAGCCCATTACGGATTTAGATAAATCAAAAAATTGGGCCGCGTGTAACGGAATTTGTGTGTAGAGTATATAGAAAACGGCTAAACTGGCCAAGAAATAAATTACCCCTGTAACGGCGCACATGATAACCATCAGTAACGTATCTACATAGCGCATACCGCCGGTCATTTGCCAACTGTTTACCAAACTGTCAATGGGGCCTTGGCCTTCCAGGGCAATTAAAGTTTGGTTGTAAATCAAGCGGATATAGACGAGGAACAATAACACCAAATTTAATAATCCGCCCAGCAATGCACTCCAATGGGAGATAAAAGCCACCGGGATTGTAATTAGACTAATAAGCAGATTGGCTAACACCATCCAGGCCGCAGGTTTTAGGGAGTCAAAGAATGTTTCCAGTAAATAATTGGGTTTTTGTTCTGCGGTTTGGGAAATTACCTTGATGCCGGCGGTTGCAAAAATACAATTAAAACATTGGAATATAAACATGATTGCAAAAGCCAGTAGCAAGCCCCCGACAATTATATTTAATTTACTGCCACTTAAAAACGGAATGAGTAACATTGACAAAGGTGTGGCGAATAGGCGAATTCCAGACAACACGATAAAGGACAATATAACATATAGCCCCAATATGACAAGCAACTTGGGCAAGGCTTGGTTTGCCACGGCAAAACTGTGAAGCCACAACTTTGGCAACGGTTGACGTTCTTGTAAATTCATAATAATCTCCCTGAGTACACTACTCTAAATTATAGCAAAAGCAATTATTTTTGTATCAATTTTTTGGGGATATTTTTAGTTAGTTTATTAGGGGTTGACCTAAATTAGTAGCCGCACAAAACCCGCTGGCCCAGGCCCAGTGCAGGTTGTAGCCGCCTAAACGGCCGGTAACGTCTAACAGTTCCCCAATCACGTATAGCCCGGGGAATTTTTTAACCTCAAAGGTATGCGGGTTGAGTTGCGCGGTGTCTATACCGCCGCAAGTAACCTCGGCCTTGGTATATCCGGCCGTGCGGGCCGGGATACAGGTAAAATTGCCCAAGCGTTGGGCCGCTTGCAACAGTTGGGCCCTGGTGGCATTGGCCAACGGTACGTCTAACTCCCCCAGCAACGTGCGGGCGATTTTGCCGGGCAACGCAACCACGGCCGACAACGGGCGGTTGGTGTTTTTGTGTGCGTGCCACACAGACAGTATATCGGTATGCGGGGCAAAATTCACGCGGATGGGTTCCCCCTCCTGCCAAAATAAAGAAACAGGCAGTATAGCCGGGCCGCTAAACCCCTCGTGCGTGAAAAGTAGTTGTTCGGTAAAACTGTGTTTGCCGGTGCTTACCCGGGCCAGAGTACTGTTTCCGGCTAAGGGTTTTAGGGTTTCTTGCCAGGGGTTGGGTAACGTCAGCCCGCACAAGGCCGGGCGGGGCGGCACCACGGCAAGCCCCAGTTGCTTGGCCAGTTTAAAACCTAACTGGCTGGCCCCCAACGCGGGGTACGAAAGCCCCCCGCACGCCAGTACCACGCGGGTGGCCGCAATTGTACCGCGGGAGGTGCGTACCAGGAACCCTTCGTCTTGGGGTTGCACGTCAAAAACTTCGGTAGAAAGGGAAAAATCTGTATGGGCGACTTGGGCACGGCGGACCAGTAATTGCACCACATCTTGGGCGCGGGTGGCAAACAGTTGGCCGTGGGAACGTTCTTCGTAAGGGAGTTGGTTCTCATCCATCAGGCGGATAAAGTCCGTTGGTTTAAAAGCGGCCAAGGCATTTTTGCAAAAATGTTGGCGTTGGCTGAGGTAATCGGCCGCCGATACGGTGCGGTTGGTAAAATTGCATTTTCCCCCGCCGGACACCCCCACTTTTACGCCGGGGCGTTTGTTGTGGTCAATAAGCAGTTTAGGGGCGTTAAACGAGCCCGCACAAAACAGTCCGCTGGCCCCAGCCCCCACAATTACCGTTTGATAACTTAGCATACGTATAGTATAGCAAAAGAAAACCAGCCTTTGACGGGTTTGTGAATTTAGAAATAATCCTTCATGTTCCTTGGTAGTCATTTCCCTTTATACCTTATGTTACTTGCCTTGACACGTTTTTTTTTTTTGATATCTTCAAATGTGGGGAGTTATTCCCAAGGAGATATTAAAATGAAAAGTAAGTCGTCTAAAACGTGTTATAAGCAGGGGTTTACCCTCATAGAGTTGTTAGTTGTGGTGCTGATTATAGGCATCTTGGCGGCGGTAGCGTTGCCGCAATACCAAAAAGCCGTGGAAAAATCCCGTGCGGCCGAGGCCGTTACGGTGCTAAACAGTTTGCAAAAAGCAGTAGATCTGTATGTGCTGGAAAACGGTTTTCCACAAAGTGGTGAGGGGGTGATGTTGTTGGGTAGGGATGAAGAATTCTCTTCACAAAAATCATTAGATATTGCTTTAGAGGGAACTTTAAAATGTGATTGGAATGAAGGCGGTTTGGCAGGTTACTGTACTAGCAAATATTTTTTCTATAGTGCCTATTGTTGGCCCTCATTCTGCGAGGTGTCAGCCTATCGGATTACTCCTAAAGCCGATTATGATAGTTTAGGTCCGGGAAACGACACGGATGACCAGTACGGGATCATGATAGATAAAGATGCAGTAACTGGAGAATGGAAAAAGCGATTTATTTTATTTAATGGTAATCAAGACGGGGCATTTTTCAAAAGCATTGGATGGTAATTGTGCAAAGATGGTCAAATGTGGCAAATGGTTGCCCGGAAAACGAATAGGGTTTCAAATAGTATATATTTGAAACCCTACCGTTACAAATCCAATTCCACCGGGGTCGTTAATTAAAAGTTTTCCGGGTGAATCATAAAGTACGCTTGCGGGTGGGCACACACCGGGCAAATCTCGGGGGCTTTTTCGCCAATGCACACATGGCCGCAGTTGGCACATTCCCACATCACGATACCGGCTTTTTTGAACACTTCTTGCGTTTGAACATTGTGCAACAGTTTGCGGTAGCGTTCTTCGTGCATTTTTTCAATTTTGCCCACGGCTTCAAACAAATAGGCCAATTTATCAAAGCCTTCTTCTTTGGCGGTTTTGGCAAACCCGGCGTACATGTCGGTCCATTCGTAATTTTCCCCGTTGGCGGCATCTAATAGGTTAGCGGCCGTGTTGGGGATTTCGCCATTGTGCAAGTATTTGAACCAAATTTTGTCGTGTTCTTTTTCGTTATTGGCGGTTTCTTCAAACAATTTGCCAATTTGCACAAAGCCTTCTTTTTTGGCTTTAGAAGCATAGTATTTGTATTTGGTGTGCGCTTGGGATTCCCCGGCAAACGCAGTTAGTAAGTTTTGTTCGGTTTTAGAGCCTTTGAGTTCCATATTTTTCTCCTATCATATAACCAAATGGCCGCCTTAACACGGGCGGCATTTTTTGCAAATTCCTTTAAATTGCACGTTGATTTGTTTAATTTCCCCAATTTCCCGCGCCGGTAAAGGGCAGGCGATTTGTTCGTTTTCGGTAGGGAAAATATCATACACTTCCCCGCATTTGGTGCACACAAAGTGGCAGTGGGGGCGCAAGTCTCCGTCAAAGCGGGCCTTGGACGAAAGACCTACCCGCATTAAAAGCCCCATTTCTTCTAATGACGAGAGCGTGCGGTAAACAGTATCTAACGATACATTGGGCAGGCTTTCGCGCACTTGCAGAAAAACACTTTCGGCACTGGGGTGCTTGTCCGAACGGGCCACGGCGCGGAAGATTTCCTGGCGTTGGCGCGTAACACGCAACCCCAGTTCTTTGCAACGGGTTTCAAAATAATCAAGCCGCATTTGTACGTCGGCGGGTTCGGTCAGTGTCAGTAACATAGTAATTTTTCTTAATAAGTTAGTATAGCATATTTTGGGCGGGAGTCAAGACCGTTTTTAGCGTTTGGCTGATAAAATCCCCCCCGCTATGGCACACACCGTGCCAAAAAATAAGGCTGCACTATACCCCCGGATAAACGCCTGGGCCGTATCTGCCCCATGCGCGGCGCAAATCCCTTGCACCCAGGCAAAAATAGATACGGAAAGTGCAATCCCTAAAATCATTCCCACATTGCGGCATAACGCATTGGTGCTGGCTACCAGGCCCAATTTGCCCTTAGGGGCCGCGCTAACAACGGTGTTATTATTAGGTACTTGAAACGTACCACTCCCTGCCCCCATAATCAGTTGTGCCAGTATAATATAAGAAATACTGGGTGCATGGCCCATACAGGCAAACATCAGCGTGGAAATAAGGATGAGGCCAAACCCGGCCGTGGTCAAAATGCGGGTGGGCCATTTGGCGTTAAGCGTGCCGCTAACGGCGGATGCCACCGCCAGCGTAACCGGGAAGGGCATAATCAGCAGTCCGATTTTTACCGGGTCTAAGTGCATAATATCCGTTAAGTAAAACGGCAGCAAAACCGAGTTAGTAAACAGGGCCGTGTAGCCCAGCATAGCCACGATGCAACCCAGCAAAATGGTTCTGTTTTGAAAAATCTCTATATCAAAAAACGGGTGCTTGGCTGTTTGGGCGTGGCGCATAAAGGCTATGCCCAAAAACAAAGAGACGGCAAATGTGCCCACAATATAGGGATTTGTCCAGCCGCGGTCGGCCGCCGTATTTAGGGCCAGCAAGAACGCAAAACTGGTGGCCGTATACAAACAAGCACCGGGCCAATCCATTTTAGTACGTTTGTGGGCATTAAAACGCGGAATTAAATAAACCCCCCGCCACACGCCGATAATGGCAATGGGGATACAAATCCAAAAGACGGATTTCCAGCCAAAGGCTTGGATGAGGGCCCCGCCAATAGCCGGGCCGGCCAAGGACCCGCACGCTACCACGGCCCCAATGGCCCCGAATGCCTTGCCGCGCGCCGGACCGTGGAACACTTGCGCTATTAACGCTTGTGAAGTGGCCATCATGGCAGACGAGCCAACGCCTTGCACCCCCCGCGCCAAAAGCATGGCCGGTAGCGAGCCGGACAACGCCCCCAGTAATGCGCCCACACCGAAGGTAATAAATCCGCCCAAGTACATCCACTTGCGGCTGTAATTATCACTGAGTTTGCCAAATACCGGCAACAGACAGGTAAGCACCAGCAGGTAAAAACTGACAACCAGTTGGATGCTTTCTAGGGACACCTGAAACTCGGCCGCCATGGTAGGCAGGGCAATGTTTACAATCCCGGCCGACAACGTGGACATAAAGGTTCCGTTGGCGGTAACGGTAAAAATGATCCATTTGCGGCTTAGGCGCGGCGGTTTTAGTGTCATATTTATATTTTATCATTTTTGGTAATTGGCTTTTGCTTATCCTGGTAAGTTTGAAGTTTTGCTTGACTTGTTTTTTTTTTTTGATAAATTTGAGGTGTAGTAAACAAAGAATCAATATAAATAGAGGAGTACGTATGATGAATAAAAATAGTAAGAGAGGTCGTTTTTGCCCTAAAGCGGGGTTTACACTCATTGAACTCTTGGTAGTGGTGCTGATTATTGGTATTTTGGCGGCGGTGGCTTTGCCACAGTACCAAAAGGCAGTAGATAAAGCACGCGGTCGGGAATTTTTGACCGTATTAAGCACCATAAACCAAGCCGTCAAGCGGTGCTATTTGGAAAAAGGGGCCTTAAAAGATTGCACGTTACCAAATTTGGATATTGAGATTCCAAATTTAAAGAATTTTACGTTTTCCTTAGGAGATACAGAAGGCAAGGTAGCGGTGGGTTATTTTGGAATAGAAAATGCGGGAGGAAAACATTTAGAGGTTGGCAGTTCGGGACAAGTATTTTATCGTGGAGATCCTTCTATGATGATTGTAACCAAGTGGGAAGATAGGAACCCCATTACATTTTCCTCTGTTTGTACTGGTGGCAAATGCAAAAGTATGTTTAATTGCCCGGACGAAGGCACATGTTATTTGTTTAACGAAACCTGGTAAAAACATCTATCTAAATAACTGACATACCACTTGATTTAATTGAGCCTGCAACGCATCTATTTGTGCTTGCGGGCCTTTTGTCGTTATATCAAACAGTTGGCGGGTAATTTCTTCCAGTTGTACTATTTTTTGTGGCGGCAGGGCGGGAATAGGCAGTTGCTTTAACGGCGCGCTATAGAGTTCTAATAAATTGCCTTTGCGCTTGCCGTGGGCTTGTAGCCATGTTAAGTACGGGGCGGAATTTAAAAGGCCTAAAATCGTCCACAGGGTGTAGGGCGGTTTTGGCGAAGTAATATAATAGACATCACTGCTGGCATACCAGGGGCCGTTGGAATATGCCGCTTTTACCGTGGGTGCGCGGTGCGGCAGAACCAGTTTTTCCCCTTCAAAATTTAACTTGCGCCGCACGGAACCAAACCAAAAATTTCCTTGGGCCAGTTGCTTATCAATGCCGTTATTGTTTTGTTTGCGGGCCAGTAATTTTTCTTTCCATTGCGTTACGTGGGCCAGCAAATGCGGGTATTGGGCTATGTCTAACCCGCGGTCATTGGGATAGAAAAAATCAATAAGCCATAACCGCGGTTGGGTGTTGGGCGCGTAGGCGGCAATATCGGAATTTTTAAAAAACGGTTTTAACTTGGCCTGTTCCGCCGGGGTAAGCGGCAGTGCCTGTTTTTGTGTATCTGTTAAAATGAAGGCTTTATCACACCCTGTCATCAGCCCGGTAGAAATGTGGGCCACTTGCCCCAGGGTAAGCGGTGCGCGCTCCATACGGGCCAGTAGTCCGGTGTGCGTTAACGGGCGGGTTTGCAAAAAGTACTCCGGGCCGTAAAATAAGGCCGGCTGGGCCACCGTTTGCGGGGCCTCTTGCCCTACTTGGCACGCGTAAGTGATACGGCCTTTTGTGAATACGCTTAGCAAAATATGCGGGTCAGCCTCTTGAAATAAGCGTTGGTCTTCAAAGTTAATCAGACGCAAGAAGGTAGCGTGTTGCGCTAACGTGCGGCGTAAAACTTGTCCGCCCGTGGCAGTAGCAAAATACGGTGTAGTAATAAACCCGGCCAGGCCCCCCGGTTTAAGCAGGTGTAAGGCCAAATAAAAGAAATAATACAGTAAGTCATTCTTGGGGGTTACATAACGGGCCCACAAGGGGTTTTGGCGTAACTGATTAAAAATGCGGGCGTGTCCTTTTTGGCCGATATAGGGCGGGTTAGCCAACACAATATCAAACCCTTGTGGACACAAATTAGATAAGACGGATTGCCCGTTTTCTTCCCCCAGGGCATCCCCGCCATAGCGGTGCGCGGCAGGGATTGGAATCTTGGCCAGGGCCGGGGCGGAGATATCGGCCGCGTAAAGTTGGCGGGCTAAAACATCTTGAAAAATGGCTTCGCTTGTTTTTTGGGGTTCTTGGAGTGCACGTAATTGGGTCAATTCCCGCGCAAAAGGGAGTAATAATCCCCCCTCTCCGGCGGCCGGGTCTAATATAGTCAAGTTAGCCCACGGTGTATGCGGATAGAGTTGTTGCCAGGCGGACAACACCTCTTGCGCCAAGCGTTGCGCCAACGGCAGGGGCGTATAAAAAGCCCCGGTTTGTTTTTTGAGTGCAAACCTTTCCATTTCTATATTATAGAAAAGTTAGCCATTTGACGGACGTTTAATCATTGTTATACTGGCGGTAGAGTTGGCGCAGTTGTTCCAAATCCGGGTTTTTAAAGGGAGTGGAAAACTGCAAGAGAATCCACCATTTTCCATGCGGTTCTTTCTTCCATTTGCCAGGTTCAAATTCGTTTGCGTAGGTAACGAAGGCGGCCACGCGGTTTGCTAAATCTGTTTCTTCTATATCCTCAAGTGTATATTCTTCTTCCGGTACGCGAATGGGATTGTTACCATGAAATTGAACCTTGTAATCTGCCGGCCAACGGTTGTGCTTGATAATCCAGTGTACTAATTCGTTAATCAGGGTTTGTGGCGCAGTGGCTTTGGCCAGTTGTAAGGAAAAAGGCCGGTTTTGCCATTGTTTACGCAAATTGCGTAAATCGGAAGAAAGAGGCCCGGTAAACTGGTGCAGATTTTTAGCCAGTTGTATTTCTTGCGGATTACCCGTAGTAGAATAAATATGCGGCCAAGTGTGATACTCTTTTAACCAATCCAACAATTTAAGCAGTACTGCCTGGTTTTCTTCTTCCAGCAGAAAAGGCGGCAACGCAGTACTGGGTTTGGCAAACCCGTCGGTAGTTTCAATGGGGCGGGTACGCCCCAATTCAGACTCGGGCGTGTAGAAATCATATTCCGGACGGGTGGGAACAGGGGTATGTACATTGGCGGTTATTTCCGTTAAGGGCTGATAAATGCTTTTTAAAGTGGAGAGTTCCATAAGCATGGGATATTGGGTTAGATCAGCAGCGTGTAAGACATTGCCAATGTTGGCGGATAACGCCCGTTCTTCCTTAGAAGCATTCCTTGTAGCCTGCGGCCAGGTATGATGTGCGTTTAGCCACGCATATACCTGGTTTAATAACTGTTCATAAGCGGCTTGTTGTTTGTCATGTGGAGTAGGATAATACTCCAAATCTGTCAGTTGGCGGATGGAACGCAACTGTTCCACTAATTCTTGGGGAATTGCATTTAGAGGAGACTCTAAAATTTTATTGGCACCTGTAGCCAGGGTTATTTCATATTTTTCTTGCGCGGTAAGGGTGCGTCCATCATGTGGGATGGTTTCTCGCGGCCAGGGGTGGGCACTTAACCAGGCATTGAGTTGTTCCAATATAAAAACATGCTTGCGTTTTGGGGCATAAGCGGTTTTTAACAGTTCTAATTCTGCCAGGATGGCTGGAGAAGTATGGGGTGATTCTTCTAAGGTGTAGCGCAGTTGGTTGCCTAAATTAGTTTCCTGCTGTTCGGCCGGGGTATATTGAGCTGGCGGAAGTAGTTGCCCATTGCGGAAAATAACGGTACGCGGCCAGCGGTTGGTTTCTTCTATAAATTTATGGGTAAGCAATAAAGTGCGTTCTGCCTGGGAGTAAGCGGCTAATTGGCGCGCGGCTTGCAACTGCGAAAAGGTTTGACGGGTTAGGGCCGCATCTAGCGGAGTGGTAAAGGCGGCTTTGTTTAACGCGCGCAACCCCTTAAGCGGGTTAATGGCAAAAGCACTTGCCGGAAATAAACAACACAATGTAAGAATTATAAATTTTCTCATACTGCTATTGTAGAAAATTTGACAAGATACCGATAGGTTCTAAAGACCCATGTGCTTACTGGGCCTTTAAAATAGGCAACCGTATCGCCAAGTTCCCACCGGGGAAGCCGAGAAATTGTTATGAACGGCTATTGCTTGTTATTTAAACGTATTTTTATTATACTATAGGTACAATTTTATCTGTTTTTGGAACCGTATGTGGAATACGGTGGGGTTATACTCCAAGTAGACTCCAAAAATAGCCTAAATCAAGCACAATGTAACCGGCCTAATTAACCGTTTGTATTGTGCTGAATGTTTGTCGCTTTGCGGCTAAACTACGGCTGTTTTTGTTAGGTCCCGTCTACTTGGTCTAACGAAATAGCCGTTTTTGTTGGTTCCAAATGGGTAAATTGTATGAAAATTAAAAGGAAAGGAGATAGAAAAATGAAGTTAAAAAATAAACGGGGGTTTACCCTCATAGAGTTGTTGGTGGTGGTGCTGATTATTGGCATATTAGCGGCGGTGGCCCTGCCGCAGTATAATAAAGCGGTTATGAAGACTAGGACTCGGCAAATGATAGCCCTGTTTCCAACCTTGAAAACAGCTTTAGATGTGTATGTCTTAGAAAATGGATTCCCAGCAAGTGGTTCTATCACATTTACAGGGCAAAATCCGGGTTCTAGTTTAGATATTGATTTACCGGGTGATTGCGTGTTAGAAAACGTGAAAGGTGAATCTCGTGCTAGTTTCTGCCATGTTCAAGATTTTGATTACAGGGTTGAATTATATAGTACCAAACGGGGGGTTTTCCAATTTCAATCTCCAAATGCTCCCTTCTGGGCTTATCCTAAAAATGGCTTTTCCGTATTTTTTTCATATGATTATAGTACTAATTCATATGCAAGTAGATATTGTTATTATGGAGACCTCAATAGTGTAAGCCAAGCCGCCTGTAAATCTTTGAAGGAAGAGGGATTTGTAAACACAATTGGCGCATATTAAATCAGGGAACATTACGTAAACAACACCCCCGCTCACTAGAGCGGGGGTTTGTTTCCTCTAAATAACTAAACTTATTTGTTTACAGAGGCCATGTGGGCGATTAAATCAAGCACTTTGTTGGAGTAGCCGATTTCGTTATCGTACCAGGAGACTACTTTTACGAAAGTATCGGTCAGGTACACGCCGGCATTGGCATCAAAGATAGAGGTGCGTTTGTCGCCCAAGAAATCAGACGATACGACCGCATCTTCGGTGTAGCCCAAAATGCCTTTGAGTTCGCCTTCAGCCGCTTTTTTCATCGCGGCGCAGATGGCTTCTTTGGTGGCCGGTTTGGCCAAGTTTACGGTCAAATCTACGACGGACACGTCCAAGGTCGGCACGCGCATAGAAATACCCGTTAATTTACCGTTAAGTTCCGGGATTACCTTACCCACGGCTTTAGCAGCACCCGTGGAAGAAGGAATAATGTTGCCGGAAGCGGCACGGCCACCGCGCCAATCTTTCATAGACGGACCGTCTACGGTCTTTTGGGTGGCGGTGGTGGAGTGTACGGTGGTCATCAAACCGTTTACGATACCGAAGTTATCGTTCAAAACTTTGGCGATAGGAGCCAAGCAGTTGGTGGTGCAGGAAGCGTTGGAAACGAATTGGGTCCCTTTTACATAGGTTTTTTCGTTCACGCCGACCACAAACATCGGGGTAGTATCTTTAGATGGGGCGGACATTACTACATATTTGGCACCCGCTTTGAGGTGGGCTTGTGCTTTTTCCTGCGTTAAGAATAAACCGGTGGATTCTACGACATATTCGGCACCGACTTTGTCCCACGCCAAGTTGGCCGGATCTTTTTCGGCGGTGACGCGGATTTTTTTGCCATTTACGATAAGTTGGCTATTGGCCACGTCGGCTTCTACCGTGCCGGTGAATTGGCCGTGCATGGTGTCGTATTTAAGCATATAAGCCAAATAGTCAACCGGGCACAAGTCGTTAATGCCTACAATTTCAATGTCGTTGCGTTCTTGGGCGGCGCGGAATACGAAGCGGCCAATACGCCCAAAACCGTTAATACCTACTTTAATCATACTAACTTTCCTCCATGGAATTTTTATAACTTACCTATATATTTTACCATTTTTTGCGTGGGCCCGGCTAAATTTTATAGAATAGGGGCAAGGAGAAACAAAATGCCCCAAATCAGCGTCATTATTCCCGTCTATAACGTGGCAGAATATGTAGAAAAATGTGTGCGTAGCGTGCTAGACCAAACGTTTAGCGATATTGAAGTGCTTTGCGTGGATAATGCCTCTACGGACGGATCACTGGCGGTATTAAACCGCCTGGCCGCGCAGGACGCGCGTGTGCGCGTATTTGAAGTGGAAAATTTAGGCCCCGGCCACAGCCGCAATAAAGGGCTTGATGAGGCCCGCGGACAGTATATTTTATTTGTAGATTCGGATGATTTTGTGGCGCCGGAGCTTTGTGAGGTGCTCCTCAAACATTTGCAAGCGGAAAACCTGGATGTGGCATGTTGCGAGTTTTATGAGTACGACAACCAAACCCGCAAAGCCGTGCCCTGTTCCCACCGGTTTGAATTAACGTGTAAGTATGATATCAACTTGGCCATCGGGGATACACTGACGGATTTAGTCAATTATGCGTTTGCTTCGCCGTTTGTGTGGGGCAAATTATACAAGCGTAAAATTATTGAAAAACAGCATGTCCGCTTCCCGCTGGGGGCGGTGGAAGATGTGCCGTTTTTGGTTTCGTGCCTAGTGCAAGCGCAACATATTAAGCGCTTTGCGGATTATTTGTATTATTACCGCACCGGGCGGCCGGGCAGTATTTCGGGCAAGGCAGAGCGCATGGTATTAGACGGCGTTAAAAATTTTAAGGTACTTGAGCAAAATTTACAAAAATACGGCATGTTTGAAGAAGTAAAAGAAGCCTTTTGGTTTAACAAAATGGTACTGCTCATTGGCGACGAGCACGTATTTGTGGGGCGGCTAGGCAATGTGCCGCCGGAAGTGGTGCAAAAAGTGTATGACTTTATCCGCAAAGATGTATTGGCCTTAGAGCCGGATTTATTCAAACGCCGCAATGCCTGGTTTAGGTGGAAGGTGCGCCGTTTACAGCGTGCGTTGGAAAAAAATGATTTAAAATTCCCCCGCCGTTTACGCAAACTGCGCAACGTGCTGATGATTGGGCTAGACCCTTATTACAAACTAAAAAGTAAATGGAAACAGTAAAAAAATCCCACCGGGTAAGCGGTGGGATTTTTTTTGAAGTAAGACGTTAATGGGTTTCTTTTTTATTTTTAAACTGCATGCTGTACAAAGCTGCATAAGCTCCGTTTAATTTTAACAGTTCCTCGTGCTTGCCTTGTTCTGCAATTTGGCCGTCGTTAATGACCACAATGTTATCCGCGTTTTGCACCGTGCTTAAACGGTGGGCAATTACAATAACGGTGCGGTTTTTCATCAGGTTGTCTAAGGCTTCCTGGACTACTTTTTCGGATTTATTATCCAGGGCACTGGTGGCTTCGTCCAAAATAACGATAGGGGCATTTTTAACAAATGCCCGCGCAATAGCTAAACGTTGTTTTTGCCCGCCGGAAAGCAAAATGCCGCGTTCGCCGATTTCGGTTTCCAATCCGTCCGGCAGTTCTTTGACAAACTCCTCTAAACAGGCATTTTTGAGGGCCTGCCAAATGGTTTTTTCGTCGGCATGTTCGTTACCTAACAGGATATTTTCGCGGATGGTGCCGGAAAATAAGAAATTATCCTGGAATACCATGGCAATTTGGCGGCGCAGGCTGCGTTGGGCGATATCTTTAATATCGCTGCCGTCAATTTTCACGGCTCCTTTGGTCACCTCATATAAGCGTGGAATGAGGGACGAAACGGTGGTTTTTCCCCCACCCGAATTACCGACTAAGGCCACGGTACTTCCTACGGGGATGGTCAAGTTAATATCGTGCAATACTTCGCGCCCGGGTACGTATTCAAAATGAACATGGTCAAACACAATACTTTTTTTAATTTCGTTGAGTTCTTTAGGCGTTTGGACATCTTGAATGGTGGGCTGTAAGTCAAAAATTTCAAAAATACGGTCAATGGCTAAGAACGAATTTTGAATGGAAATGTAATTGTTTCCTACCGATTTGAGCGGCGTGTATAACATCATTAGCGCCGCCACAAACGCCACAAAGTTACCGCTGGTAATGCGCCCGCTGACAATTAAGTAACTGCCTGCCCCAATCACGAGAGCCACCCCAATAGACATAATAATGTGCATAAGCGGGCTGAGCCAGTTGGTGCTTTTGACCATTTTCATTGCCAGGTAGAACAGATACTCGGTTGCAGCGTAGAATTTGCGGGAGAGTTGGTCTTCTAACGTAAAAGAACGGATGGTTTTATTGCCGGCAAAGGTTTCGTTATAAATAGTCATTAAGAGCGAAGCACTGGTAACTGTTTTGTTTAAAATGTCTTTCATTTTGCGCCGGACAATAGTCATCGGGTAGATAAATAGCGCTAGTACCGCAATGGCAATTACCGCTAGCTGCCACGAGTTATATAACAACACAAATACCAGGGCAATAGAGGAAAATGTCTTGGAAAGAAACTGCTTAATGTTATCAATAAGACCAATCGAAGCGGTGTCGGCATCCGCAGAATAACGAAATAAAATAGTGCCGGAGTTGTTTACATCAAAGTAAGAACTGTCCATAGACAAGAGTTTTTTGTAAAGCTTACGTTTTACGCCCATGGTAATTTTTTGGGCTACCCAGGTGTTTAGATAATTGGAAGCATAAATTAATACCCCTTGCACCATGGTAAAGCCCACGATTAAAAACGGAATGAGTGCTGAAAAATGGGGTTGTTTATCCACCATGACTTTATCCATAAACGGTTTTAAGAACATGGCTACTACCCCGTCTAAGGCGCCGACGGGGATTGTCAGTAACACACCTGATAGGGCCCGCCCCCAGTACGGCTTGATAAAAGGCCACATCCGGCGGAAATTAACAACTAAAATATTTTCAGAAAGTGCTTTTTTGAGTGATTTTGTCATATGAAATCCTTTGCCCCATATTAAAGCAAAATAAGAGCAATCGGGCAAGTAAACTAATATTTAATGTGCAGCCACCGCTTGAGCGTAAAAATGAGGAACTTGCCGGGATAGCGCGTGGCATCCGGGGCTAATTGAAAAAATACATATTTATTCCAGCCGGTTTTTTGTAACAGCCAAGTCCAAATCTTCCGGTTAGCCGGGGTGCGTACGGTTACGGCCTGACCGCTAAGCGCATACCACTGGGCGTAACTTTGATACCATTCGTCGAAATAATAATAGTACCAAAATTTACGGTGTCCTGTAGAGTGAATAATATAGGCTTTTTTAAGCATAGAGGTTGAAGAAGATGCCGGCAAATTATAAAGCGCAGGCAGCAGCGTGGGGGTCAGGTTAAATTCTTGCAAAAGTAAATTCATTAGGCCTTGATCGCCCAAATAGCAAATATTGGCGTATTTGGCCAACATTTGGTAGAGCCATTCCCGCATTTTCGCGGCCGGTAACGGGTTTTTAAGCACGATAAACCCCGCATTGAGGCATGGGGCCAATAAATTATAGCCGGGAATAATTCCCCAAAAATTATGGCCTACCGTGGGGCAACTATCCGGCGTTAGGCCGATTTGCGTTTTTACTTCGTCAAGTACTCCGGCTAGTTCTTTTTGAACTAAAATATCCGAATCCAAACAAATGACATTTTGATATTTTTGTAGGAGTGAAAATGCTTCAAAGCGGGCAAACAGTGCCGGAGTAAATTTGTTAATCATGGGGGAAGGCGGCACAAAATCCGGCAACTCAAAATCCACCAGTGTAACCGGAAAGTGGGACGTAAAAATATCTTTGATAGCTTGGGGCCAACGGTAATTGTATACGTAAATATCAGCCTGGCTGACTAACTGCGGGGAGTGCGCCAACAGCGTTTTAATGCTGGTAAACAGCGCAAATGTGTACATATTGCTAGCGGTAAAAAAAAGGGCGGTGTGCTTGCGGGTCATAGGTTTAAAAATTAATCCGTTCTTTTTCTATGACCAAGGGCCGTTTTAATACTTGCGTTAAAATTGCGCCGATATATTCGCCCAAAATTCCTAAGAAAAGTAATTGGACCGAAGAAAAAAACAGTACGGCCAGCAGGATCGGCGCCGTGCCCATTGGGAAATGGTTCCAATAAATCAGTTTAAGAATTAAATAAATAAGGGCCAAAAGCAAGCTGAGCCCCCCCACCACAAACCCGATGAAGGCCGCCAACCGAAGCGGCACTTTAGAATGGTTGGTAAAGCCAATCATGGCGTTATCGTAGAGGGTGTAAAAATTGTTTTTAGTGAGTCCGCGTTTACGGGTCGGTTGTGTAAAAGGCACAAGCGTTTTCGAGTAGCCCAACTCGCATACTAAGCCACGCAAATAGGGGTATGGGTCGTTTAACTGGCGCAGTTGGTCTATTACTTGCTTATCAAAGAGGCCAAACCCGGTGCAATTAGTGGGCAGTTGGGCGCCGGAATCGTTGACTAAATTTAACAGCGTATAATAGGCTTTGCGCACGAGAAAAAAGAGCGGGCTTTCACTAGTTTGTTGTTTTTGGCCTAATACTACTAAATATCCCTTTTCCCATTGTTCAATAAATTGGGAAATCAGCTCCGGCGGGTCCTGCAAGTCGGACGCTAAATAAATAACGGCGTCCCCTTGGCATTGTAAAATCCCGTAATAAGGCGAGCGGATATGCCCAAAGTTACGGGCGTTGGCAATGACTTTAAAATTTTTATCCCCGGTGGCCACTTTACGCAGTTCTGTCAGTGTATTGTCGGTGGAAGCATTGTCAAGTACGATTTGTTCATAGTCATACTTGTCAGCGTGTTTGGCCATTTCTGCTTTGACACGAGTATATAATTCGCGCACGTTATCCTGCTCGTTAAAGGCGCTGGAAATGATGGATATTTTTTTCTTAGCCATACTTTATTTTACTGTTTTATAGGCGGCTTTTTCAAATTCCGCTCTGTCTAAGAACGGATACATATCCTCTAGGGTGGGGCTAATCATAGTCCCATCGGACAACTTACGTGCCGACAGCTTCGGCGCAAACGTATAGTCGGGAGTGCAAACCAGTTCGCATAGTACCGGGCCATCTGTTTCTAACACGTGTTGGATCCCTTTGGCTAGGTCTTTATTGGTAGTAATGCGCAATGTAGGTAGGCCAAAGGCTTTAGCTACTTTTATAAAATCGGGCACTTCTACACCGCTTTTGCTATTACATCCGGTCAAGCGCCCCTTAAAAAAGTTGCGCTGGGTTTGAATAATGGAGATGTATTCTCCATTCTTAATCACAAAGATTTTAAGCGGAAGTTTATTCGTTTTGACGGTTTGCAATTCTTGTAAATTCATCATGATACTTCCGTCCCCTTCCAAGCAAATAATATTTTTCCCTGTTGCGGCACACGCACCAATAGCCGCCGGCAAACCGTATCCCATGGAAGCATCGCCTGAGTTAAGAAGTAACCGTTGTCCTTTTTTACTAGCTAATGCTTGAAAGAAAGCTACGCACGCCGTACCGTTAGAAGCCACAACAGTTGCCTTTTCTGGGAGCAATTTACCTAACTGATCCATAAAATAATAGGGATGAACTTTAGCGGTTGGGGAAATGTTAAATTCCCGCAATGGTAAATATTTCTGGCGCAAATGTTGGCAGTGTAACAACCAGTTTTGGTGCCCTAGTGGATTTTTTAGCTGTTTAACAAACAACGGCAAAATTGTCCGTAAATCGGTACAAATAGGTAAATCTGGCTTCACGGTGGGTTTTTGCAGTTCGGCCGAATCAATATCTACGCTGATTTTTTTAGCATTTTTTGCAAAATTTTCCCAATTATAACTGACTTGGCGAATATTATTGCGGGTGCCCAGGAATAAAATAATGTCGGCATTTTGGAGTGCGAAATTCCCAGCGCGTTGTCCTACAGTACCAATACGTCCCGCAAATTGTGGGTGGTCGGAGGGAATTAAATCAAACCCATTAAACGTTGTAACAACGGGAATTTGGGTTTGCTTGAGCAATTGTTGTAACTCTTTTTGCGTATTGCTTAAGCGGATGCCATGTCCGGCTACTAATAAAGGGCGCTGAGCTTGTTGTAACCACGTAATGGCCTGTTTTAGTTGTTTTTGAGAAATTTTCTCGGTAGAATTTTTGGGAAAGCGGTATTTTTTAAGTTTTTTAGGGTCAATAGGGGCTGCCTGTATGTTAATTGGAATATCTATCCAAACCGGTCCCGGGCGACCTGTGGTAGCGTAATAGATGGCTTCGTCCAACACTGCATCAATATCGTAAGGATCGGTAAGCATTTTGGCGTATTTGGTCAACGGGGCTACGATACGGGTAATGTTGACTTCTTGGTCCCCTAATTGGCGCAATGGAACTTGCGGGCAACTGGCCAACGTGGTGGTATATTTTACTTGACCAGAAATAAAAAGTACAGGAGCACTATCCGTCCACGCCCCAAATACACCGTTTAAGCAGTTGAGCCCTCCTGGCCCTGTAGTAACACAGACCACAGCCAATTGTTGCCGGGCGCGGGCATAGCCTTCGGCACACATTGCAGAAGCTTGTTCGTTGTGGTTAAAAATTAATTTAATTTTTTTGCTTTGGCCAAAACTATCATCCAAATGCATCGCCCCGCCTCCTGTAACCATAAAGGCATGGCGTACGTTATAACTTTCTAATTTTTTAACCAAATAGTCGGATAGTTTTATCATATTTTAAGCCATTTGTCCGCCGGCTTGTTCAATGAGCTTTTTATAGCGGGCTTCTAACATTTCAATACGAGCGGCATCTTCCTTAAAGATCATACCATAGAAATCACGTTTATTTTTAAGCCACATCAGTTCAAAGCCAACCGCTTTCAGGATGCCTTTGTCCGCATTTTTATCTTGTAAAGCTTTTTGGGCGTCAAAGATGATTTTGCGGGTTTCAAATTTAGTGAGCGAACCTACGGGCAAACGGCTAAAGAAGGGTAGTGAATGGGCCGATACCCCCCCCCCGATAATCATCTTCTTGCCGTTTTGTTGCATTTTTTCACAGAGTAGTTTTGCAATATCAAAAATTTGAGCAGAATTAATATCTTCGCGTGTAAGTCCCATACTTCCTGTCATATCTACGCGGCCTAATACGATCCCGGTAATTTCTTTGAATTGAGGGCGGGCAATCATTGCATCTAAATGTTCTACACCCGTTTTGGTTTCTACATTGATAAGCAGTTCCATGGCTTTCAGTTCTTCGGCTGGGAATACAAGATGGGCTGCTTTGACGTATTTGCTCATGGCGTAATCCGTTTCAATCATAGGGCCCACAATTCCTTTTACCCCAATAGTCCGGGCATCAAGCATATCTTTAATGGCCTCGCAGCCGCCGATTTTAATCGTTAATTCTAACCCCGCTTTGGTGACTACTTCTTTGAGGCGCAAGGCTTCTTCCATGCGGGTGCCTTCGGCCTCAAATTCGGCCTTAACGCCGATAACGTGGTGGTTTTCTTTGAGATCTTTAAGCGTGGTGCACATTTTTTGTTCAAGTAAGTTCATTTTATTTATCCTGTAAAAGTTTGTTTTTTGGAATTTGGTTTTTATGGCTTATATAGTATTTTAATAAATCAGCCACGGCGTTTTGCAACGGGGTAAAAGTTACGTGGGGAATTTCGGCACGCAAGCGGGCATTACTGCCCGAGTAATTAAGCCCGTAGCCCGGCTGGGCTACCTGAATCCCGGTGGTGCTGCCGCTTAGGCGTTCCACGGTGTGGGCCGCGTCCAATAGTTCGGTTTCTTCGTCCGGGGTAATGTTATAGCTTTTGTGCGCGGCGTCGTTTTCAATAAAATACTCTAAAATGGGCATTAGGTCACTAACGTAGAGATAGCTAAAACGGCGGTTTTGGCGCAAGGTAATGGGCAAATCAAAGAGTGTTTTGCAAATAGCGTTGGAGATAAAGCGGATTTCCCAATCTTCATACTTGCCAAAAATACCGAAGATGTTTAACTCAATGACGTTGGGCAAGGCTTCTATGCGTTTATGGATGACGTATTTACAAAAGCTGTGTTCGTCTTGGCCGCAACGCTTGCCGATTTGGTCCTCCGTTACCAAGCGGTTATCGGCGGATACATCATAGACGGCACCGCTGCCGAAATTGATGAGCTTGCCGAATTTATCCGTGTGGCGGACCAGGTTTTCAAACATACGAATGTTGGTATAGAATAGGTTAGTGTGGTCCGGTGCGTTGCGGTGGCCGGGCTTGGCAGCGGCGTGCAAAACAGCGTCAAATTGATGCGTGCGGAAAAATTCATCTACTTGGGCGGTATCGGCCAAATTAAGCTCAAAACTGCGCGGGGCGCAAAGCTCGTATTTTTCGGCTAAAAAACTTTCTTGGATATTTTTGCCGATAAAACCGTTTCCGCCGGTAAGTAGTATTTTTTTACGCATATTGCGCCTCTGTAAAAACGGAAACTTTCCGTGCTAGAAGCTTATTTGTTTTTTTGGCGGCGGGAATGACTCCCTTTACGCCGGATAGCGGCATAGATAAAATACGTCCAAAAGTTCAGTTTTTGCCCAAACGGCAGCACATGGTAGATATCCATGAGGTTTGCATAGGTGGTATGTCCCATGAAATACCAACGAATCGCGCGGTGTAACTTATAAAAAGGGCCATAGCCGTTTAATTTTTTAGGGTCCGATAATACGGCAATTAGTTGCCGTACATAGGTTTTATTATCTAAAAGAGAACAAGCATTGATTTCACAAGATTCAAAAGCATAAACAGTAGCTTTAGGATGATGTTTTGTAGAAACTCGGTCCAATACAGCTCCTTCTCTTTCTTGATCGGTTTTTGCTTTCCAAAATTCGGGATTGTCTTTCATGGAAATGATAGAATTTTGTGGAATATAGATAGATCCTTTATGGTTAATAATGTCACAAGCCAATACAATATGAGGTAGTACTGTAAATGTATCATTATACATCCAAGAAGTTACAGCATCTGTCAAATATTTTGTTTTATAGATGCCGCTAGGCAGGAAAGTGAGTTGGGCAATTTTTAACCCTACATTAGCGGTTTTGGCGTTTTGGATATAGAAACGCGAGGCCAGTACAATATCATTATCTTCTTCTAAGCCTTTTTGAACGCTGGGCCAATAGGTCCAATCAATTTCGTCATTATCGCAGACGATCCAAATGTATTTTTGGGAAACATTTTCCATGGCTTTGCAGATATTGCCGCTCAGGCCCACATTGCGTTTGTTTTTAATGTGGGTAAGATTTTGATATTTTTGGGCATATTCGTTTAATAATTCGGTTGTGCCGTCGGTGGAATTGTTATTATAGACGTTAATCATGCAGGTTTTAACAGGGCTATCTGCGGCCAAGAGTTTGGACAGCGTTTTCTCCAAAAACGGTTTGCGGTTAAAGGTAATTACGGCAATTTCTACATCATTTATGTTGAACATAATGCCTCCAAGAAGATTTCATAAGCAATTTTATAAATTTAATTTTATATTTAAACGGTAACAATATCAACACATCTGTTAAATTAACCAAATTCCAATGCGGTATTGGTGGTAAAAATTCCTTAGTAATATAAGGTCCGACGGGTGTCCCTCCCTCCCCATTATAAGAGCAAAACAATAGCTCAACACAGCGAGATTTCATAGATTTATTTAAGGGTTCAATCGCGTTTAGAAATCCAGGAACAAACCACACTGGGTGGGAAAGCCGGAAATGTGTAAAATTTTTTACCCGGTTGAACGAATATTCTTTTTCAGGATTAGCTGACGGCAACGCAATATTATGGCTGGCTAAAGTAAGCGGAACTTTTTTGTTAAAGAGTTCACATAAAAAAGCCATTTGGGGATGAATCGTGTAAATATCCGTTAAGGCTTTTAGTAAAATAACGGGTGTTAATAGCCGGGTCTGGTAAATGGCGGCAAACGGATAAATTAACATGAGAAAAATAGGCGCTAAATCGTCCACCGTTACTTGATAATAATTAGTAGTTATAATGACAGGCTTATTTTGTTGCAGATACGTTTCTACTTCGGTCCAATAGGTAAAATCTAATTTTGTATCATCAAATAAAATCCAAAAATAGTTAGTTTTGCACGTATAAGCCAATTCCATAGCTTTAACTAAATTACCGGCTAATCCCATATTATAGGTATTTTGTATTAGCGAAATATTAGCATGTGTTTGTGTAAGAGATTGGATTGTTTCACTTGTTCCATCGGTAGAACAATTATCCAACACAATAATAGGCGCTTGTTTAAGCGGAGAATGTAACAACGTATTTAACAAATTGGTTACCAGTTGCTTACGGTTAAACGTGGGAATGATAATCGTGATGTTATTTTTCATAGTTATTTAATGTTTCAAATGGTAAGTTTAACAGCTTATTTTGCACGGCGTGCGAGAGTTTCCCGCGCAGTAATTTGCCGCATAATACGGCTTGGCGGGATAATAAACCGCGGGCACGGGCGGCTTGCAAAAATTCCCGGTAAGTGTGTTTAGTGTGTTCGCACTTGCACCAATCCTGCCACCCGGCACGCAAATAGCGGGATACTTGCAGCGTAAACACGCGGCGGGGTGCGGGTGCGGCGTCCATGAGTGATTTATAAAATTGGGTTAAGTTCAGCCACTGGCCCATAGTCGGGCCGGTGGAGAAAGTTTGGCAATCTTGCTCGTCGTGCAAGCGGTATTTAATAAACGGCCCCGTCACGCACGCGCTGGCGTTTTGGGCGGGAAAATTTTGAAGCATCAGGTTTACGTCCGCCACTTTGCCGTATGTGTTAAAAACGGAGGTATCGGCTTGTTTGAGTAAATCCGTTTTGGCGCAAAAGGAAGAAAATGTAAACGCACCTCCCGAAAATAAATACCCGGCTAAATAGGCCGGCGATTGAAAACGGATATAAGAACGGACGTGGGGATTATTCCAGGGGTTTTCCTCGCTGTAGCGGGCAGGAATTACCAGTGTTAAATCATTAAATTTATTAAATAAATAAAGCAGGGCGGCCAGGTAATCGGGCTCTACTAAATCGTCGTCGTGGGCCAGTACCGTAAGGGCGGTGTTTGGAATTTGCAGCGCCCGCTTAATGTTGTCATACATCATCAGTTCGGCGGGCTCGTAAAATAGTTCGGCTTGGTAGGCACCACACACGTCTTTAATAGCGGGGCAATCCCCATTGGAAACTACCACTAAGCGAAACCCCTGTACCGTTTGCGCACGGTAAGCTGCTAACGCCTCGTTAAGTAGGTCCGGGCGTTTGTGCGCTAAAACAGCAACGGTGATATCGGCAGGGGTTAACATAAAATTTCGGGGAGTGCTTTTTCCAGTGTGTAGCGGGGTGTAAAGCCGACCTCTTGGGTAAGGCGGGTGTTATCCCCTACAATTTGTAACGGCTGCGTGGTGGGCAGAGTTTGCAAGTCCAGCAAGTTTTCTTTGCCCAGGGCTTTGGCAATGGCCGTAGCGTATTGGGCAAGCGAAATGCCGGTGCCCGTACAGATATTCACCGCGCCTTGGACGTTGCTGTCTAACAAAGCCGTAAACGCTGCGGCAATATCTTTAGTATACATATAATCTTTGGTCAGTTGGGAATATTTAATAGAAACCGTTTGGTTATTTTTTAATGAGTTAATAATCGAGGCCGTCAGCCGCGTAGGTGCTTCCCCCCTTCCATAGACGTAAAAGATGCGCCCACACGCAAAACTCAAGTTGTTTTGCGCGCAAAAACTTTGCGTAGCTTGAAATAAAAGCTGTTTACAAAGCGCATAGGGTACAGGCGGGGCAATAGGGTCAGTTTCCTTGAGCGGGCGGGTTTGCGGGGCATATTCCAAACAGGTGCCCGCAAAAACAACGCGTTTGCCGCCGTTAGCGGCAAAGGATTTTAACAGCGAAATCCCCGCGCATAAAAAATCAAAATTGATGTTGGAAACTTGGTAATTACCCGTGGTCGCCCAGGCCATATTGAGTAAATACTGCGGCTTAATTTGAGCCATTAAGTCTGCTACGCTTTTGGGGTCAAATAAGTTACCTTTGAGCCAATGAATATGCGGCACTTGCGGCAAGTTATCTTCAATAGCCAGCGCATACACTTCAAAACCCGCTTGCGTGAGCGGCTCCCATAGTTCTTTGCCGATAAGGCCTGTGGCCCCGGTTACAAATAACGTTTTAGAGTAAGGCATAATTGTTATCCCGCTCATTGATGATGCGTTTTTTACACGCCGGCCATTGGATATTTAATTTGGGGTCGTTCCAACGCACGCCGTCGTAGGCTTCAGGGTGGAAAAACTCCCCTAGCTGGTAATAGACCACGGTATCATTTTCCAAGGTTTGAAATCCGTGGGCAAGCATGGGCGGCACGTAGAGCATGCGGTGGTTTTTTTCGGACAGTTCAGCATGCACGTGTTGCAAATACGTGGGTGAATCGGGTCGCAAATCTACCAGCACATCAAAAAAAGATCCTTGCAAACAGGAAACGAGTTTAATTTCCGGGAACGGCTCCTTTTGGTAATGTAGGCCGCGTAGCGTGCCCGTGTATTTGTTATACGACAGATTAGCCTGCTTGATATCAAACGAAATGCCGTGCTGGGCCATTTCGTGCTGGCAAAATTGACGCGCGAAAAAGCCCCGCTCGTCTGTATGGAGTTCCAGTTCAATCAAAAAAACGCCGGGCAGAGCAAGCGGGGTAAATTTCATTTGGTGTGTTCCTTGACAAAGTTGTACATGGTTTGCACCGTGCGGGCCAGTTCTTCTTCGCCTAAGGCCGGAAACGTTCCCACCCAGAAGGTGTTATTCATAATAAAGTCCGTATTGGGCAAGAGGGCATATTCTTTTTCGGTCAAATCGCACGATTTTAAGATGGCGGAATTGCCGATACGCAGTGCGATATCGTTACTTACGAGTGCCGGTTGGCGCAGTAAGTTGCCCGCAAATAACTGGCGGGTACCAATGCCGTTGTCTTCTAAATATTCCACCAGTTGCTGTTTGGTAAACGGCGCGCCGGGTTTGACGGAAATTAAATAGCCAAACCACGAGGCCTTGCACCCTTCTTTGACGGTGGGCAAGATGAGATAATCTTTCAAGTCGGCTAAGTGTTTAGTTAAGTACGCGGCGTTATCGGTGCGTTTTTGGATGTACGCGGGTAATTTTTTAACCTGGCTTACGCCGATAGCAGCTTGCCAATCGGTAATTTTTAAGTTAAAACCAATGTGGGAATACGTGTATTTATGGTCGTAACCAAAGGGCAAATTGCCCAGCTGCATATTAAAACGGTTTTTGCAGGTGTTGTCCGTACCGGGCTTGCACCAGCAATCGCGGCCCCAGTCACGGAACGACAAAATAATGCGGTAGAGTTGCGGGTCGTTTGTGACCACGGCGCCGCCTTCGCCCATGGTTAAGTGGTGGGCCGGGTAAAAGCTATAGGTGCCAATATGTCCAATCGTACCGGCTTTTTTGCCTTTCCACTCAGCGCCCAAGGCGTCGCACGAATCTTCAATGAGCCACAAGTTGTGCTTTTGGCACAGGTCCCAAATTACGTCCATATCAAACATATTGCCTAACGTGTGGGCAATAAAAATGGCTTTTGTTTTTGGCGATAAAGCTTTTTCAATTTGCGTGGCATCAATGTTATAGGTGCCGATTTCGCTATCCACAAACACCGGCACTAACCCTTGTTGGATAATGGGGTTTACCGTGGTAGGAAAACCGGCGGCTACGGTAATAACTTCGTCGCCTTTTTTCAAGCGTTTGTTTCCGAGCTTGGGCGAAGTAAGGGCCGACAAAGCCAGCAAGTTGGCCGACGAACCTGAATTGGTAGATAAAGCAAATTTTACGCCCAAAAACTGTGCAAATTCTTTTTCAAACTGGTCGTTAAAGCGCCCGGCCGTGAGCCACATATCCAGGCTGGCGTCAATCATATTAAGTAAGTCTTGCTCGTCTAATAATTTGCCCGATGGCGGAATATATTTAAATTCCCGTTTTTTACCATATATTTCTTTATAATAGTTACTGGCGGCTTGTTTAACGGCTTGTCTTAGTTCTTTTTCCATGGAATGCTCCCTTCGTAATCGTGAATTTGGCTGAGGGTAAAAGCGCGCATGTCTTTTTCCCCTTTATAAAATCGCTGATACCATTGGGCGGTTTTGGCAATCGCTTCCTGGGCGGTGTAAGTAGGTATCCATCCTAACACATGGCGTGCTTTTTCAATATTAAGCATGAGCAAATTTGCTTCGTGTAAATTGTCTTTTTTATGTACTTTGACGCTGCCTTTGCCGTAGTTTTCTACCACTTGCTGGGCAACGTTGGCAACGGTCAGTACGCTGTCCTCATTCGGGCCAAAATTGAACCCTTCGGCAAATTGTTTACCTCGCGTGTAGAGTAGGTGCCCTAAAAGCAAATACCCCGACAACGGCTCCAACACGTGTTGCCACGGACGAGTGGCGTGCGGATTTCGGATTTCAATTTCTTGGCCAGCTTCAATGCTGCGTACACAATCCGGGATTAAGCGGTCTAGTGCCCAATCCCCTCCGCCGATAACATTCCCGGCGCGGGCAGTAGCCATGGCATAGGTGCCCGGTTCTTGCAAGAAACTGCGGCGGTAAGAAGAAGATAAAATTTCTACGCATCCCTTTGAGGAAGAATACATATCATAGCCACCCATAGGCTCGTCTTCTTTATAGCCGCGGGCGACTTCTTTATTTTCGTAGCATTTGTCAGTAGTGATATTGACGAAGGCTTTTACGCTGGGGGTTTTGCGGGCCGCTTCCAACACGTTGAGGGTGCCCATGACGTTAGTCTGGTATGTTAGTACCGGCTCGGCGTACGACAAGCGCACCAGCGGTTGGGCCGCTAAGTGAAATACAATTTCAGGCTGAAAATCGCAGAAAGTTTTTTCTAATTGAGCAGTGTCGGATAAATCGCCAAACACGGACATGATGCCGTCCACAATATGGGCCGCTTCAAAGAGGGAAGGCGTCGTGTTGGGCGGCAGAGAATATCCGCATACCGTGGCCCCTAATTCTTGAAGCCACAACGTGAGCCATCCGCCTTTAAAGCCGCTGTGCCCGGTCACTAAAACGCGTTTACCTTGATAGGTGTTGTTAAACATACTTAGTCCCATTTTTTCCACGGAGCCTTGCCGCTCATCCACAGGTCGGTTAAATACATTTTGTCTTTTAACGTATCCATGGGTTGCCAAAAACCTTCATATTTATAGGCGTGGATTTGGTTTTCTTTTGCTAATTTTTCAAGCGGAGCCCGTTCAAAAATTTCGCCGGGGTCCGTGGAAATATAATTCATGACTTCAGGCTGGCATACAAAAAAACCACCGTTAATCCACGCGCCGTCGCCTTTGGGTTTTTCTACAAAGGAGGTAATGCTGTCTTGCGCATCAATAGTTAGGGCCCCGAAACGGCCGGAAGGTTTGACGGCGGTCATGGAAATAAGTTTGCCGCTTTTTTGGTGGGAGCGAACTGTATCGGCAATGTCCAGGTCGCTCACGCCATCGCCATAGGTAAGTAAAAAAGGTTCGTTATCAATATAATTTTGCGCTTTTTTGATGCGCCCACCGGTCATGGTGTCCTGCCCAGTGTAGAGCATAGTTACTTTCCAGGGTTCTTGGCGGGTTTTATGCACGGTAACGGTGTTAGTGGCCATGTCTACGGTTAAATCGGCATAGCGTTGGTAATAATTGACAAAATACTCTTTAATTACGTGGGATTTATAGCCCGTTAAAATCACAAAATCATTAAACCCGTAATGGGAGTAGCATTTCATGATGTGCCACAAAATGGGATGTCCCCCGATTTCCACCATAGGTTTTGGTTTTAAAACAGTTTCTTCACTTAAACGGGAACCCAATCCCCCAGCTAAAATAAGTACTTTCATGAACCCTCCGGATGTTACTACAGACATCCCTATTTTAGCAAATTGCACCTGTAAAAAAAAGCCCCCGTTTAGTAACGGAGGCGCTCAGATTAGCGGATGTTAGCTTCGTCCGGGTGCGGCTCAATAACTTGGCCGCGTTTTTTAGCCTTATACCGGGCGTAGCGTTCCACTTGGCTTTGCACCAGCATATAGAACAGCGGAATGAGTACAAGCCCGGCTAACGTGCCGATTAACATTCCATAAAAGACCGGGATTCCCAGCGCGCGGCGGCTGGCGGCCCCGGCACCTGTAGCTACCACCATGGGTAGCATCCCCAAAATAAAGGTAAAGGCAGTCATGAGTACGGGGCGGAAACGTTGGATGAGCCCGTCCATGGCGGCTTTATAGACGCTGGCGCCGGATTGGTGCTCGTCTTTGGCAAATTCCACAATTAAAATGGCGTTTTTGGCGGCTAAGCCTACAAGCAGTACCAACCCCAACTGAGCATAAATACTCAGCGACTGACCGCTAATCCACAGCCCAAATAATCCCCCGCCTACCGCGGCAACGACGGACATTAGTACCGGCACCGGAATCGTCCAACTTTCATACTGGGCCACTAAAAACAAGTAGGCAAAGAGTACAGCGAGCGCAATCAAAGTGTTGATTTGCCCTTTGTTTTGTTTTTCCTGATAGCTCATGCCGGTCCATTCATAGGAGTAACCGGGTGGCAAGTTTTTAAGCAGTTCTTCTGTGGCATCCATGGCCAGGCCGGAGCTGTCGGTCGGCTCTGCGTTAATAGAGGCCGCCGGGTATTGGTTATAGCGCGTAATTTGGCGCGGGGACAAGATATACTTGAGGTCTACTAAGGCCATTAAGGGTACCAGTTCACCCGTGGCGCTGGTCACATACATTTTGTTGATATTTTCTGGTGTCATGCGGTATTTGCTGTCCGACTGCAGGATGACTTTGTTAATTTGCGTACCAAAGTTAACGTCCCCCACGTACGAAGAACCTAGGTAGTTCTCTAAGGTAGAGAACACGCTGGAAACAGGTACTTTCATACTTTCAGCTTTTTGACGGTTGACGTCTAAATAAATATTAGGCGTATTGGCCTTAAAAGGCGCACGGGCACTTTTCGTCGTGGGGTGTTGCATCATTTTAACGCTCATCCCATCGGTGATATTGGCTAACTTTTGATAGTCAAAGTCATTTAAAGACTGGATACGTAAGTCCAACCCGCTGGTGGTGCCCAACCCGGGAATGGACGGCATTTCTACCGCAAAAATAGTAGCATCCGGCAGACCAAAGAATTTCATATTTAACTGTTGTGCAATGGCACTCTGCTTTTGACTCAGATACGGTTTACGCGAAATATATTTCTTATATAATCGGGTTATGATATTGGCTTCTTTGCGCTCATCCCACGGATTTAAACGCACAAAGACCGCCCCTGTGTTTTCCCCGCTTCCGCTAAATAAACTAAACCCAATAATTGAGGTAGCACTTTTTACTCCGGGGGTGGCTTTGACGCCTTTTACTACTTGGTCCAACACGGCTTGTGTGCGGGCAAAGGTAGCTCCTTCAGGCAATTGTACGTTGATAACCACAATCCCTTGGTCTTCTACCGGGATAAAAGTGCTGGGTAATGCTTGTAAAAATACAAAATCCAGTGCCACAAATCCGCCAAATAATAAGGCAATGATAAATTTACGGGCCAACTTGCGTACTACGCTGCGGTATCCGCGCGAACCGCGCTGTACGGCCATATTAAACCATCGCAAAACCCATATATTGGTTTCTTTAATGGGTTTTAACATGGTGGCACAAATGGC
Organism: Elusimicrobiaceae bacterium; assembly: GCA_045606805.1. Lineage (GTDB taxonomy): Bacteria > Elusimicrobiota > Elusimicrobia > Elusimicrobiales > Elusimicrobiaceae > Avelusimicrobium. The sequence goes on along the minus strand of JAZUSP010000026.1, from coordinate 88,144 downwards.
CGGGGATAACGACAACGCATTGAGCGTGGAAAAACATACCGCTACGGAAATTGTTACAGCAAACTGGGTGTAAATTTTACCCGTAATCCCCCCCATAAACGTAATGGGGATAAAGATAGCCAAGAGCACGAGCGTGGTGGCAATCAGCGCGCTGGAAAGTTCGTCCATGGCTTGTTCGGCGGCGTGTTTGGCAGGTTGGTTTTCACGGTTCATCAGTACAATAACGCGTTCCACCACACAGATAGCGTCGTCCACCACTAGCCCGATAGCCAACACGAGCGCAAATAGCGTAAACATATTGATGGAATATCCCAGTGCCATCATCACGGCAAAGGTACCGAGTAATGAAACCGGAATAGTAGCGGCCGGCACGAGCGTAGCGCGCCAATCCTGCAGGAACACGTAACACACAATTACTACGAGTACAAACGTGAGGAGCAGCGTAAAAATAACTTCTTCCACGGAGGCGTTAATAAAGTCTGTCGTGTCAATGGAAAATTCATAACTAAGCCCTTTGGGAAAAAAGGGTTCCATACGCTTGAGTTCTGCTCGAACGGCTTTCATGGTATCTAGCGCGTTGGCCCCGGAAGAAAGGTTCATCATGAGAGGAACGGAAGGGGTGCCGTCAAAGGCACCGGCTATGCTGTAAGATTCTTGCCCTTCTTCTACTTTGGCAATATCCGACAGACGCACCAGCCCACCTTGATTATCGGTACGGACAATGATATTTTGGAAATCTTTGGCGTTATTTAAACGACCGTCGGTTTGCAAAGCATACACCGTTAGCACAGAGCCGTCACTTGGGCGGGCGCCGATTTTACCCAAAGACGGCTGGTAGTTTTGGGTAGCAATGGCGTTTTTAACATCGGCAATGGAAATATCCAGGGCGGCCATTTTGTCCGAATCCAACCACACGCGCATACTTTTGGCGGCACCGAATACGCGGGCTTCGCCGATCCCGTTGATACGAGCAATATTCTTTTGCAAGACGTTATTTAAATAATCACTAATTTCTAATGTACTTAATTGGTTATCTTTAGAAGTAAACGATAGAAAGCCTAAAATATTGGAGGACATCCGCATGACCGTAATACCCTGACGGGTTACTTCGGCCGGGAGTAACGGGGTTGCCTGCGAAACACGGTTTTGCACTTTTACCTGTGCAATATCCGGATCTACCCCCGTTTTAAAGGTAACGGTAAGCCGGTAAGAACCGTCGGCAGAATCGGAAGACATATAGAGCATATCTTCTACGCCGTTGACGGCGGATTCCAGTGGAATGCCGACCGTTTTGGCAATTACTTCGGCACTGGCCCCCGGATAACGGGCACTCACTACTACTTCGGGCGGTGTAATTTCAGGATATAGGGCAATTGGCAAGTTTTTAAGCGCAATGGTCCCGGCTAAACATAATACAAGTGAAATGACAACCGCAAAACGCGGGCGGTTAATAAAAAACTTGGCAAACATTTAGTTGTTTTCCCCCTCTTGTACAGGTGCAGCTGCCGGCGCATATGACTGCGTCTGCAACGGTTCTTCTTCAGCTGGTACAGGGGAGTGTGCCTTGGGGGCCTCATCTGGCGTAGAAACTTCGCTCACGCTGACTTGCTGTCCGTTTTGCAATTTTTGTTGGCCGATCGTCACCACGCGATCCCCTTCTTCCAGACCGGAAATCACAATGTATTGGTTGCCCACCACGTCGCCAATGGTAACATACTTTTGCACGACTATATTTTGTGGGTTGACCGTCATAACAAATTGCCCCATGGCATCTTGCGACACCGCCGTTTGCGGTACCAGCAAGGCCGGGCGTAATTTATCCAAACTGACGGTCACGTTTACGTAGTTACCGGGAATAAGTTTGTTTTCTTTATTATCGGTTTGGGCATACACGGCCATTGTGGCGGTTTGGGCATTGATTTCATTATCGGCAAACACAGCTGCGTCGGGCATTTCAAGGGTTTGGCCGTTAGGAAGGCCGATTTGAATATCCGGGCGTATATCATTACTGGCCAATTGGTCCATGCCAGATAAACGTTCTTTATCGGTAATCGAAAATACCACGCGGATCGGGTCCATTTGCACAACGCGGGCCAATTTACTCACTCCGGCGTTGGCTAGGTTGCCTTTGGTAAACAGGGCCTTGCCGATATAGCCGGAAATGGGAGAGCGGACCTCGGTATAAGCTAAGTCCAGGCGGGCCAGTTCCAAGGCGGCGCGGGCGGCTTTAACATTGGCTTTGGCATTGGCCAAGTTGCTTTCAGCTAGTTCCAAATCGGCTTGCGAGAGCATATGGTCTTTGTATAATTCCAGTTCGCGGTGATAGTCGCTTTCAATTTGTTTTAAGGAAGCGTTGGCTTTGTCAAGCGTGGCTTGGGCCGAAGAAACGGCGGCTTTGTAGCGTTTTTGGTCAATGATAAAAAGCACGTCTCCTTCGTTGACAAAAGAGCCGTCTTGAAACAACACTTGGTCCACATAGCCGGAAACTTGCGGGATAACGTCGGTGGCGTTAATGGCTTCCACTTTGGCAATAAAGTTTTTGCCCAGGGCAACTGGTTTGCGCGCTAAGGTTTTAACCAGCACGCTGGCTTGCCCCATGCCGCCCATTCCCATCGGCCCGGCATTAGAAAAGAATTTTCCTTTGACGAAAAACCCGATAGCTACCCCGATTCCTACCAGTAGCAGATATTTTATATAACGATACATTGTTCTTTTTGTCATAGTTTATTTCCCGATATTTTTATACAGATTTGCTTTGCTCAGCAGTAAGCTGTAGAAAGCAGAAATTTTGTTTTGGCGCGCGTCGGCCAGTTGGGCCACGGCGTCGAGCAAAGTTAAAATGTCTCCCTTGCCCACTTGGTAGTAGCGGAAAGCCACGCGGTGGTTTTCCTCGGCACTTTCGAGCACCGTTTGGCTGATTTCATACGTGCGCATGGAAGTTTTATAATGTTGGTAACTGCTCCACACTTCGTTTTGAATAGACCGGCGTAAATTTTGCGTGTTGGCTTGTTCCTGCTCATAAACTGCCGCGGCTGATTTTATCTTATATAAGTTAGAAAACCCGGTAAACAGCGGCATACTGACCATTAAGCCGGCTACATTTTCGCGCGTGTAATTTGAAGCATGTTTCCAGGTGGTGTCTAGCAGATTAGCCGAAGCCGTGGCGCTAATAGATGGGAGCATCCCTGTTTTGGCCACGGTAACGCTCGATTTGGCGGCACTTTCCCGGCTTTGCTGAGCGCGTAGTTCCGGGCGGTTGGCCAGTGCGTCTTCCATGAGTTCCTTGACGTCGTCTTTTTCAATAGAGATATCCGCTTGGTCAAACACGGGTTTGATGAGCTTAAGTTGTGTATCCGGCGATAAGTTTAACAAGGTGGCTAACTGACCGCTGAATTGTTTAATTTCATCTTCGGCTAACACCACCGCTAATAAAGCTTGCTCGTAGCGGGTTTTGGCTTGCAGGTTGTCGCTCAAGGACACCATACCCAGTTTGTAGCGTTTTTGGGCTTCGGTATAAGATTGCTTATACGAATCCAAACTGGCGTTGGCGCTGACGAGTGTTTCCTGCGCGGCCAGTAACTTTAGGTAGGCCGTTTGTACCGAAAGCATTAAATCGTGCAAAGCGGCGTTGTAGCCGTAGTTGGCGGCATCAGCATAAGCGCGCAAGGTGTGGATGCGGCTTTCGCGTCCGCCAAAATCAAAAAGGAGCCACGCGGCCTCGGCCTTGGCGTTGTACGGTTCCCCTTGGATATATCCGCCGTGCCCTTCGGTCCGTGTGCCGCTGATACCGGCGTTGCCTGTCAAGCGGATGGTGGGTAAATATTCGTTGCGGCCGGCACCTAAATTGGCCTCGTTGGCTTTCACTCCCATATATTGGGAGCTTAAAAACGGGTTCGTACAAATACCGACTTGTACTAAATCATCCAAAGAAAGCGCCTCGTGGGTAATATCTTTATCAATACACCCTTTCGGCGGCTGTACTTGGGACGTAAACAGCGGGTCAAATGCCAAGGATGGCAACGCCGCGCTGCAAAGCAACCCTATGAGTATGTATTTCTTCATTTATTTTTTTCCTTTTCATATAACTTTAAAATAGCCAAGGTATTTTTCCATACCATGTCTTTAATTTGTGTTTGCAACCGGGGCGAAAAATACGGTTGTCCTAAATCGTGCAACAAAGCAATACGGTGACACTCCGAAAAATTGATTTGCCCGAAAATCACGTGCGTAATAATGACCAGTTCCACCGATTTTTCTTTGAGCCCCGTGAGCTTGCTGATAATTTTGTACGGGCGTGTGTGATAATTTTCCAAAAACGAGAACAACAGCGGGAGCATTTCTTTGGAACTGTCCAACGCGGCGTACGTAAAAATACGCTCAAGCGGCAACGTTTTATGATTGAGGCCCAGGTCAATTATTTTATTGAGTAAAGCGTGCAATAAATCCAACGTTTGGGCGCGGGAAAGTGTGTGCAACCGGGCTAGTGCGTCGGCCAGTTGCTTGTCTTGCTGAAACGGTTTGTGATGCTCGTTAGCTAGGTACTGCACGGTGGCTAAATATAAGGAGCGTTTATCGCCAAAATAATAGCTCACGGCCGACACGTTCATTTTAGCGGCGGCAACAATCTCCCGCACCGACGTGTCGGTGTAGCCTTTTTGGGAAAAAATCCGCGCAGAAATTTTGAGTAGTTTGAGCCGGGCGTCTTTCATATTAAAAAGATTATAACAAAAACAACAAATAATTTCAAACAGCTGTTTGAATTTTTTTGGCCAAAAAAATAGCCCATTTTTGTGATTATGTTAAGTGAATTTTTTATTCTCGTCGTAAAAAAAAGACTTGACACGTTTTTTTTTTTTGATATCTTTAAATAGCGGGCCACCCAGGAAACTCCTATGTGTCCTACAAGGTGTTAAAGTGGCCCGCCCTACCTTTAGAAGTGAAAAGGTAGGAAACTTGGAGGAAATGATGAAAATAAAAACTAACGTAGGTTTTACGTTAATTGAGTTACTCGTAGTAGTGCTCATTATCGGTATCTTGGCCGCAGTGGCCCTGCCCCAATATACCAAAGCGGTAGAAAAATCCCGCACGGCTGAAGCGTTGACGCTGATGGGCGACATCTTAACCGGTGAACGCATCTATCAGTTAGCCAATGGTAAATATACGACCGAATTAGCCTTGTTGGACATTGAAATGCCGGGCTATACTGGTTCTGGTGCGACGTTCCACACCAAGAACTTTACCATTACAGCAAGTGATGCTACCACTACGAAACCTGAAGTAACGGTACAGGCTGTACGTGCTAGAGATAATGCGGCTGTTACAGGTGCCAACTCGTATACTTTGGAATTTAAGTTGAACCCCAATGGTACGATTGAACGCAGATGCTACGGTAGTGTTGATGGTACGGCTAGTGCAGCGGTTGAAACTGCAAACATTGGTAAAGGTTTGTGTACTTCCATTGCCAATGCAAATGAATGGACCACTGCTGCTGCTGCTTCCTAAAGAAATAATTGGTTAAGTAGCAAAAAGCCCCGCATTATGCGGGGCTTTTTCACGGAAACATTTTATTTAACCCGCTTTAAAAGGCGTTTTAAATAATCGTAGTAATTGTTTTTGGGGGCACCTGCTAGTCGTTCTTGTAATAAACCCGGCGTAATAAAGCCTTTTTGCAGGGCAATTTCTTCCAAGCAGGCAATTTCAACGCCTTGGTTAAGCTGCATACTATGTACAAAGTTGCTGGCTTGCAATACGCTTTCGTGCGTGCCTGTATCCAACCAGGCAAATCCGCGGCCTAAGTGGGCGACGTGCAAGCTGTTTTGTTCTAAATACAGTTTATTCAAATCGGTAATTTCCAGTTCTCCCCGTGCCGACGGTTTTAACTGTTTGGCCAGTTGGACTACCTGGTTATCATAAAAATAAAGCCCGGTCACAGCAAAGTTACTCTTGGGGGCTTTGGGCTTTTCTTCCAAGGAAATGGCTTTTCCGTTTTTGTCAAATTCCACCACGCCAAAACGCTCGGGGTCGTTAACCTCGTAGGCAAACACGGTCGCCCCGGGGCGCGGCTGTGCGGCCTTCGCCAAAATTTCTTCAAATCCGTTTCCGTAGAAGATATTATCGCCCAAAATAAGCGCGCACGCGTCTTTGCCGATAAAGGGTTCCCCTAAAATAAACGCGTCGGCAATGCCGCGTTTAATGTGCTGAACAATATAAGATAGCTTAATTCCCCACTTGCTACCGTCGCCCAGAACGCGTTTAAAGTTATCGTTATCTTCGGGGTTGGTAATAATAAGAATATCTTTTACCCCCGCTTGCATGAGTACCGACATAGGGTAATAAATCATAGGTTTATTATAAATGGGCAATAAAATTTTGGAAATGGGTAGCGAGGCCGGATATAACCGGGTGCCCGCTCCGCCTGCTAAAATAATTCCTTTCATAGTTTCTCCTTGTTCATACGGCTTGCCGCTGCCTGGCACAGCTTATACAATTGTTCGGCCTGTTTGGCGAATGTGCGGCCCTCTAAACCAATAGGGTCCGGCACATCTTGCGGTTTATCATAAGCAAAATCGGTCAGCAGCCAAATTTTATCGGTATATTGGGCATATTTATCTAGTAATAAATCAGTATGGGGTTGTTCCATGCAAAAAACGAGGTCCGCTTGTGCTAGGTCTTTGGCAGTTAAAGGCGTAGCCGTATGGGTGGTAAAAGAGATTTGGTGCTTGGCTAGGGCCTCTTTTACTTTTTGTGGCACTTCACAAGACGGGTCTGCGTATAATCCGCGCGAAAATACGGTGGCGCCGGGTAAAAGTTGTTTTAAAAATTCTTGTGCCATAAAACTGCGGCAGATATTGGCATGGCAAATACAAAGTATATTCATTATTATTACTATAGCAAATTTGATACAATAACCATATGAATTTATTTTTAAAAATCCTTGTGACCGGGCTCGTATTTTTTACGCCGTTTAGTTTTGCCGGTACCGAGGCTTGGGCATTTACCGTACTACAAGGTATTTTGTTGTTAGCTGCGGTGGTATTATTCTTTTCCCGGCGGGTAGTGTTATTTCCTTCGTTATTTAAGGCCGTTTTTGCGGCATTTTTTATTTTAATTGGCCTGGCACTGGTGCAAAGTTGTTTCCCGCAAACCTTATTAGAAGCAGTGCCGGGGCACCCCATTACGCTCATGCGCCTGTACACACTTGAACACGCCAGTTTATTTGTAACGTATTTAGGGATAGTGGTAGTAACTATCCAAATTTATCAGTCTTGGGAAGATGTGAGGCAACTAGCCTGGACGCTGGTTATTTGCGCGGCGTGTGTGGAACTGTGCGCGCTTATCTTTCCACAGGGGGAGTACATTGCTGTTTTGACAGGAACCCCGGCCAACCCGGCCAGTGTGGGGCCGTTTTTAAACCGTAATCATGCGGGGCTCTTTTTTGTGATGAATGCACTGGTGGCCTTGGGGTTCTTTTTTACACACCAATTACAATACAAAAAATTGTTTACACGCCAGCAGCGGGGTGCGTTTATCGTCCAACAAGTTTGTTTAGGGTTGTTAAGTGTGGGGCTGATATTAGCGGCTATTTTTACGCGTTCGCGTGGGGCAATGTTGTCGTTATTTATTGGTTTATTTGCCTATGCGTTTTTATGCATTTGGGCGGTGCCTAGCCAAGTACGGCGGCGGCTCAAGCGGATTTTTTACACCCTTTTGTTGCTGGCGGTATCTTCGGCCTGGGTTTATACGCATGTGGATGATATTAACGAGTTTGCCCACCGTCAGGCAGGGGTTTCGGCAGCGTCCCGCCAAATGATGTACCGCTCTGCCGGGCGCATTTTGGAACAATACTCGCTGTGGGGCGTTGGTATTGGTGCTATGCCAGTAGTCATTAATGAATATACCGAGTACGATTTACACCAATATATTGAGCGTTTGCATAACGATTGGTTGGAAATTACGCTAGGCGTGGGTTATGGGGGTGCCGGCCTTATTGTGCTTACGCTTGTTTGGTTTAGCGGGGGTGCTTTATGGCGCTTAAAGCGGTTGGATACGCGCAAACAGTTTGTGTTTGCCGCCCTGTTAAGCGCGTTATTGGCCATGTGCGTGGGCAGTTGTGTGGATTTCCACTTTTTTATTCCCGGGTGTGCGCTGGTGTTTTTTATCATTTTAGGTGCAGTGAATGCGCCTACATTTCATCATCATCATGTGCATGTGTGGAAAATTGGGTGGCTGGGAGCAGTGGTGTGTGTAGTTGTTCTAGGGGTGGCTTGCTATATCCCCCTGCAAAAAACGCTTTGTTGGCGGGCCTTTGTATTTGGGTACGGCTTGAAAACTGAGGCCAAATTGGTTAGTTATGAAAAGGGGCTTTCCTATTATCCTGGGCCGCATTATGCGGTGCGTTTGGGAAATAGCTATTACAATGCAGCTCTCCACAGCCAAGACCCGATGGTAAAACTGTTTTATTTTGAACAGGCACAAGCCCTCGCTACGGCGTATTTGGAAAAATATCCTAAAGACAAAGAGCTTTCCCACCTATATATGCGGGCGCTCCACCGGCTGTACTAGTCAATGCCCTTATAATTTGGTACAATATAAGAGCTATGAAAAAAACCAATGTATCCTACGTAGTTTTAATTTTTTGCGCGGCTTTTTTTGTCGGTTGTGCAAGCTCTACAGTTTCTGCTCCTAAGTCCACGCAAACCAAGATGTTCAACCAGGACGTTACCTCGGCACTTCGTCAAGTGCGTTCTTCCCAAACCTATGTATTGCAACCCGGTGATTTGGTAGATATCCAAGTCTATATGGAAGACAATATGAACCGTGTTCTGCGTTTAAGCGGCAACGGTACAATTACGTTCCCGCTGGTAGGTAATATTAAACTTTCCGGGCTTACCTTGGAACAGGCTGAGGCCCGTTTGGCGGGGCGTTTACGTTCCTATATTAAAAATCCGCAAGTTTCTATGCTCGTCAAAGAATACGGCAATAAAACCGTTTATGTGTTGGGACAAGTGGCTAAACCGTCGGCGATCCAAATCCCGCCGGAAAGACCTCTTACCGTCTTAGAAGCCATTACTTCCGTGGGCGGATTTACGGATATTGCCAATACGTCTAAAGTGCGTGTACTGCGTGTAGAAAACGGGAAACAAAAAACCATTGACGTGGACGTATCCCAAATTACCAAGCAAGGAAATAAAAGTATGGATATTCCCTTGCAACCCGGTGACGTCGTATTTGTGCCGCAGAGTATGTTTTAAGGAGCAAAAAAAGGTATGAATGACGAAGAATTAGATATAAGCTCTTTAATCAGTCTTGTACTCAAGCATTTTTGGCTGATAGTGGCTACCGCACTACTGGGGTTGTTGGCGGCGGTGTCAGTCAATATCTTTATGCGCCCGGTGTATGAAGCCACTGCGCTTATGATGATTAACCAAGAAAATGCCGGTAAGTTAGATGAATCGGCTTATGGTAGTTTTGCCAGTATGGAAGATTATTACCGTACCCAATACCAATTATTGGAAAGCCGCTCTTTGTTGGAAAGCGTGTATAAACAGCTGGATTTGGGGCAGTATGCAGAATTTGCAAAAGGAATTGGTTCCCTTCGTAAGGCGATTAAAATTGACCCTGTTACGCGCAGCCGTTTAGTTAATGTGAAAGTGCGTGCGTATGATGCCAATTTAGCGGCAGATATTGCTAATGCGCTTGCAAATACTTTTGTGCAAGAAAACATCGGCAACCGTATTTCTATGGGGCAGGATATTATCCGCGCCTTGGAAAGTACCGAAACCAGCCCCGAAGAACAAGAGTTATTAAACTCCATGCCGCAAGTGGTCAATAGCGATTTTATTAAATCTTTAAAACAACAAGAGGCCGCTTTGGACCGCAGTTGGGCGCAGTTGTCTTCTAAATATACCCCCCAACACCCCGAAGTAGTTTCTGTGCGCCGCCAATTGGCGGCTACGCAAGCGCAAATTGCTTTGGAAACTCGCCGTCTGGTACAAAGTATTAAAATTGAACTTTCGGGCCAATTTTCAGGCAATAACGTGCGCGTGGTGGACCCGGCCATTGTGCCCCATAATCCTGTGTTGCCGCGTAAGATGATTAATATTGCCGTCGGCCTGTTGGGTGGGGCCTTAATCGGGCTACTCATTGTATTCTTGCTTGAATTCTTAGACAAAACCGTTAAATCTTCTGATGATTTGGAAAAGAAACTTTCGTTGCCGTTCCTGGGTTTTGTGCCGCATGAAAAACTCAAAAAGAAAGAAAGCGAGTATGCCGCTATGCTTAAACAAGGCAACATTATTTTTGCCGAAAATGTACGCAGTATCCGCACTATGTTGGATTTTACGCTTGCCAATGAACACAATGAAGCGTTTTTGGTAAGCAGTTCCATGCAGGGTGAAGGGAAAAGTAATTTAGCTGCCAACTTAGCTGTAGCGTTGGCACAAAACGGTAAGCGGGTTTTATTAATTGATGGGGATTTGCGCCGGAGTCGGTTGCATAAAGTGTTTAAAGTATCCCCGGAAAAAGGATTGAGCTACTTGTGGGATAAGGACCCGGCCAAAGCCGATTATGCGGGTAATATCCAGCCTGTGCCGGATGTAAAGAATCTTTTTATTGCGACAGCGGGCCAGCGTCCGCCAAATCCGACGGAACTGTTAAATACCCCCCGCCTGGCGCATTTCTTAGAGTGGGCCCAAAAAGCGTATGACCAGATTGTTATAGACTGCCCGGCTATCTTGCCCGTGGCCGATACGATGATTTGGGGTAAATATATTCCGCGTACGGTTTTTGTCATCCGTTATGGTAAAACGAACGTACGGGCTGCCCAAATGGCCTTGGATAAACTGCAAAAGGCCGGCATCAAAGTGTTAGGGGCTGTGATTGGGCACTACCGACCGCAGGGCAGCGGCCTTAGCTACTACGGCAAATACGGGTATTATAAGAGCGGCTACTCTTATTATTACTCCGATGACGAAGATAAGAAAAAGAAATAAATTCTGTACTGTTTGTGTGAGCCACCCCAAATTAATTTTTGGGGTGGCTTTTTTGTGGATTGAATCCCCCCGCTAGGCGTGGGATTGCGTAAAGATTTACCGGCGAACACAGGGTATTAAGATAAATCATAAAGTCATTCTGAACTTGACTTAGGAGTTTCCATTCATGGGGTGTAGCTTTTTGTTTACGGAAGAACGGTGCGTTGTCGTTTCCCGCATGCGGCACACGGCAAAATCGGGGATGAGGGCCTAACAACTTATCAGCAAATGTAAGGGATGGGCTGCGGCAGGCTGTTTAGCAGGGCTTTAGCCCAAAGCTAGCAGGCAAGGGCTCTTGGCCTGTTTGTAAAAATCAAGACGGGGACAAAAAACCCCGCCTTTTGGGCGGGGTTTCAAAACCAGTTTAACGAATTTATTAGAATACGGCTTTTACGAAGATACCGGCTTTATTGCTAGCATAATCGTAGGATTCATTGGCGTGAATAGTGCCATCGTTTCCGCGGTGGGCGTTGGAATCACGCAAGCGGAATTGATACCATATACCGGCGGACAGCCAATCTTTAAATTGATAGTCCAATTCCGGTCTGACGGTCCACAAGGTGTCAGCACGTTTAACGTTATTGACTCGTTTATCATAGGCCATATCTTCCCAAGCTAGATTGAGCAAAACAGTAAACTTATCGGTTAATTTGTGGGCACCGTGCAAAGAAAGGACTGTATCGGCAAAGTAGCGGTTTGTGCCATATCGGGTTTCTTCCATTTTGCGAACCCCGGACAAGGTCAATGTGTCTCGGGTGGAAGGTTTCCATGTTAAGGCTACATAATAACCTAACAGGTCGTTATATTTATCATAGCCAGCCGGGTCTTTATCATAATCACGCATATCATAGGTAATTTTGGCCGTACCGGTCACTTTAGAGGCAATTTGCCCATCCACACCTAAACCTAAGCTGTGGGCGTGTGAATTGTTAATTTTACCAACGGTTTTCTGATAAGCAATATCCGAGTAGATATATTCCGCGAAAAAGTGAGTTTTGGAGCTCAGGTTGTAGAATAGCTGGGCACCCAAGTTCAAGCGGTTGCGGTCCAAATATTTCATGTCGGCTTCGTAGTAGTGGTCAAACGAATCGCTGGCCAAGATACCCACGCCGAACATTTTATCATGCGAAGTTACATAAGAAAAATAACCCGTGTTATTCAAACGTTTTTTGCGATCGGTTAATTCGTTGTTGGCAGGGTCAGAGGTGTAAAGTAGACGATCCCCAAGTTTGAACTGTTCGTTGGCAATATCAAAGCCACCTAAGGCTTCCCAGTAGTTGTTTTGATTGTGTTTTTCCGTATAAGCATTATAGCCTACGCCGGCATCGGCGGCCAATTTAAGCCCGGTGGACGGAATATTGGCTTGATAATCCGCCCCTACGCGGGTGGTGCTGATAAAAGAATCTTTTTTATTCTTATCAGTGAGATAGATATTGTCATCATAGCTCAGCGTTTCAGAAGCTACTAAATGAAACGGTTTCTCGGCGGCGGCCGGGATAGCAGCAAACGCAGCTAAGAGTACGAATACAGCTACTTTTTTCATGTCTTTGATTACTCCCTTTATGAATTTTGCTCGGAAAATCCGATAATTAGTTTACCTGCTTATTATACTATTTTTACGCAAGCGTGCGCAAATTTTTAACGTGCCAAACGCTTATATAACTTGAAACACCCATAGCCGATACAAGCGCCCAGGGTATTATTGATAATGTCATCTACTTCTAAGCATCCCCAGTGGGCCAGGTATTGTGTGGTCTCAATGGAGACCGAAAGAGCAAACGCTAGTAAAACGGTTTTCCATCCGTTGAGTTTGGGCCAAATGTACGGTAACAGAAACCCAAATGGCATAAATAAAATAATGTTTAACAGCAAATCTTCAATCGGGGTCGCGTGGATGGAATCAAACAAGTGCTTGCTGTTTTTGAGGGCATTTTTACAGACATACGTCGGATATTTTTTAGTTTTTAGTGCACAGTTGGTTAATAAACGTACGACGTAAAATGGCTCCCAGCGTACGCGTGAAACGTCTAATTCAAAACGGTTGGCTAATGTGAGCCACAGTACCCCCCCGCCATAAATGGAAAACAAGATGTATTTATAAATTGTTTGGGCTTTGGGAGTGCGGCAAAGTTTAGCCCCTTGCGGAACTAAAAAGATAATGAACAATACAAATAAACTAAAATAAATACAGGTAAGCATGGAATAATTGAATGGCCCTAAGTCTAATATATATTATACCAACTATCTACAGCCGGTTTGATACGGGTAACGTTACACCTAGCTCATACGTAGTTACGCTTTTTTGTTCGGCTCCCGCCGGATGATATGTGGTAACTACTTTAGCCACCAGCGAGCGGATATTATTTTCCTGTTCGCCGTAGCTGGCATTCATAAGCTGTTTGACATCTGTTAAAAATGTATCATTGTCAAACGGGATTGGGCGCCCGATATGAATTAAATTATTTTCTGTGCGGGTTAGGCCTTCTTCGGCCATGAGTTTTTCCTCATACAGTTTTTCGCCGGGGCGCAAACCGGTATAAGTAATTTTGATATCAATATCTGGGCGTAGACCGGAAAGTTTAATGAGGTTGCGCGCCAATGTATCAATTTTAACCGGGGAGCCCATATCCAGCACAAAAATTTCCGAGCCGTTGCCCATGACACTGGCTTTTAAGACGAGGCTGACCGCCTCGGGAATGGTCATAAAATAGCGGATAATATCGGGGTGGGTTACGGTCAGCGGGCCGCCTTCGGCCATTTGGCGCTTAAAAAGCGGAATAACCGATCCGTTACTGCCCAGCACATTGCCAAAACGTACGGCTACAAATTGGGTGTTGGAATGAATGGCTTGGGCCTTTTTTTCCATAAAAGCTAACTCGTCGCGCATGTGGGCGTGTAACAAGGGTAGTTCATTTTCGCGGTGCTGTTTAATCATGTAGTCAAAGGTTTGCACAATCATTTCGCACAAGCGTTTGGTAGCGCCCATAATGTTGGTGGGATTAACGGCTTTATCCGTACTAATCAGTACAAAGCGCTGGCAGCCGTTTTTCATGGCGGCGTAAGCTGTTTTGTAGGTGCCGATAGCATTATTTTTGACCGCTTCGCACGGTGACCCTTCCATCAGCGGCACATGTTTATGGGCGGCGGCATGATAGACGACCTCGGGCTTATAGATTTCAAACACACGAGCAATGCGTTTGCTGTCGCGCACGGAGCCGATAATGGTTTTTAAGTTTAAGGCCGGGTGTTTGCGTTTTAATTCTTGTTCAATATCATACGCGTTATTTTCGTACATGTCAAAAATTAACAGTTGCTTGGGTTGGTGAGCGGCAATTTGGCGGCATAATTCACTACCGATACTTCCCCCTCCACCGGTAACTAAAATAGTTTTGTCCGTGATAAAATTGAAAACGTCACTCATATCCATTTTAATCGGCTCGCGCCCGAGTAAATCTTCTACGGATACATCTTGCAAATTTTGGACGGAAATTTCGTCTGTAACTAATTGGTAAATACCTGGTAACACTTTAATTTTGCATTGGGTTTCTTTACAAATATTTAAAATATCGCGTTTGGTTTCGGCTGAGGCGGTAGGAATGGCAAAATAGATTTTGTTAATTTTGTATTTTTGGACGGTGGCTAAAATTTCGTCGCGTCCGCCCACTACAGGCACGCCCGAAATACTGCGGCCCCATTTTTGGGGGTTGTCATCAATAATGGCGCATACGCGGCCATGTTTGGCCAGGTTAGAGCGCTGGATATCCTGCAAAATCAGCTGTCCTGCGTCACCAGCTCCAATAAGCAATACACGTGCTGCCGTATCTAATGCACGGGCGGGCAGAGAACGTTTGGACCGTTCTAAGCGAATGAAGCGTTGTATAAAGCGGGCGGTAGAAATAAGCGCAAATTGAAATAAGGCCCCAAAAATATAGTACGAAATAGGCATTCGGCCGAATAATGCGGTAATCCCTACAATTTGAAACAACATACTGGCCACAGAGGCCCCTACCACGCGTGAAGCCTCGGTAATACTGGCATATTGCCAAATGCTTTGGTATAGTTTGAATTTAAAGAATATGATTAAACAACCTACAGTATAAATGGGAGCAAAGTAAAGGTAATAATTCAAGTAATTTTGTGGAATAGCGGAATATTGCAAATCAAAACGCAACAAAAGGGCTGCAAAATAAGCCGCATTCAGGGCAAACGTATCGTAAGCCATTAAATAGAGCATAATTTGTTGGGCCCGGGATAGCCGGAACCACTTGCGTTTAAAACGGGTTGTTTTTTTAGTTACCATACATTGTAATTATATCAATTTAGCGGAAGTGTAGCCAACAAAATAAATATTAGGTAAAATATGTATCAAGAGGATAAAAAGGAGCTATTTCCCGGTAAAAAATGTTGATTAGGAACTGGGGTTATTGGGGCCCATATTGTCAAGGAATTAGTACGCCAGGGGCAAGAAATCACTACCTGGCCATAGGTAAATGATGAAAAATTTATTAAGCTGGGTGTTGGTGTTTAGCTGTGTTTGCGGGCTTTCCGCCCGTGAATTCCCCCTGTGTGTGTACGGGGTTTCCAATCCGGACGATTTGAAGAGGATTAAAAAAGCCGGGTTTTCATGTATACAAAGCTATGTCCAAGAACCGCAAACCTTGGAGAGTCTTGCCCAAAAAGCCCGAAAATTGAGGTTGAAAGTTGTTTTTTATCCCAATAAACTGGTGGGTACCCCGTATGAACAAAAAGCCCGCAAATGGCCTGTTTTAGCTTGGTATTTAGTGGATGAACCGGATGTCCACCGCTGGAGCCGGGAACAAGTCAGCCAGGCACACCAAACCGCTAAAAAAGCATTTCCAAACCACGCTACCGCGCTGGTCATCGGGCAAGGCCGCACGCGTATCCCTTATTATGATATTCCCGACGTGATGATGATGGATTGGTACCCAGTACCCCATTTGCCGCTTACGTCTTTTGGGGATAATGTGCGCTATACCCAAGAAGGGTTGGTGCAAATGCATACGCCTGAGCATCCGTTATGGGGAGTGGTGCAGATTTTTGATTGGAAAAATTTTAAACAGTACCGTCCGGATCATGACCGGGTGGGACGTTTCCCTACTACGCAGGAAATCCGTTTTATGTCTTACGACGGCATTTTAAACGGGGCTACGGGGCTTTTCTTTTATACGTTTAATCATTTAAATGATCCCATGCCTAAAAGTGCTCCCGCCTATTGGGCGCGTGTGGCTGACGTAGTAAAAGAGTTAGCTAAGTTTAAAAAAATTATGGAGAAAGGAACCCCGGTGTCCAATTCGGTGCCGGTTGATTTCCCCCTTCTTATGAAAACGTGGCACTATAAAGGGCATACGTATAGTGTGTTATTAAACCGGTCCGGCCAGGCGCAACCGGTTGCGCCTGCCTTATTAACCAACGCCTATAAGCCTTTGTACGGAACCGTAAAAACTACGCAACTGCCTGCGTATGATGTGTGGATACTTAAGCAATAAATGCAGGATGTGGTAAATTAAACCCCCGGTAATAACCGGATGTTTCACATGCAAACTAAAACAGCCCCCAAAATAGGGGGCTGTTTGGTAGTTGCGCAAAGAAAATTTAGCGCGGCGTAGAAGGACTCAAGGTGCTTTCGGTTTCTTCTACGTTTTGGGTAGCTTGTTCAGCAGCAGCCTCGGAAGTGGCCGTTTGCGCTACAAAAGCCGGCAGAGCTATATCTTCGCCGAGTTCCTGAGCCACTTGGGTGCTTTCTTCTTTAGCTTGTTCTCTAAGTGCCGCTACCGTATTGGAATTGATGTTTGCATTGTTGGTAGCAATAGCCCCTTCGTTCATAACGGTAGCTGTGTTACCTGCCGGGTCAGTAAGTGTCATTGATTGCCCACGGTGTAAAAAAACAATGTTAGAACTAGGGTAGCAAGACAAAACGGTGTTGCCGCTGGTTGAGAGTGTTGCATCATTGATCTTTACGCCTTGCAAATTGCGGCCGCGTATTACCAAAGCACCGTTTTCACGTTGGCCTATAATAACCGTTTGCCCTTTGGGTACAAAAATTTTAGAACCTGCCACTTCAACGGTTTTGGGGGCTTGCTTAGCATCAACGATTTGAGACGTAATTTTCTTGCCTGCAAAACCAGGGGCAGCTACAGCGACCGTGCTACCCAATAATACTGCCATACATACAGTTACTGCGATTTTCTTCATATCTACGAATACTCCTTAATTTTTTTGTTCACTGCAACAAATTCTTACCAATTCAAAACATTTTAACAGATATTTTGAATTGATACGGAGAGGGAGGGATTTCGCCTTCCGGTAAAAATCCTGACGGATTTTTCCTGCAGGCCGGGCTCGCCGTTTTTGCCTTGCTGCGCAAACAAAAACATGGCTGCGCCTTTCGAATCCCGACGCGACATAAAGCAGTTTATGTCGCTCCGCTCTATTATCAATTAAAAATATGTTAACAAATATTTTTAATTGATACGGAGAGGGAGGGATTCGAACCCTCGATACGGGAATTAACCCGTATAACGGTTTAGCAAACCGCCGCTTTCGGCCTCTCAGCCACCTCTCCAATTACTTTAGCTATTATAACAATTTTAAAAACTTTGCTCAAGCCCTTTTTTAAGCGGCGTAAATTTTTGCCCCGTAAGCGTGCGCCATTTTTCGCTGGAGCAAACCCAATGGCCGGGAATGATGGCCTCAGCGACTTTATCGTAATTAAGCGCCGGTTGCGCACCGGTCAACTTAGCGCTTTTCTCATATATCCACGCGGACGCACGCATAAGCCATACCGGGGCCTTGGGCATAAACGGTTTACGTACGTGCATGGCCTGGGCCATTTGGGTAATAAAATAATCCCACATATAGATATCCGGTTCTGCGACAAAATAGGTTTGGCGGTTGGTATCCGGGCGCACATAAGCCATATACAACGCTTCTACCAAATCGGCGATATAGACAAAGCTGAAATACCCATTTCCCGACGTATTTACCATGAGTCCACGTTTTACCCAGGCGGCTATTTTGGAAACACCGGAATCATTTTTTCCATACACAATCGGCGGACGTATGACGGTGCGCTTAATACGCTGGCTTAGTTGCCGCACCGCTTTTTCCCCCAGCAGTTTGGTGCGCCCATAGTCGGAAACCGGCAAGGGAGCATCTACTTCCAAGCGGGGACGGCGGATTCGTTTAGCATATCCGCTGGCAGCTAAGCTGGAAACATGCACAAATGTTTTAATCGAGCGTGTTTTATTGGCGGCGGACACGATATTTTGCACCGCGGTTACGTTGCCCTTTTCAAAATCTTTATAACACGTGCCAAACAGGGTTCCCGCCAAGTTAAACACACCTTCGCAATCTTGCATGGCGGCTTGGATAGAGGTCACGTTGTTATAATCGGCCTGTACTAACGTAACGGCCGGATTGGCCGGTTGGCGGGTAGGTTTGCGCCGCGTGAGTACACGTACATGATATCCCTCGTGCAGTAATTTTTCGGTTAATGCACGGCCGATAAATCCGTTTCCGCCGGTAATCAAAATAGTTGGTTTCATTAGTTATCTTCCACAATAATATCTAGTTTTTGTTTGATTTTTTGAGCTGCTTTGCGTTTCGCTTCTTCGGTTGCTTTCTTAGCGGCCTCTTCGGCAGCGGCTTTGGCATCTTGTTGGTTTACAAAATTTTGGTCGCTGCGGGCGTTGCGGTGGTCAAAAGCAAAATTAAATGTGAATTTTTGTATACCGCGCTGCACATCAGCCCCCGTCGGAAACTCGCCGTGTTTGAGCTGATTGATGGGAGATACTTTTTCATCTTGCGGCAAATACCACAAGAGCGAAAACATAATCCCCAAAAACAGAACAAAGGTTAAAAAGCGGTTAATGCCGTCAAAACGGTATAATCCAAATAAACTGCCGACGATTCCCATAATTAAGATAATTCCCGTCCACGCTAAAATAAGCGTTCCGGCAAAGGTCCATCCGGTTGCACCAAAATCCGGGAAGCACACCATGACAACGGCGGTGCATAATAACAACATAAAAAAACGTCCGATTCCTGTCATATTATTTCTCCTGTTTAAACTCTACACTTACGGTAAGTTCGTCTTTTTCATAATACATCGGCAAGGGCGCAAAAGGCCCTGCGTTAATGACCGCCGACGTGGCGGCAAAGTCAAACGTTTCATCATGCGAGGAACGTTCTACTTTCAAATTTTTTATTTTCCCGTCGCGCGCAATAGCAAACGATACTAAGGCCGAAAGGACATTTCCGGCGGGACGGCGCTTTTCCCACTCAATCCAAAGCGAGTTGCGCACTTGGGTAATATACCACGGGTATGGAAAGTTGGCAAAATCAGTTGTGATATTTCCCCCGGCAAATTCACCTTCTTGCCCGGCAGGTTCTTGGTCGTCCAGAACGCTGGGGGTTTCCAGCGGGGCCGCAGTCGGTGCCGGTTTTTTCTTGGTTTGTTTTTGGGTGGAAATTTCAGTTTTAGAAACGTAAGCTTTTTTGACCGGTGCCGGTTCGGGCTTGGCAATAGCTTGCTCAGCCGGGGCCGGGGTTTTTATTTCGGTTTTGGCGGCGGGTGCGGTGACGGCTTGCACTTTGCCGGTACCGATAAAATCAATCGTGTAGGTGGCACTGGGTTTTTTCATCCCAGGTGCTAAGAGTAAAATTACACATAAGGCGGCTAAAGTATGTAATCCGCCGGAATATACTAAATACCAATTCATTAGTTTTTAGTCAGTACGCCAATACCCAGTTTGGCGGCTCCTAATTTTTTAGCAATATCAAACACGTCTACTACTTGTTGGACGGGTACATTTTTATCGGCTTCTACCAAAATAGTTTTTTTATTGGCTTTGCCTAAACGTAAAATAAGTTCTTGCTCCAAATTAGTCATGGCTATTTTTTTATTTAAGACGGTAACAGTACCGTTTTTTTGAATTTCAATGCGCACCACATCCTCATCATTTTGCGTGTTAATGGCGTTGGATTTGGGCAAATCAACCGTTAGTTGCATTTGCACTAGGAGCGGGCTCATGACCATAAAAATAATCAGCAAGATAAGCGTGATGTCGATAAACGGCACCATGTTAATATCAGCCATTAGGCGGCGTTGTCTGCGGTATGCCATAGTTAAAACTCATCTGCCGACGGGCGGGTGTAAATAAAATCTTGGGCTACGCTGTCCAACTCTTGGGCAAAGTAGGTCGTTTTGGATAAGAAATAGTTATAAGCAATGACTGCCGGAATAGCAACAAATAACCCGGCCGCGGTGTTTACCAAGGCTTCGGCAATGCCGGCGGCTACGACGGAAGCCCCCCCCGCTGTAGCGGTGTTGGCGGCTAAATCTTTAAACGCGTGCATAACGCCGATTACTGTACCAAATAACCCAATAAACGGGGTAATGCTTCCCAATGTGCCTAAAATAGATAAGCGGCGTTGAAGTTTGGCGGTTTCGTAATCAATGGTGCTGGCAGCAATTTTTTCTAAATCGGTGCGGGAGCGGTTTTTTTCTTTGCACAAGCGCAACAATAATACCGCGGCGGGTATAGTTTTAACCGATTCTTTGCGGCATGTTTCTTCAATTTTAGCGTAGTTACCGGCAGCTAAATGGGACTTGCAAAATGCAATCAGCTTGTGTGAGTAGTTAATTGCTCGGCGTAAGCGGAAGAAACGCTCTAAAATAACGGAAACGGAATAAATGGAGAGCAGAATTAAAATAATTAAAATCGGCCCCCCCGCTGCCAGTAGTTCACGTACGTTTGAAATGTTTGAAAAGTCCATAATTTTCTCCTTAACCCTGTTTAATAAAAATAATACAAATATGAATTAAAATATTGGCCAATAATCCGGCAGATACGTCATCAAACACAATACCGAAGGCGTTTTCCATTTTATCAAATGTTTTAACGACCGACGGTTTTAACGTGTCAAACGTGCGGAACAGCACAAACGCCGCCAGCATATACGGCCACGTATGGGGCAAAAATGCCATGGCAGTAATATAACCGGCCATTTCATCAATGACAATTTTTGGGTTGTCATGCCCTGTATATCCCTTAAATTTTACTTTTTTGCAGACCACTACGGCAAGTACCCAAAATACCAGCATGGCCAGCAAATACAGCACCGGGTCCGTGGGGAATAACCAGACCAATAAAACGCCCCACAACGTACCTAAAAAACCGGCCCCGGTGTTCTTTTTAAACTTGATAATTTTGGATGGCAAATAGCTGATAAACAGCCCCGTTGCCAACGCTTGCCAAATTACTTGCATGGTAAACTCCATGATTTTTTGAGTAAATCCCAGTTGTTACGCAGATACGAAATAGCACTTATCCACGTAATCACGGCGGCAATCGCCGTAACGGTATAAGGAAATTTGATAAGCGTAATAAAGCTCATCCAGCAAATTTTTTGGGCGGGGCCGTGCAGTAAATGGCTTAGATGCATGAGCACAATCACGAAGAAAATGACCCCAATGGCCGACATTTGCACCACGGTTTTAAATTTGCCCCAGCGCTCGGCCGCCATGACTTTGCCGTCTAACGCGGCAATGGCGCGCAAGTTGGAGACCATTAGCTCGCGCAGTAAAATCAAAAAGACGGCCCAAATCGGCACATTAAGCGGGCGGATAGCCACAAAGGCAAAGAACGCGGCAATCACTAAGATTTTGTCTACAAACGGATCCACAATAGCACCAAAGGGAGTAATGGTATTTGTTTCGCGTGCAATTTTTCCGTCCACCCAATCGGTGCTGGCGGCTAAAATAAAAATGGCAGTAGCGGTAAAGCGGGCCCACCAAAACGGCAGTAAAATAAACGCAAACATTACTAGCGACAGGGCCGCGCGCAGTAAAGTAATTTTATTAGCCAGTGTCATCATTTAAATAATCCCCCTTGGCGAAACGTATCAAAGGCCAGCGGCGTATTTTTTTGTACGTCGGTTAAAACGGCCTCGGTTTCCATTAAGTCCGACACGATTTTAATTTTCTGCGGGAAATAATCTTCCTTTGATAAAGTTAAATAAAGTGTATATTTTTCCCCCTCTTTGGGCGTTAATTCCAAAAGATAGGGCTCTTTAAGCTTGGCGTTGTGGCGCGCGAGTAGTGCGGTGTAATTACCAAAGTCAAACAGTGCTTGGTTCGGTTGGCCTTGTTGCCATTCTTGCCAGGAAAGGGTGGTAATTTCACGTCCTTGGCCGTCTAAAATTAAAATTTGCTTTTTGTCCGTAATGGCGGATTGTTCTGTTTTATCGTCACTATTTGTAGTATCTAAACGCAGGAGCTTTTTATCGCGGTCATAATACAATACTCCTTGCGATTTGCTGACCGGAACTCCGTCATATTGGGCGGTTTGCTCAAAACGGGTTTTCAAAAATTTGAGTTTTTTATCCCACGCTTTTACGTTGATGAGCGTCTCGGTGGGGTATAAGGTTTGGGACTCCGGTTGCGCTTTGGGCGTCGGGGCTATTTCTTTTACTTCAGCCGGTTGTTCAGCGGTGGGTGGCAAGACGGTCTCTTCCACCACAATCGTTTCAGTTACTTTGGACGCTTTTTGTGATTCTTCTTTTTGGGAACACGCCGCCAACATTAAACACGCGCTGATCGCACACAGACCTTTATTTATAAACGGTTTCATATTCGGGTTCTTTGTAATCCTTTTGATAAGGTAAGCTATTCATTTCTTCAATGGCAGAGTCAATCAAATCGTAGTGAATTTCCCACCGGTTGGAGCCCTCGGGTTTGGTAATAAATCCGCGCATTTCCAGCACGCTAAGCATATTGGTGGCACGAGCCGACGAGCCGAAGTGCGCTTTGAGCAAATCTTGCGATACACGCTTGCGCTCTTTGACCAGTTCGAGCGCCTGTAAAATTTCTTCGGGTTTCGTGCCCAACCCGTCTTGCGGGCGCATGCCGGGTTGCTGTTCCTGTACAATTTGCACAGGATAATCGGGCCCGCCTTGGGCGCGTAAGAAATCGGCCACCGCTTTAATTTCATCCGGCGACACATAGGCCCCCTGGATACGTAGCGGCGTTTGGGTAGAAGAATCTAATAACAGCATGTCTCCGCGGCCCAGCAAGTTTTCGGCACCGACGGAATCTAAAATCACTTTGGAGTCAATGCCCGACGCTACTTGCAGCGCAATGCGCGAGGGCATATTGGCTTTAATAATCCCCGTTACCACTTTTACGGACGGGCGCTGCGTACATAAAATAAGGTGAATCCCCATGGCGCGGCCCATTTGCGCCAAGCGTTGTACGGAGTCTTCAATCGAGGCTTTCGTTTGCAACATTAAATCGGCCATTTCGTCGATAATAACGAAAACGTAGAACATTTTTTCTTCGTTATTTTCGCGCGCCCACTCATTGTAGCCCTCAATGTTTTTGACCTTAGCCAATTGGCACATATCCAAGCGTTTTTCCATCACTTTAACGAGCATTTGCAGGGATTTGGCCGCGTCGTTGGGTTTAGTGATAATGTCGGCGTCGTCGCACGAGGTTTTAGGGTCGTACAAATACGGGATGCCTTCATATAAGGTAAGTTCTACGCGCTTAGGGTCAATCATCAAAAATTTGACCTCGTCGGGTTTGTGCTTAAAGAGTAAGGACATAATAATCGTGTGTAAACAAATCGATTTACCGCTGTTGGTGGCCCCGGCAATTAAAATGTGCGGCCATTTTTCGGCTACCGTGCCGGCCGGGTCGCCGTTGGCGTGGCGGCCCAGAGCAATGGGTAAGACGGCCTTGGAGTTTGCATAAACCGGGGATTGTAAAATTTCTTTCATGGTCACCATGACGGATTTATCGTTAGGGATTTCAAAGCCCATGGTACTTTTGCCCGGAATCGGCGCTTGTACGCGGATGGAGCGCGCTTGCATGCTGGCTTGGATATCTTGCGTTAGGGCGGTAATTGAGGACATTTTAACCCCGGCGTCGGGCTGGATTTCGTAGCGGGTTACCACCGGCCCCGGAGAAACGCCCGTTACATGCGCGCCGATCTCAAAACTTTTTAAAGTGTCTTCCAAGCGTTTGGTAGCTTTGGCAATTTCGGCGTCTGACGGGCCGACTAAACCGTCGCCCACCGGGTCATTAAGCAAGGCCAAAGAGGGCAATTTAAAAGTGGCCGGGTCAAATTTTTTAACTTCATTATTGGCGGGTGTTTCATCTGCGCTTTCTTCTTTTTCTTTAGCGGCTTTGGATTTTTTGGGGGCCGGATCTTCCGTACGCGGCAGTTCGGTAATGGGCTCGGCCACCGGGCGGCGGATTTCCGGCTTAGCGGGGCGGCGGATCTCGGGCAGTTCGTGCACTTCTTCGGCCACCGGGCGGTTTTCGGCCTGTTCGGCCTTTTCCTTGATTTCCTGTTTACCCTCGGCCACTTTTTGTTTGAGCTCCGCGCGCGAGTCCATCCACCCGTTAAAATCGTTACGGATAAATTCGGCCGTTTTAGTGAGTACGGTGCGCCACGGAATAGCTACTAACATGTGCAGCCCCACCAGCATAAACGCCAGTGAAAATAACGCGGCCCCGACGGAGCCTGTGACACCTTTTAAAGCTAAAAATACTTTATCCCCCACTACGCCGCCCGAGATAAGCGAGCCTGTAAAAATTTGCCGCAAGCAGGTGCAAATGCTGGAAAAACTGGCCAGCGTAATCGTTGTACCGAGGCAGAAAAACAGGAACGACGCGCTTTTGTTGCGGATGGTCTGCACGAGCCAATAGCCTAAAAATACAGGCAGTAATCCCGCCGAGGCGCCTAAACATTGGTGGAGCCATTTGGCAACGGCACTACCTACTTTGCCGCTAGCGGTGTGAAACCACAAAATAGCGCACAGCCACACGCACAGCGTGCCCACTAAAATATAGAGGGCGGTGCGTATCCAACCGCTGTTTGTTTGGGTGGCAGATTTTTTCTTTGATTTTTTGTAGTTGTAGTAATAGCGGCGCCGTTGCATATATAGGTATTGTACTTTTTTTAGGGGTTTTTCACAACGGGCAAAATAAGTGCCCCAAACTTTTGCTTGACTTGTTTTTTTTTTTTGGTACACTTATGTTATGCAGTACACAGGAGAAAATAAAATGAACAGTAATACGTCTAAAATAAGTTGTAAACGGGGATTTACCCGAAACTGTCATGCTGAACTTGTTTCAGCATCTTGTCGTTCAATTAAGGGGTTTACCTTGATTGAATTATTAGTGGTGGTGTTAATCATTGGTATTTTGGCAGCTGTAGCGGTGCCACAGTATCAAAAAGCTGTGCAAAAAGCACGATTAAGTGAAGTAGCTACTACTATGAGTACATTATCTAAAGCTGTAGGTGTGTGGATTTTGGAAAATGGTTATCCAAGTAGTACTACTTATTTCACAGGAACGAAAAAAAAAGCTGAACTGGATATTACATTTCCATGTTCATCCGAGACTGATATAGGTTGTAATACTAAATTAGGGAATTGGTGGGCAGTTTGTTATGATGAGTTTTGTCAACTAGGAATACATACTGACTATCATGCAGATGGGGCAAGAGGGAATAATTGGTTAGATGGAAGAAGGATAGAACTCTCCGGTCAGAACGGAATATGGAGCGTTTCTTACATGGACTCCCCTAATGCTGAAATGTGCCGCTGGGCAAACGATTTATATGGGATTACAGGAGAAACAGTATACGATTGTTCTGCTTATTTATAACATAAGATTGAACCAACAAAACCCCCTTGTAATCTACGCAAGGGGGTTTTAAAATTGTGCGGGGAAATACGAGCGCAGGTTTTGTGTCCTGTGCGGCAGGTACTAATTCGGTTGGAAGGGGTTGGCGTTTTCGGCCTCTTGCTTTTGCACGGCCTCGGCGCCCCAGGTAATGTTGTAGTTAATACCGTCGGCTTCCAACGTAATTTTCTTTTCAGCCAGCAGTTTGCCCAAGGCCAAATACAGCACCGAGCTGGACAGCCGGAACATCACTTTTAACTGCCAAGAGGTTGCTTTATGGTTGGCGGTTAAATAGTCCGTCATTTGTCTCACTGCGTCGTTAATGTTATCTTGCAAAGGATTCATAAGTTACACCCGTTCAATGGCAAATAGCGCGTCGCCTTGTTTTACCGGCTTGCCGTTTTCCACGAGCACTTTTTTAATAATGCACGGGAAGTCGGCGCGGACTTCGTTAAATACTTTCATGGCTTCAATTAAACAAATCACGTCGCCTTTGGCCACTTGCGCACCTTCTTTTACAAACGGCGGGGCACTGGGCGTGGAGCCGCGGAAGAAAATACCCGTTAAGGCCGATTTCATCACTTCCTTATATTGTTCTTGCGCCGGGGCAAAATTGTGCGCGCCGCCCGCACTTACGTTCCCCCCCACATTGACGGGCACGGGGACCATAGCGGGTTTGGCTTTTACGAGGCGCAAATACAGGCCTTTTTGGTCGTATTCAATGGTGTCTAAGTGATTATCTTGCATGAAGGCGTAAAGTTGTTTTACGTCTTTTAAAATCGGGGATTCTTTGGTAGCGGCTTTTTTGGCCGGTTTGACGGCTTTTACGGCTTTGGCCGTGTGTTTTTTAGCAGTTGATTTTTTCATAAAAACCTCATTAAAAACTTATACATTTATTTTACATTATTTTGGGTTTGCGGGGCAAACAGTAAAAATAGTGCTTTATTTGATATGTCATCCTGAACCGCGGTATTACCGCTAGCCGCGCCCCGTAATGTTTTAATACGGGGTCCCAGGATCTACCACGCTTGTTGTTATAAAACGGCAACGACAACGGCGGTGCGTGGAAGATTCCAAATCAAGTTTGGAATGACCGTTTATTTATTAACGACTTTTTGTTCAAACAACCCGCGGCTTTGCGCCAACGTGTCCGCAATTTCCGCCAAACATTCCTGTAAATCGCGCGCGAGCGTGTCTTTTAAATTATCGCCAAATGCTTGCGTGTAAACCGGGCCCGTGACGGGTAAAAATACGGCGGTGCCTTTGTTTTCCACGCGTTGCGCGGCGGCGGAAGTGTCGGTCATTTCCACGCGGTTTTGGCGCGTGGCATAGGCGGAAAATACAAGTTCATTTGTGCGCGTGTTATACAGGTTGATGACCACGCGCGTTTGCAACACCGGCGGCTGGCCGCCAAACCATTGGACGCTTTGTAAACTGTCGGTCTTGCCGCTCGAAACAGTATAATCTACGTCGGCGCGGTAGTCATATTTAGCGGCGTATTTGGCCGGGTTTACGTCCACCGTTTTAAATAGCGTGCCCAGCGCGTCTGCGGCGGCAGTTAAAGAGCCGTCCGCCAAATCAATTTTATAAGAATGGACAGAATTTTGGGAATGATAGTCTTTGAGTACAAATTGTTTTTGGGCAATATGGTCCGACGGTACTAACACGCTTGCGTTTATTTTTGGGGTGGACGGCGCGGCGGTAAAAATGCCGCGCGGCAGTTTATTGTGGTAGGCACACGCGCCCAGTAGCAAGGAGCCCAGCAAACAGCAAAATAGGCGTATGAAATTCATACGCCTATTATACTAAATTACGGGGTAGCGTTACTCAGCCGGGGCAATATAGCCGTTGTCTTTGAGGGTCCCCTCAATGGCTTGGCGGAGCGGATTTTCCGGGTCCAAGTTTTCCACTAAAGATTTGATTTCTTCCGCCGTACGTTGGGTGGTGGGGTCGATTTTTGATAATTGTTGTTTTCTCCTATAGATATAATTCTGTAAGGCGTCCATAATTTGTTGATTACGCTTGTTGATAAAGTCGCTATATTCATTAATTGCTATGTCTCTATAATACTTCTCATCATTTTTATAATACCTATGATCACTGATTATTTGATTTTTATACGAAATGATCGTCTCTTTATCTATGCATTCTATTCCTAGAGCCAATACATCAATATATATCTTTCCCTTGTGCCGGTGAAAAATACGTTCATCGGCTTCTTTCAACACTGCTATTACAGCATGATAAGTTTTTTCGCTTTTCCTCCCTGGACGGAGAGATAACTGGTCTATATCCGTTCTGGGATCTGAAGGGAATAATATATACTGAGGGCCTATTTGAGCAAAGGAACTGTAAAAGAATTTTCTTATTAATTTGTCCAATTTTTTTACGTCAACAGGAGAATTGCTTTTTACGACAGTAGAGGTAGGGATAATTTTGGGTGCCACTACTCGTTCCACGGCATTATCCAGGGCCTTATTTACGGAAGCGGTAAAGTTAGGAACGGCGGCACTTTGTAATGTGGGCGGGATGCGCGGGGTAACGGGTTTTACCACAGGCGCGGTGCCCGTTAGAGGCGGTTTTTTGCCCAGGGCTTTGGGTAAGTTTTTAAATCCTTTACCGCGTTGGGCGCAAGCCGGAACGACGGACGCGCCGATAAAAACGATAGCTACTGCCAGTTTCATACTGCGTTTAATAAATGTGTTCATATACTTATAGTATAACAGTTGTGCGGTAAGGTGCCAGGGCCTTAGTGCCCACTCCCCCTTAGGTCCTTAGGCCTAGGCCGGTTTCCCCCTCTCCCTTGAGGGAGAGGATGGGCGGAGCCCAGGTGAGGGGGTACCGCTGTGTTTATAAGGTTGTTCTTTATTTGATTTTCCCCCTCATCTGCCCTTTGGGCATCTTCCCCCTCAAGGGGGAAGGAAAATAAAGTGCCTTTCACGATTTTGCGGCCCGCTAGGGTGCACAGGCTCTGTGCAAAAAAACCCCGGGCGGTTTAGGCCCGGGGGTCGTATTGGAGAATACGTATGCTTATTTGAGTAAGGCTTTACGCGACAACCGTACTTTACCGCTGTTGTCAATTTCCACGCACTTCACTTCAACAATTTCGCCTAGTTTGAGTACGTCTTCTACTTTATTGATGCGGTGTTTGGCAATTTCGGAGATGTGTAACAGTCCGTCTTTGCCGGGCAAGATTTCCACAAACGCCCCAAAGGGTTGAATGGATACCACTTTGCCTTTGTAAATTTTATTTACTTCCGGCTCGGCGGTCAGCATTTCAATTTCCGCTTTGGCTTGGTTGAGTTTTTCGGCATTGGCGGCGGCAATGGTCACCACGCCGTTTTCTTCAATGTCAATCTTGGTGCTCGTGGATTCGGTAATGCGTTTAATGTTTTTACCGCCGGGCCCAATGACGGCGCCGATTTTGTCAACCGCAATTTGCATTTTGAAAATCACGGGCGCATACGGGGAAACCGATTTTCTCGGCTCCGCAATGGTTTTTTCCATGTGGTCCATGATAAACATGCGGCCTTCGGTAGCTTGTTTAATGGCTTGGCGCAGTACGTCAAGCGGCATCCCGGTTTTGAGTTTTACGTCCATTTGGAAGGCCGTAATACCCTTGCGCGATCCGGTCAGTTTGAAATCCATGTCGCCCAAGTGGTCTTCGAGGCCCATAATGTCGGAAAGGACTACAAATTTCCCCTCTCCGCTAATAGCACCCATGGCAATCCCGGAGCAGGGCGATTTCATCGGCACGCCGGCATCAAACAAGGCTAAAGAGCCGCCGCACACAGAGGCCATGGACGACGAGCCGTTAGATTCGGTAATGTCGGACACGACGCGGATGGTGTACGGGAATTCTTCTTCGCTGGGGATTAACGGGAGCAAAGCGCGGCGGGCAAGTTCCCCGAGGCCGATTTCGCGGCGGCCCGGAGAGCGGTCCGGCTTACATTCGCCCGTGGCAAAACCCGGGAAGTTGTAATGGAGCATAAAGCGCTCGTACGAAATATCTTCTAAGCCTTCAATCATTTGCTGGTCGTCGGGCGTACCTAACGTAGCTACGGCGAGCGATTGCGTTTGACCGCGGGTAAACACGGCAGAGCCGTGGGCGCGCGGCAAATAACCAACCAGCGAGCTCAGCGGGCGGATTTCGGTCGGTTTGCGGCCGTCTACACGCACGTTTTCGTGCAGCACGAGGGCGCGGGATTCTTCGTACATAATGTTTTCCAAAGCGATCCCGGCATAGGTGGCGGCATTTTCGGCGTATTTTTCGGTGAGCTGTTCGGCAAAGTTCTTTTTGAGTTGGGCCACTTGCAGGTCGCGCGTTTGTTTATCGCTAAAGGCATGCAAGATTTTTTTGGCTTCTTCGCGGAAGGCACCGTTGGCCAAATCAACTACTTCTTGCGGCAGTTTTTCTACCACATATTCAAATTTCGGCTTGCCGGCCAGTTCGCGCAGTTTCAGTTGCGCGGCACACATTTTGTCAATTTCCGGCTTAGCTACTTCCATGGCTTCAATGATGGCGCTTTCTTCTACTTCTTTGGCGCCGCCTTCCACCATCAAAATCCCTTGCGCGGACCCGGCAATGGTGAGGTCCATGTCACATTCGGGCAGGGCTTGTTCTTCTTTGGTCGGGTTGACAATGTACTGGCCGTTAATGCGCCCAATGCGCACAGCAGCTACAGGCTCGTTAAACGGAATGGAAGAAATGACTACAGACGCGGACGAAGCGAGCACGGCTAAAATGTCGGCATCATTCGTGGGGTCGGCAGATACTACCATGGCGGTTACGTTGGTTTCACACGCAAAACCTTCGGGGAATATCGGGCGCATGGTGCGGTCAATAATGCGCGAAGAGAGCGTTTCTTTTTTGCTCGGTTTTCCTTCGCGTTTGAAAAAACCGCCCGGGATTTTGCCCGCGGCGTACGTTCTTTCTTTATAGTTGACCGTTAAAGGCGTAAAATCCGAAATACCGGGTTTTTGCTCTTTGGTGGAAACGGCGGTAGCTAAAATGCGGGTGTCCCCCATGCTGGCTACCACGGCGCCGTCCGCTTGTTTGGCCATGAAACCGGTTTCCAGTTTAATGGTATCGCGGCCGACGGTTACTTCCACGCTTTGAATGTCAAAGTTATGGTTAAAATTCGGCATGTAAAGTTCCTTATTTTCTCAGTTTAAGTTCTTTGGTAACAACTTGGTATTTTTCAAAGTCAGTGCGTTTCAAATACGCTAGTAAACGTTTGCGCTGACCGACGAGTTTGTTGAGTCCCGTTTCACCGGCAAAGTCTTTGGGGTTGGCTTTGAGGTGGTTGGAAATGTATTGGATACGTTCCGTAATCAAAGCAATTTGCACGGCGGCAGAGCCGGTGTCTTTATTGCTGGATTGGAATTTGCTGATGATGTCTTTTCTGTCTTGGTTTGAGAGTACCATTTTATTTTTCTCTTGTGGGCTGCATCCTGCCGACCAAGCCGCATTTATCCGAAAAACGACCGAGCCGGAGCGGAGCCCTTCTCCTATAATTAATTTATACTTACACTAAGTACATTCTAATTATACTAAATTTGTAGGCTAAACAAAACTCCCTACCAGCGGATTTTGGTAGAGAGTAAACGAAAACAGTCAATATAAGATTATTTTTGGCGTAACTGTTCAATCAAATTGCGCACGGTATCTTCCGATTGTCTTTGGAAATCTGCCTTACGGGCTTGGGGCTTATTTTTCCCCACAGCAGGTTTCTCGTTGCGGTATCGGTTGATAAATGAAAGGAGCGCTGCGTTGGCAGATTGGG
This sequence comes from Elusimicrobiaceae bacterium, assembly GCA_045606805.1. Lineage (GTDB taxonomy): Bacteria > Elusimicrobiota > Elusimicrobia > Elusimicrobiales > Elusimicrobiaceae > Avelusimicrobium. Next base: position 56,612 of record JAZUSP010000026.1, on the reverse strand, counting down.
TGGCCCCGTTAAAATGAGGGTTTTCAAAAGTTACCACCCCAATCACTTTGGTTAGATCGTTCCCGGCAAATAAAGGGCCGCCGCTATTTCCCGGTAATATATCCGCATTAAAGTGAACATATCCTGAAAATACCCCTGTAATTTTCCCGCGGCTCATCCAAGGGCGTTTACGATCTTTTACAGCCGGAAATCCCAGCAAAGAAACGGACTGGCCTTTTTGAAGACCGACGGACTTGGCCCCTAAGGTTCCGCTTTGGTTCCCGATAGGTTTATCTAATACCACAATGGCGTAGTCAATTTTTGCAAATTCTTGTCCCCAACTGAGTTTCTCCGTACCGCTAGCCGCATAAATGCGGGTACCTTTGGCACGAATAGAGGAACCTTGTCCCCCCGCATAGGCTGTAATGTCTGCCGGTTTGTACATAGATCCCGCGTTTGCCTCAACGTGTCTATATATACAATGGGCTGCCGTTAGTACGGTGTAGGGCCCAATCAGGCTACCGGAACACCCCCCAAAGCCCTTCCTGTCCAAGTAAACGATTGCCGAGTAAGGATATTGTTTCCCGTTTACTTGATACCAATCTTCCCCGTTAAAAACGGTAGCGGCTACCAGTTCATCGTCTGTATCCTCTTGTTTGACAGGCGGCCGGCCTTTTAGGGAAAGCAGTTGCGAATCTAATTTAATTTGAGAAATAGTTCCCGTCTGTGAATCGTACACATTTAACAGGCGCAGTTGTCCTTCCTTTTGGGCCCAACCCACCAAGGGAAATATTAAACAAATAAGTAAACTAATATATTTCATAGAAGATTTCTCCTAAGCTATATATAGTATAATGCGATAATATAAAAATTCAAGGGCATAAAAAGCACCCCGCGGGGTGCTTTTTAGAAATAGTTGAAGATTTATTTTTTAAGTTCTTCCCACTCGTCCACGCCAATAAAAAGTTTTTTGCGTACGGCTGCTTTGAGGTCTTCCTCGCTAATAAGAGGGACAGGGTTATCTGCCGGGGCTTCGCCGTATTGGTTACGCTCGCGGGAGCCTTCTTCCGTGGCTAACACTTCCCAAAAACGTGGTCGTTTAATGAGTTCCTTAAAAGAATCCTCTTTCGGGATACGGATATCCAAGTCCTGCCAGCGGCGTGCCACCGCACAGGCAAAGGCCAATAACAAGAACAGTTCAAAAACAATACAAATGCCCCAGCAGCCCAATTCGGTAATAGCCAGCCAGTCCCGCACGAACATAACGGCTAGCGTATTACGCCACACACAAATAAATATGCCTAACAAAGCCAGTAAAATAAACCCTTTGTAAATATCGCAAAATGTTTGGCGGCTGTCGCGTCCGCCGGGCATACAAAAATGGGATAACCCATGCATTACATTTTTAGTAAAGCGTTTCATATACGCACACTATAGCATTTCAAAAGATTTTTGACAAGAATTTTGTTTGAAAAGTTCCTTTTTTGCAAACACAAGAGAGCGACGCGGCTTTCTTGACGGCTGTTTTTTTTTGTTACAATTTTACTAGGCCGGATATGGGGGGACGTATGGCCCCTGTATAAAACGCCGTATAAAAGGACTTAGCGCGTTTGAACGGCACTTATAAGGAGATAAACAAAATGAAAAAAATAAGTTGTAAGCGGGGGGTTACCCAAATCATAAAGTCATCCTGAACTTGATTCAGGATCTTCAACGCTTGTCGTTGCAGTTAGTAAACAGCGTGCGTGGAAGATACCCTGCGGGCCGTCCCCTCAAGTATGGGATGACGGGCTTATTAAATAACGTCGGGTTTACATTAATTGAACTCTTGGTAGCGGTCCTCATTATTGGTGTGTTGGCCGCGGTGGCATTATCGCAATATAAAAAGACGGTACTCAAAAGCCGTTTTAGTAAAGTAATGCCGGTAGCAAAATCCGTTGCAGCGGCTCAAGAGGTGTATTACTTGGGCAATAGCCGGTATGCTTTGAGTGAAGATGAATTAGACGTAGAATCGGTAGGGGCAGAAAACACGGAAGTGGCCTTGAATAGTGAAGAAGAAAAATCCAAGTTTAATTATGTAGTGGCCAAACGTACTGATGTACCTGGTATACGTTACATTATGTACCAAGAGCATAGTCCTCAATTTGCGGGGAACGTCCATTGCGAAGCAGATATTAATAATGGCGATGCTACCTGGTTATGTGAAAAAGGGTTAAGCGGTTTCCCGATTAGCGGTGGTTTAACTCCCGGATACAAGACATATATACTGCAAGGGAGCAAGGACGATGGATACTTTGGAACGGTGTATACAAATACTAACAATCAAAATTTGAAGGCCGGAGATAAATGTGTAGGTACTAAAAGCGACGCGTGTTGGAAGACGTATGTTCCTGTAGATGGAACTTGTGAGGCAACGGAAAGTTCATATAGAGGTTGTGGTTTTAGCTATTTTAATGGGGGAACTTGTGTGGGAAATGGCAGCGAGTCATGTCGAACAGGTGTTGAAGGCTATCACGGATATTACCGGAACGATTCCACCTGTGAGGGAAATGGTAATGCGGCCTGTACGCAAAGTGTTTATAATGATTCTACTTGCAATGGGCGTGGCGATAATTCATGTAGCAAGGGAGGTTATCGCAGTTACTTTTCTAACGATTCAACCTGTAATGGAGTAGGAACAAGTAGTTGTACGTGGGGAACATTTACAAATTCAACCTGTAATGGAAAAGGTAATAGTGCATGTTCGGTTGGGACCTATAATACTTCATCTATTTGCAACGGGACAGGGGCTGGATCTTGCACAGGTTCTACTTTCAGCGGGGGATCTAAATGTTATAAAAATTATTCCAATGCCTGTAACAATAACACGTATAATGATACAAGTTGTTGTGTGTCTAATGTCGCAAAAGGATACATTTGTAATGACCATGAATGTCCAAGCAATTAGTGTATATTTGCCGGGTGAATGCCAGAACAGCTAGTATCCCGGCTACCTAAAACTACTAACAACTCAACCCCCGGGAAACCGTTCCCCGGGGGTTTCTTTCTCAAAAAGGCGTACCCGCCAGCATAAAACGGGCGGGTACAGGGACTCTTGTAGGAGGATATGAGTTCACTTATAAATGGAGAAAAGTCTGCATTTCCGGGCTTTGGGCCAAATTAGTAAACGCTTGTTGGAGGCGGGTTAATTTGACCGTTTGTAATACCAAAGTTTTATTTAATTTTTCGGTCTGCATATCGTGTGTTCCTCCTTGCGTTATCAATTTACTTACACCTATATCATAGCGGTTTACAAATGCAAAAAACAGGGCCTTTGTGCCCAATCGGGGCCTACATTATGGCCCAGTTTGATTTGGGCCTTTGGACCTAATTTTATATACTATATCTATGCAATCCCTCATTCAAAAAGCCCTCCAAACCCAGGCCCTCACGCGGGCAGAAATTATAACCGTTCTTTCGCGTGCAGATGCCGCGCCTTTGTTTAAGGCCGCCGACAGCGTACGCCGCCAATTTGTGGGTGACGGCGTTTATTTACGAGGATTGATTGAATTTTCCAGTTTCTGTAAAAACGATTGTATGTATTGCGGGCTGCGCCGCTCAAACTTGCACGCCCAACGCTACCGTTTAACTCCCTTGCAAATTATTGAAACAGCCCGCCACGCCGTGGCGTTAGGGTATAAAACGGTGGTGTTGCAAAGCGGCGAAGATATCAGTTTTGACACGAATAAAATGTGCGCAATAATTCGTGAGATTAAAAAATTAGACGTGGCTATTACCTTAAGTATCGGTGAAAAAACGCGCGAAGAATATGCGGCTTATAAACAAGCGGGGGCGGACCGTTATTTACTGCGCATTGAAACCACCGATAAAGCGTTGTATGAAAAATTAGACCCCGGCATGAGTTGGGAAAACCGCGTGCGCTGTTTGTATGATTTAAAAGAATTGGGCTATGAGGTCGGCTCCGGATCGTTGGTGGGGCTTCCCGGGCAAACGGTGGAAAGTTTGGCGGATGATTTGCTTTTTTTCAAGCAGCTCCCCGTGGATATGGCGGGAATCGGGCCGTTTATCCCCCACCCCCATACACCGCTCAAAGACGAAAAAACGGACGGACATTTTGAACGGGCATTAAAAATGATGGCGCTAATGCGCCTCTTAATGCCGGACCTCAATATCCCGGCCACGACCGCCATGGAAACCTTGCACCCGCAAGGGCGGCTGTTGGCGCTGCAATGTGGGGCCAATGTAGTGATGCCTAATGTAACCGCAACCGTTTACCGCAAACAATATGAGCTGTATCCCGGTAAAATTTGTATCGGGGATTCGGCCGAAAAGTGTCGGGGTTGTATGCAAGCTAAAATAGAATCCATCGGGCGGTTTGTGTCACCCGGCAAAGGTTTTCACGGGGATTATTTAAAAGGCCGTTAAGAACTTATTTTTCTTGTGTGGCATGATATACCGGTAAACTGTTAATAGCCTCTAATCCGTTTTTTAAATCATGTGCTTGACCGCCTTTGCTTAGCACATGCCGCAAGCGAGCGCCCAACTTATATTCTTCATATAACTCCGGAAATGCTTTGAGTTGTTCTACGGTAAGTCTTTTCCCGTTTTGATAAAACAAAGCCCGTGGCTTGGTGTTGCCGTGCGCGGCGGACCAGGCTTGTAACTGTGCTAACAGTTCATATTGGCTAGGTAAAGCATTTCCAAACCAATCATAAAGTTGATACTCCGTTTGGGTTTGCCAATGCGTAATGGTGGGCAATTCTTCAATGGCTGCAAGTGCATCACGGGTTTTTTTATCGGGCACGCCTTTTTTCATAAATTGGGCTAACAAACGGGCTAAGGTATATTCTTCATATAAGGACGAGCCGTCCTCGGCATCTTTTTGACGCATTTCTTCTACGGATAAATGCTGCCCGTTTTCATAGATGTTTAACCGGGGCTTTCGGCCGTTATGTGCCTTTACCCAAGCTTGTAATACGGGTAAAAATTCTTCGGGCGTGGGCATGGGTAATTTTGTTTCTTTGCTAGAGTAAAGATATTTGAGTTGGCGCCAAGAACGGTCTTGCGGTTGCGGTTTTTTTGTAATTTGGTAATAGACTTGGCGAGCCAGGCGTACTTCCCATTGTTGCTGTGGGTTTAAATTATAGGTATATGCGGCGCGGCCGGCCCCATTTGAAATTATTTTACGGGGCAGACGTCCTTGGTTTTGGCGCATAAACTGCCGCGTGCAGACAAGCAGTTCTTGCGGAGTGGAGCCGGGAGCTTTCAGCAAGTTTTTAACTGCACCGGCTTTTTGGGCTTGTCCTAAGCTGCAACAGCCCGCTAAAATCGTTATAAATAGAAGAACTTTTTTTATAAAATTCATCTTTTATATTGTAAAACTATGCCCACATCTGCGCAAGAGACAAAAGACCTAATTAGATATAGGCCCAGGGCCTATGTTGAGCGGTTACCATTCTTTATATTTTTCTAAGAGAGCTTTTAATTGAGTTACGTCTTCCGAACTATCCATAACGGCTTGTTTTTGCTGTGGATGAATCAAGCAAACTTTTTTAGCGCAATGTTTGTTAATCCATAATTCAGGGCAATTTTCCGTCCGATTGCAACTGGTCAGCCAATGGTTCCCTAAGTCAATAATATGCTTACGGTAATATTTGTTGAATCCTTCTTCTTTAAATAGACGGTTTAATTCATTTGTAAACGCTTTTTTGTTAGGGTGTTGCCCAAAGACTACCACTAAAATATACTTTTGATTTCCGGTTACATAACGAGCCTGTTTTTGATTACTTGTCAGGCTGTCATATACAGTCTGCGGAATTTTTTCGAGGGTTACATGGGCAAGCGGTTTTGTTTTAGCAATTTTGCCATTCATGTAGACTGGGGTAGGCGAATCGGGCTGTAGCACATTTTCCCAATCTACCTTAGAAGCCATATACCCCAGTAACAACAGGACAAAAACAAATGCCCAAAATAAATCTTTCCATTTATTCATATTATTACCTCACTTAAATATTTCTTGTAAATTATACTTTTTTTTCTCATTCAAATGTACTACAATATATAAGAATATTCACGCCCGCTCTTACGCGCGCGTTAATTTATATATAGGGAGAACACCATGGTTAAAAAAACCGCTAAAAAAGCAGCCGCTAAGAAACCGGCCGCTAAAAAAACAGCTGTAAAGAAACCCGTTTCAAAAAAAGTTAAAAATGTAAAATACGTCTATTCCTTTGGCGCCGGTAAGGCTGAAGGAAACGGCAAAATGAAAGAACTTTTGGGTGGTAAAGGGGCCAACTTGGCCGAAATGTCCGGCCAGTTAAAGTTGCCTGTGCCCCCCGGTTTCACGATTACCACCGAAGTCTGCACCTACTACTGGAACAACAAAAAAACCTATCCTAAAACCTTAAAAGCAGACGTGGAAGCCAACCTCAAAAAAGTAGAAAAAGAAACTAAAAAAGAATTTGGCTCTGCCACCAACCCGCTTTTAGTGTCCGTGCGTTCAGGCGCGCGCGCTTCCATGCCGGGGATGATGGAAACTATTTTGAACATTGGTTTAACTGAAAAAACCATCCCAGGTATGATTGCCAAAACCAACAATCCCCGCTTTGTTTATGACGCTTACCGCCGCTTAATTATGATGTATTCCGACGTAGTAATGGAAAAAGCCGCCGGCATTGAACCCAAAGACGGCGAAGGCATCCGCAAAATTTTAGACGGTATGATGGCCGATAAAAAAGCGCAGCTTAAAGTAAAAGACGATACGCAAATCCCGGCTGAAGAACTCAAAAAACTCTGCGTAGAATTTAAGAAAACCGTTAAAAAAGTGCTTGGCAAAGAATTCCCCGATAATCCGGTGGAACAGCTTTGGGGCGCCATTGGGGCGGTGTTTGCCTCGTGGAACGGTAAACGTGCCATTGCTTACCGCGCCATTGAGAATATTCCCAACGATTGGGGCACGGCTGTAAACGTACAGACCATGGTATTTGGAAACATGGGTGATACCAGCGCCACGGGCGTAGCTTTTACGCGCAACCCCGGCAACGGTGACAGCCATTTTTACGGCGAATATCTTATCAACGCCCAGGGCGAGGACGTGGTAGCCGGTATCCGCACCCCCTCGCCGATGAACAAGTGGTCTGCTAACGCGCACTCCGCGCACTTGCCGACGCTTGAAAAAGTAATGCCCAAAGTTTATAAAGAATTAGACAACATCCAAAAGAAATTGGAAAAACATTTCCACGATATGCTTGATATTGAGTTTACCATTGAGCACGAACGTTTGTGGATGCTCCAATGCCGCGTGGGTAAACGCAACGGGATTGCCGCCGTACAAATGGCCTTAGATATGGTAAAAGAAAAACTCATTACCAAAGAAGAAGCCGTACTGCGTGTAACGCCTTCCCAACTGGGCGAACTGTTGCTGCCGGCCATTGATCCGGCCGCCGAAAAGAGCGCCAAAGCCATTGCCCAAGGGTTGCCTGCGGGCCCCGGCGGTGCATGCGGTAAAATTGTATTTAACTCTGTAGATGCCATTGAACTGGCTGACAAAGGTGTTCCCGCCATTTTAGTGCGCGAAGAAACCAACCCCGAAGATATTGAAGGGATGCGCGCCGCGCAAGGGATTTTAACCCAACGCGGCGGGATGACCTCGCACGCGGCACTCGTAGCGCGCGGTTGGGGTAAATGCTGCATTGTCGGTTGCGGCGAACTGGAAATTGACCTCAATAAAAAAACCGTTAAAATGGGCGGCAAAACCTTTAAAGAAGGTGACGAACTGACCTTAAACGGTACCAAAGGCTACGTCTATGCAGGCGCACTTAAAATGTTAGGAGCCGGCGAAGGCAACAAAAACCTGGCCAACTTCCTGGCCCTTTGCGACAAAGTGCGCGTGTTAAAAGTGCGTGCCAATGCCGATACGGAAGACGACGCTATTAAAGCTCGCAAATTTGGGGCCGAAGGGATTGGGCTGTTTCGCATTGAGCATATGTTCTATGGTAAAAATTCCGATAAACCGCTTTTCATTTTGCGCAAAATGATTTTATCCGGCAATGAAGCCGAACGCAAAGCCGCGGTGGAAGAATTATTCCCGTATATGAAAAAGGAAATCAAAGCGACGATGAAAGCCATGGCCGGTTACGGCGTAACCGTGCGTTTAATGGACCCGCCGCTGCACGAATTTGTGCCGACGTTGCCGGAAAAACAAAAAGAACTGGCCGCTGCTCTGAAAATTTCCATGGATACGTTTAAAGAACGCGCCGCAGGCCTGCACGAAGTGAACCCGATGATGGGTCACCGCGGCATCCGCTTGGGTGTAACGTACCCCGAAATTACAAAAATGCAAGCACGCGCGATTTTTGAATCCGCCGCTGAGCTCATTAAAGAGGGCGTCAAAGCCGAGCCCGAAGTGATGATTCCGCTCACATGCGACAAGAACGAAATCGTCACGCAGAAAAAACTCATCCGCGAAGCCTACGACGAAGTAGTCGCCAAAACGGGCGTGAAAAAACTGCACTTTTCTGTGGGTACCATGATTGAAATCCCGCGTGCCGCCGTATTGGCCGCGGACGTAGCCGCCGAGGCGGATTTCTTCTCGTTTGGTACCAACGACCTTACGCAAATGACGTTTGGTTTCTCGCGCGACGACATCGGCTCGTTCCTGCCCGAATACCTAAAACAAGGTATCTTGGAGCACGACCCGTTCCAAACCTTGGACCAACACGGCGTAGGCCGTTTAATCCAACACGCTGTGATTGAAAGCCGCGAAGTGAAACCCGGTCTTAAAATCGGGATCTGCGGTGAACACGGCGGAGACCCGGAGAGTGTGGAATTCTGCCACCGCGAAGGGTTTACGTATGTGTCGTGCTCGGCGTTCCGCGTGCCGATAGCGCGCTTGGCAGCTGCGCAAGCGGCGGCGAAAGACGTACTGGCCAAGAAGAAACGCAAATAAACGACCCTTGTAAAGTATCGTTTAACGCACGAACCCCAAAATAAAACATTTTGGGGTTCGTTGCTTGCCAGCGATACAATTTTCCAAAACCGGGCCATTTTGACGTACCTTGGGCCTGACGTACCTATCAGTACGCCTATACGCCCAACTTGTCCGCCAAACTGACCTCGGTTTTGAAAAATCATCTTATCCTCTATTTTACCCGGTGATGTTGCGAACGGCATTTTATATTTTCCCCTCCCCGCGCCAGGCCTGGTTTTATGTATAATGTGAATATGAAAAAAATATTTATTGACTACTTGCGATTATTGGGAAGTGCATTTTTGCTTTCCGCAATAGGACTTTTATTGATTTTATTTAATTGGGCTCGCTGGATATTTCTTGTTATTCTAATTGGATATATGTTAATACAACTAATCAAATATAAAAGAAGAATATCTAAATTGCAATCTAAGGTTTACTTACGTTTTCCTAGTTTGCGACAAGAGAAAAATGATCTCTTGTGGAGTTATTTAGCCCATGAACTAGATTTAGATCGTTGTGACGTATGGTGGAAACAAGATTGGATACATAAAAAATTAGTAAACAATTTAACATTACTACATATTGAGGCAGGATTAGGAGATAAAAATGAATGTGCGTGGTTATTAGGTTGTGGTGCCGACCTTAATGCCAAAGACGACAACGGCCTTACCCCATTAGATTACGCTAAAAAATTTAACGAAACCGAAGTTATTAAACTATTAGAAGAATATAAACAATAGGATAATCAAGTTATGTCCAAATTTAAAGACACACTCTTACTCTTATTCTGGGGCTTAATTGCCGGGGCGTTTTTCGTCGGGTGTATTTTGGGGTTTGGCTATTGTGTAAACCATGTAGGGCCGTGGTTTGAAAAGATGGGCCTTCCCAGTGGAATAGTTTTGGTTGGTTTAGCCGGGGTTATTACGGGGGCCGTGTCGCTGATTGCCTGGATGTGGACGAAAACCCATAAAGGATATTGGGAAACTGCCGACAAAATTTTTCCGCAAGAGGTCCGTTTTAAATTGCGTTCTCATCCGTTGGCAAAGGCCGTGCTTGACGGGAACGATTGGAAAATTATGCAACAAATGGGCAAAAAACAGGCCCATTGGGCCCAAGTGTCTAATCAAATAATCGCACGCGGTATGACGGCTTTGCATATTGCCGTGGCTGTAGAAAATAAATCTGCTTGCGAAATACTCCTATACTATAAAGCTGACCCATTACGCCCGGACCAACAAGGGCGCACACCATTAGATTATGCGGCGCAAACCCGTAATCAAAACATCCTCAACTTGTTAGAAAAATACACTAAAAAGTAGTTCTGTTTCCTTTTTTAGGCCTAGTTCCTACTAGGCCTTTTGGCCCTGGCGGGTATTTTCCCCTATTTGATATACTAGTACTTATTAAGGAGAAATTGTATGAAACGTACCATAAAATTAGTTGTAGTTGCCATAGCCCTTGTTGGTATAGGGGTTTGCAATACTTACGCTCAAAAGAAAAATAAACTCATTAAAGCCGTAATCACCCAAGGAAATTTCAACTTAACATCCCGTTTGGAGGCCGCCCTAAAGGCACAACACAATTTGTATGTTCAAGAACAGCTGCGTTTGTACCGGGTAGCTGCCGCTCAAATGAACCAAGCCCAACGCCTTGAGGTATTGGCCAATGCCCAAAAATTTGTGGCCCAAACCGGCCGTTGGATGCGTATTGAAAATGCCAATTTGCAAGAAGCTAAGCTGGCCAAAGAGGTAAATGTGTTGCTTCAAGATGCCAACCCGTTAGACCCAACTATTGTGCAACTTCGCCAACTGCGCAACACAATCCGCCAAGCACAGGTAGAAAAAGATATTTTGACTGAATTGGAAACTTTTGTTGCCCAGCAAGTCCGTTTGCCGCGCAAGAATATCCGGGCGGTTACCGGGGCACTTAACAGAGTGGAAGATATGTCCGCCGAGCAAATAGCCGAGTTTAAACTGGCCCGCCAAGTTGAATATATCCTGGACAAAGCTCCGAACAGTGCTACGGCCCAAAAAATTCAAGCACTTAAAGAAAAGTGGGATAAATAAAATTCCAAATAAAAAACTTAGTTTGTTCTGCACAGATATATGAAAGTTTATCTGTTTTATATATAATGAAACTATGCAACAAGATAATAAGTTTAATTTTTGGGTTTTTACAATGGGCGTTGCGGCCCTATTGATTGGTTCACTCCGCTCGGTAGTGGCTTGGCGGTATTTAAGCTGTGATGCTTGGGGAATGGGAGCTAGATGTGTGGTGCCGAAAACGCACCTTGCGGGTCATATCTTGGCTGACGTAGGGCTTGTGTTGGTAGCCCTGATTCTTGTAGCGCTCGGTTGTACCTTAATGTTTTACACTTTGCGTCCGTTATTCAAAAAGAAATTTGCCCCAGAACCCTTACCACAGTTTCCGGGCAGTAATATACAAACATTTTATACCGATCATCCTACCAGCAAAGGCGCTTACCTAGTGGGAATGGGTATCTTCTTAATTTGGGGATTATTTTTTGGATTTCTTACATGCTGGGGCTTATTTGACTTAATGAATTGTTATGTTTTGCGTCTGGATACAACCTGTGATGCCAGTACTATTGGGCTGACCTTTGTATTTATCGTTTGTACCTTACTTCCCATGGCCGGAATATGGCAAATGCGTCAAATATTTAAAAAACCTGTTTTTTGTGTTTCGGAAGAAGGCCTATTATACCAAGGCGAATTTATTCCCTGGAACAATGTAAAACGCGTAGTATGTATTAAGAACCCAACCCGTTACCGGGGTACTTATTTGGAATTGTTACATGCCAAAGAAACAAAACTCAAATGGTTGTTGCGTCCGCAAAGCGAAAGAGAATTAACGCGCTATTATATGCTTTCTCTTCCTTCGCGGGAAACTTTTAAACAAGCACTTCGCGCGTATGTGCCGGTGGAAGAGAAGTAAAAATTTAGTTTGATTTTGTATAATGGAACTATGAAAACATATTATTTACCAACTTGGTGTAAAATAGTTGCTTGTTGTATGTGTTTGTTTGGATTAGCGATTGCCTCCCTTTTTGTGTGGATATCAAACGAACCCGTTGCTCTTTTATTTGCATTACCTGTTTTATTAGTAACCATTGTTCCTGCTTGGCCTTTTATTGCTACCGAGGGACTTAAAGTTCCTTTTTGTTATATTACGCAGCAGGGGTTTCAAATTTATCGTTCGTCTATGATTTATTGGCCGGAAGTTGAAAAAGTCGTATTTAAAAAAGGTCCAGTTAAGGGCTGGTACGGAGCATACTTGTTGCTTCATCCTAAATCAAACGGACAGAAGAAGGGTAAAAAAATAATAATCTTTGATTATTGGAATGAACCATCCTGTAAAATTTTCTCCGGGAGATTACTCATGGGTAGCCCGGCATTGGATGATATGAAACAGGAATTTGCCAAATATGTTCCTGTAGAAGTGGAAGATACAATACAAAAATTGAAAAAATTTTTTAAGTAACCACTTTCGGGGGAGTATTCCCCCTCTTGCGCCGGGGCCTTTATATTTACTAAAATATCACTATGAAGGCTTTTCCCATTATTGTTTCATCTCCGTCGGGTGCGGGCAAAACTACCATTGTAGACGCGGTGCTGAAAATCAACAAAACCGTTTCGCGCGTAGTTACGGCCACTACCCGTGCGCCCCGCAAAGGCGAAAAAAACGGCAAAGATTACCACTTTTGGACGATTAAACAATTTGAACAAGCCATCAAAAAACACCAAATGTTGGAATGGGCCCAAGTGCACACGAACTACTACGGCATCCCGAAAAAATCCGTAGATAGCCTACTTAAAAAAGGCATTTGCCCCATTTTGGTGATTGACGTGCAAGGCGCACGTACCGTCAAGGCACAGTATCCGCAGGCCGCCACGGTGTTTATCGTGCCGCCGTCACTTAAAGAGCTCAAAAAGCGCATTTTAGGCCGCAATGACAACACACAGGATATTGAAATCCGCCTGGAAACGGCCAAAAAAGAAATGAAAGAGCTCGATAAATACGACTATGCGCTTGTAAATGACAATTTGAAAGAGGCTATTGCCAACATGACGGGCATTATCGCCGCCGAACAATGCCGCGTCACCCGGCACGATAAAAAAATTAAACTTTTAAAATAGTGTAAGGAGTAAATATGTCTTCAAAAAACGACCAAGAATTAGCTGCAAAATTGACCGACTTTGACGGAGACCGCTATGATATTGTGGTCCTCGCGTCCATGTACGCCAAGGAGCTTAAAAAGAAACCCGAATTTAAGCACCAGCCTACTGCCGCGGTCATTAAAGAAGCGCTGGATGCTATTTTGTCCAAACGCGTAACCAAAGAGGAAATTTTAAACTTAAGCACCTCTAACTACGCCGCCGAACAAAAAGCCGCCGAAGAAGCCCGCTTAGAGGCCGAACGCAAAGCCAAAGAACCCATGAAACTGTAATTTTATGGCTGATTCTGTGCGCGGGCTTGCCGGGGATTTCAAACGTTTTTTAGCCGCCCAAGAAGAAGATGAGCTGCTGGATATCTCCCGCCCGCGTGAAGAAGTTTTATCCCCCGCCGCTGTGCATCATAGCGCGGGGGTTTCTATGGGCCCGGCTCCTAAAATGGCTGAAAATTCTACATTACGGGTGGATTTTCCGCGCGCCGCCGCCTCAGCACAACCCCAACCTGTCCCGTCTGCCGAGGAGCTTGCTATGAAAAAACCCGATAAAACCGCCGCTTTAGCCGAACTGGCAGAAGTGATTAAGACCTGCACCCGTTGCCCCTTGGGGGCCACGCGCTTAAACGCCGTACCCGGCGAGGGCAACGTCAACGCGGACGTCATGTTCGTGGGCGAGGGCCCCGGCTTTGACGAAGACCGCCAAGGCCGCCCGTTTGTGGGCCGTGCGGGTCAGCTGTTAGACAAAATGATTTTAGCCATGGGCCTTACGCGCGAGAAAGTTTTTATTGCCAACATTGCCAAATGTCACCCCATGGTGGACCCGCTCCACCCCGAAAAACACGGTAACGACCGCGCCCCCAACGCACAGGAAATTGCCTGTTGCCGCAAATACATTGAGCGGCAAATTGCCATTGTTTGCCCTAAATACGTAGTGGCCTTGGGTGGTGTGGCGGCCAAAGCGCTTATTAGTGATGCGGCCAGTTTAGGGGCGCTTCGCGGTAAATTTCACAACTTGCATTTAGATAGTGCGGACCTGCCCAAACCTGTGGAAATTATTGCCACCTATCATCCGGCCGCCCTTCTTAGAAACCCCAACTGGAAAAAAGATGCCTGGCAGGATTTGCAGATGGTCATGGACAAGCTGGGCCTTAAAGGCGCGCGCAAATAATATGTTTTGCAAAGTAGTATTTGACGTACCGCTCGACCGCGATTTTGACTACCTGGTGCCCGAAGAACTGGCCCCGCTCGTGCGCCCCGGCGTGCGCGTGACGGCTCCTTTAGCAAACCGCTTAACCGGCGGCCTTATCGTCGCCACGAGTGATATTTCCACCGCCCCCGCCCACATCAAACTAAAACCCATTGCCAGCGTAGTGGATAAAAAACCGCTGTTCGGCTCCGATTTATTCCCGCTCATGCGCTATTTAAAGAGTCACTGGGGTTGCCCGGTAGGCCAAATTCTATTTGCTTTAATTCCCCCCCAGCCATACTTTAAACTGAGCGTGCCGCCCGCCTTGGTGCGCCCGACTATCAAAACGCTGCCGTTTACGCTGACTTCGTGCCAACAAAAAGCATTGTCTGCTTTGCAAAGCGTTCCCGTGTATCAGTTTGAGCCGTTTTTACTACAAGGTCCCGCTGCCACGGGCAAGACCGAAACTATTTTGCGCGCCGCGGGCGGCGTATTAAGCGGCTACGGCCAAGTGCTTATTACCGTGCCCGATATTGTGGCCGCGCGGCAGTTCATTGAGGAAGTACAAACCCGCTTTGGAGCGGACAATGTGTACTGCTGGCACAGCCGCATGCTCCTTAGCCAAAAGAAAAAATATTTTTCCAACATTTCCAACGGCGTGCCGTGCGTGGTGATTGCCACTCGCTCGGGCGTGTTACTACCGTTTAAAAATTTGCGCTTTTGCGCTATGCTGGGCGAGCACGACGAGAATTACAAGCAGGAGGAAAACAAGCCTTATTATCACGCGCGCGACGTGCTGTATTTGCGCGCCCAAACACACGGGGCCGTTTTGGTATATGCCTCGGCCACGCCCAGTGCCGAAATGTGTAAATGGGTGCAAGACGGCAAAGTAACCGCGCTAAATTTTGACGAGCCCGCCACTCAAACCTACGCGCCGCAAATCAAAATTACCGAAAAAAAGAGCGACAAAAGCCGTTACTTTTCGCAATTTTTGCTCGAGCAATTGGCTGAAAATTTGATGAAGAAAGAGCCCGCGCTCCTCATTTTAAACCGCCGCGGTTATGCGGGCACATATTACTGTTTAAACTGCGGCGCGTATGCCGTGTGCAAGAAGTGCGGCGCCATTTTAACGCACGAAAAACTAGACGACGGCACCGAGCGCTTGCATTGTAAAAAATGCGGCGCGGCAGAAGGCATGCAACAGGAGTGCCCCAAGTGCCATAACTTGATTTTTAAATCGCGCGGCGGCGGCACGCAAAAAATTGTGACGGAGTTGGAAAAGCTGTTCCCGCAAGCCAAGCTCTTGCGCCTGGATTCCGACACGCTTAAAACCAAAGCGGGCCAAGGTTTTGAGGCACTTAGCGCGCTGAAAACCGGGCAGGCGGACATCATTGTAGGCACGCGGCTTGCGTCGGGCGCGCTTAAAAATTCGCGCGTGAGTTTAGCCGCCGTGCTGGACGCCGAGCTGGAACTGGACGGCCCCGATTTCCGCGCCAGTGAAAAATTCGGGCAACTTTTATTTGAACTGCGCGGGCATCTTTCCACGGTGCCGGGCGGGCGCTTAATCGTGCAAACCGCCGACCAAAACGCGTATGATTACGCCCCCATGCTGGCGGACAATTACCCCGCCGCGGCCGCTAAAGAATTGGAAATGCGCCAACTGTTTGAGTATCCCCCCTACACGTGTTTTATCCGTGTGACCGTAAAAGCCAAAGACTCCACTGTATTACAAGCCGAAACCGCGCGTTTGCAAGCCTTAGGCCAAGGCCGCACAACCGAAATTTTAGGCCCTGTGTGGTGCGCCAAAAAGACGGACAAACTCAAAAAACAGTACCTTTTATTTAAGACGGACGGTACGCGGTATTTGGATTTACTGGCGCAACTGGACAGTTTTGAGCCCGTCAAAAAGGCTGGCGTGCAAATTTCCGCCGACCCGTATAATTTTTATTAGGAGAAATCATTATGATTGATTATGTAATGCGTATGTTTAGCTGGAAAGGGTGTGCAGGCAGAAAAGAATTTTTTGGGTTTTGGATTATGCCTTTGGGAATCTTTTTTGCAGTAATTTTCTTATATAATTTTTGGGGATTTATTACAGGGAAAGAAGTAGAGCCTTTTAGGGAAATATTTTTAGTAGGGGCATTGGTGTTACTAACCGGAAGCATTCATCTTTTTGCGGCTATACGGCGTTTGCGGCATGTTGGGTATCCTACTTGGTGGGCCTCTGTTTTCCTGGCGCCCGGAATTTCTTGGTGGGCCGGATTTTTTACCCTTGTGTTAGAAATTATCTTATTATTTGTTCCGGCCTTATCCGATAAAAAAGAAGATTCTCCCTCTTACTTAAAAACTAATCTGATACTGGGATTGGGTGGATTTTTAATAGTTGGGCTGATATTTGGGAGTGGGGTTATCTATCGACAAGTAAAAATTCAACAAATCAAATCTCAGCAGAAACAAGAAGTGGAACTGTTACGCAAACACTATTCCAATGGAATTAACACCTCTACGCAAATACCTGCGGATATCATGGTGCCTAAGGAACCCCAAACCGCCTCTTTGGCCCGTACCAAACCGATGCCCATGCAATTGCCGGCCCCTAAATTAAATGTAATTGCCCAGCGGGTAGCTTGGAAAAAAACCTCCGCTTGTGATAGCGTTTGCCAGCAAGTTTTTTCCAATTCATCTGCCTGCACGCAATACCTTTCAGCCGACGGACAAGCGCGCTTATGTATACATACCCGTTACGATACCCATTATGGTAAAGCCTATCACCAGTTATTGGTAAACCCGCAAGGCTTGGTAACGGAACATATTGTGTTTAACGATGTAAAACGGCCTATTTTGTTAGGGCATTTGAGAGAGAACAAACTAAAAGAATTATTTTATGGGTTTTCTGCGGATGAAACTTATTTCTTCCATTTAGCTAAAGACGGTTTTGTGCCGGATTTTACCAATATCAATCATTTACCCACCGCCCAATACGCGGATATCTCTATTTCACTGACGGACCGGCAAACTTGGGTGCCTGTTGATTTTGATGAGCAGGGCCGTTCAAGCCGCAGTACGTCCGAGCGGGAATTAACAACTCCGTGGAGCGGGTTGAACGTATCCAGCCAATTTTTACCATAATATAATTTGCTAAAATATAGGTATATTTCCAAGGAGCAATTTTTTATGATTTTTTTATTGGCAGTAATATGGATTGTGTTGGCTGTGGTTTTTATTCGGGCGTACTTGGCAGTCATCAAAAAAGTACCCTCTCCGACACCGGGTTATCCCGCGGAAAAGACAGTTATTCCTGTAATTAAATTCATGTGGGCATTTACTTTTTTTATTTTATTTTTTATGGCAGCTCTATTGGTTTCGGTAGGGTGTGTGCAATTATTGAGAGGTTAAATTATGACCATTGACGAGCAAATTTCTTTTTTAACACGCGGTTGCGTGGACGTAGTGTCTAAGGCCGACCTGGCCAAAAAGTTGGAATCTGGCAAAACGCTTAAAATTAAACTCGGCTGCGACCCGACATCTGCCGATTTACACCTCGGCCACAGCGTAGCACTCTCCCTATTAAGACGGTTTCAGGATTTAGGACATACCGCCGTCTTAGTTATCGGCGATTTCACGGCCGCCATCGGTGACCCGTCCGGCCGCGACTCCACCCGCCCCGTCCTTGCGCGCGAACAAATTTTACAAAACGCCAAAACCTATACGGACCAAGCTTTCAAAGTGTTGGACCCCGCCAAAACCGAGGTGCGCTTTAACAGCCAGTGGCTGGATCCGTTTGTGGCCGGGCGCGATTTATTGTCCACCTTACAACACGTCACCGTAGCGCAAGTATTAGAGCGCGACGACTTCAAAAAACGCATGGCTGCCGGCAACCCGATTAGTATGCTGGAAGTTTTATACAGCTTATTTCAAGGGCAGGACTCCGTGGCCCTCAAAGCCGACGTGGAATTGGGCGGTACGGACCAAATTTTCAACTTGCTCGTCGGCCGCCAACTACAAAAAAACAACGGGCAGGAGCCGCAAGTTGCCATTACGGTGCCGCTACTCGTCGGTTTGGACGGCGTGAAAAAGATGAGCAAATCCTACAAAAACTATGTGGGGCTTACCGACGCGCCCGAAGATATGTTTGGCAAAATTATGTCGATTGCCGACGAAGTAATGCCCATGTACTACGAGCTTTTAACCACCGAAAATTTGGACGAAATTAAAGCCATGCACCCCATGCAAGCCAAGAAAAAACTGGCCCATTTACTGGTGGCGCGCTTTCATAACGAAGACGCCGCCACCGCCGCGCAAACCCATTTTGAAACGGTGTTTTCTAAAAAGGAACTCCCCACGGATATGCCGCAGTATAAGCCGGAAGAAGGCGCGCTCCTCTCTGCCGTCATTTTTGCGGCCGGCGCCGCCGAGAGCAAAAACAAAGCCCGCGGCTTAATTACGCAGGGCGCTGTGCGCCTCAAAGGCGAAAAATTAACGCAAGACGGTCCGCTTTCGTTTGAAAATGGCGACGTATTGCAAATCGGCAAACGCCACTTCTTTAAACTTGTCAAATGAAAAAACTGCTACTCATCAGCATCCTTTTGCTAGGGCTTTTAGCCGCCACAATATGGGCGGCTAAAGTATATTTTTATAGCCAAGGCGGGTTGATGACGGTACAAATTCAGCCCGGTCAAACCGGCAGCGAAGTAGCTCATATCCTCAGGCAAAAGGGCGTGATACGCAGTGAACTTTTATTCAAAATTTTAATGCGCCTTACCGCCGCTAACAAAGACCTCAAGGCCGGGCGGTTTGATTTGCGCAAAAACACGCCGGACCTCGTTGTCATTAACTGCATTAAAACCGGCAAGTGTACGCACTATGAAAAAGTAACGTTTTTGGAAGGGTGGCGCAGTGAGGAAATGGCCGAAGAACTGGCCGAGCATGGCGTAACCGACGCGCGGGAGTTTTTAAACCTCGTGCGCGCGCAAGATTTAGAGGGCAAGCTGTTCCCCTCTACTTATTTGTTTGCCGATAACACTCCGCCGCAAAAAGTGATTGACGAAATGCTTGCGCAGTATAAGAAAAATATCGTGCCGCTTTTCAAAAAATACAAGACCGATTTGACCGAACGGCAAGTATTAACGCTAGCCTCTATTGTAGAGCGCGAGGCTGTTGTGCACGACGAGCGCCCCAAAATTGCCGCCGTGTATTTAAACCGCCATTACATGGGCAAACGTTTAGAGGCCGACCCTACCGTGCAATATGCCCTGGGCTTTGCACTTAAAGAAAACCGCTACTGGAAACGCGGCCTTACGTACAAAGATCTAAAAGTAGATTCCCCCTACAACACCTACCGCTACGCAGGCCTACCGCCAGGGCCGATTTGCAATCCTGGGATTAAGTCCGTAGAGGCCGTATTAAACCCGCAGCCGGATTTTGACGCTTTATACTTTGTGGCGGACAACACCGGGCGGCATGCATTTTCGCGCACGTTCCACGAACACAAACAACATATTAAACGCATCCGCGGGCGATAACTTTCCTCTTGCAAAAATTGCAAAAAATGCTATACTAAATGTGAGGGTATTTTACAGAAGGAGAACAGTATGAAAGGTTTTACCTTAATTGAATTGTTAGTAGTAGTACTCATCATTGGTATTTTAACTTCTATTGCTTTACCACAATATGAGCTAGTGGTGGAAAAATCCCGCGCTGCGGAAGCTATGATAAATGCCAAAGCCATTCGGGATGCGATTGACCGTCATTTGCAAGAGTTTCCAGATGATGCTGTTTCTAATAAATCTCAAATTGCGGATGTCCAACTAAAAGGAGGGACGTGGCAGACGGACTCGGCTTTTTTTACCAACAATTTTATTTATAGTTTGGATGGATCTAGTGCTATGCATCTATGCAGACGCGGAACGGAAGATAATTGTGGCCCCTATAAAATCAACTATACCCGTGATGATTCTACTGGGAATTGGACTCCTGCTAAAGATTTTTGCGACGAAGATTACGAACAAGTCTGTAAACTGTTTACAGATTTATAAAGTCAGTTCATCACACCAAAAAGCCCGGGTTTAGTGCCCGGGTATTTTTTCCCCCTCATCTGTCCTACCGGACATCTTCCCCCTCTAAGGGGAAGAGTATAAGTTTCCTCTCCCTTAAGGGGGAGGACGAGTGCGTTAACACCGTGGCAAGGGGATATCTTTTAGCTTATAGTTCGGTAAGTAACTGCGTAATGCGTGCTGTGGCCTCTAACGGACTTGGGATTTGCAAACAGCGGTATTTTTCGTGCATCTGGATCAGCGCGTCGGTCCCTAATTGGGCTAGCGCGTGTTGTAACTCGCGGGCCAGTTGGGGGCCTTCCAGCACAATTCGGGCACATCCGGCGTCGGCTAGTACCTTGGCATTATAATACTGGTGGTTAGCGGCCGCATGTGGGAATGGTACCAATATAGCGGGCAGCTTACAGGCAATAATTTCGGCCAGTGTGCTGGCACCGCTGCGGCAAATCATTAAATCGGCTATTTTCATAAGTTTGTAAATTTCCTCGCTATACGCCAGCGTTTTTACGTTGGGTAGGCCCGCGTAGGCTTTGCACTGCGCGTCATACCAGCGGGTACCCGTTATGTGGATAAACTGCCACGCCGGGCTGTTTTTGATGACTTGCGGCAACGCCTCATTTAATCCTTTGGCGCCCTGACTACCGCCCATCACCAGCACCGTAGGCACCGCCGGGTTTAGGCCCAGGCCGCTAAGCACTTCGGTGCGGTTGACAGTTTGTGCAAACTCTCCCCGGATGGGCGTGCTGGTCAGCACGGCATTTTTGAAAGTTTGCTGCATGGGTAAGCCCATTAAACGCAAATCGCAAAAGTAGCCGCAGATTTTGTTGGCAAGTCCCCACAGCGCGTTGGACTCATGCACCGCTGTTTTTACACCCTTAAAGTGAGAGCAAAATATGAGCGGGAACGATACATACCCTCCCATGCCTAGCGTAACGTCGGGCGCAAAAGAGTTAATCAGTGCGCGCGTTTGTTTTAAAGACGTAGTCAGCTGTTTGAGAAATGCCAGGTGGCGCACCGGACTTAAACTGCGCGGCAGGCCGGTGTGCAAACCCAGCTCGGTGTAATTTAAGCCGTTGGCGGCTAGGGTTTTAGTGGCCGGGTCGTTCTGGCGAACGACAAACAGCACGCGGTGCCCTTGTTCGTGCAACGCTTTGCCCAGGGCAAACCCCGGGTAAAAATGTCCGCCCGTCCCGCCGGACGCAATGAGAAATTTGGTATTCATATTATCGGTTCCTGTTTTTATAATGCGTAATGTCGTCGCGTAAATTGTTTTGTGTATTGTCCACGGCGGCCACGTTTAGAATAATGCCAATCATCACAAGCGTCATCACCACCGATGACCCCCCGTACGAAAAGAACGGCAACGCAATCCCTTTGGTGGGCAGTAGCCCAATAGCCATAGCCATATTGAAAAACGCTTGGCCGCAAATGGTCGTTGTCAGCCCAAAAATCACTAAGCTATTAAAGTTGGTTTTAGCGCGGCGCGCCAGGTTAATGCCGCGGATTAAAAGCCCGCAAAAGCCAAATACAATCAGCAGTACAAACAGGCCGGTTTCCTCGCACATGACGGAGAAAATAAAATCCGTATGCGCGGCGGGCAGATACTGCATTTTAAGTTCGCTGTTCCCGAGCCCCTTGCCGGCCCAGCCGCCCGAGCCAACGGCTAAGAACGATTGCATCACTTGATAGTTGGTGCTGTTTTCGGCCTGGTTGCCAATGTGCAAAAACGCCATTAAACGCGCGCGGCGGTATGGTACGGCCAACATGGACAGAAGGCCACCAAACACCGTTACACCGACGGGAACGGCCAAGTGCCACACGCGTGCCCCGGCCACAAACAGCATACAGAAAAACACCGCTCCCATCAAAATAGGTGTGCCCAAGTCTTTTTCCAGCAAAATTAGTCCCAGTGTGGCCCCGGCCATGGCCATGGGCGTAATTAAGAGCTTCCAATTTTTAGCCAGCTTGCCGGATACTTTTTCCAAATAATCGGCCACATACAATACCAGTGTTACTTTGGCAATTTCGGATGGTTGCAACTTGATAAACCCCAAGTCAATCCACCGGTGGGTATGGGCTTGCGTGCGCGTAAATAAAACGGCCACCAGCAATATCCACGTAATTAAGAGCAGATACACGGGTTTAAACCATTTAAACTGCTGCAAGCGCATATATGTTTGCGACAGCACCAATGCCGCCACAATCCCCACCACGTCAAACATCAGCTGGCGTTTAACGTAAGTAGTTGTTTCAAACGCACTGGATGAATACGTAAACAGTAAGCCGATAATGACAAACGCTAAGCTGATAAACGCAATCGTTTTATCAAGTTTAAGCGGTTGCCAGCTGCCTTGTGTACGCGGACGCGCGCCAAGTACCGGGGTGCCCGGGGTCATAAATGTATTGCGCTTACGGGGCGCTTTTGTAAATAAACGCGGCATATTATCTAATTTTGAGTGACGCCAGCGCAATGAGCATCAGCACAACGCCTACAATCCAAAAGCGCACAATGACTTTTGGCTCCGGGATTCCCATCAGCTCAAAGTGGTGGTGAATCGGCGCCATTTTGAAAAGTCGCTTGCCGTGCGTAGCTTTGAAATAGCTCATTTGCAGCATGACGGACACCGTTTCAATGAGAAACAGCCCACCTGCAATCGGCAGTAGCAGTTCTTGCTTGACGCACAGTGCTGCCGTGCCGATTACGCCGCCTAAAAAGAGCGAGCTGGTATCGCCCATAAACACTTGGGCCGGGTAGGCATTGAACCACAAAAACCCCATACACGCGCCAATGAGTGCTCCCATAAACACGGTAATTTCCCCCGCGCCGGGCACGTAAATAATTTTTAAGTAATCGGCAAAGTTGACGTTGCCCGCTACGTAGGCAAAAATACCGTACGTTACGGCCGTAAATACCATGCACCCGCTGGCCAGACCGTCTAATCCGTCGGTCAAGTTTGTGGCGTTAGACGTCCCCACCACGACTAGCATGGCAAACGCAAAGTAAAATACCGACAAGTTCACAAACATCTTGCTCATGTACGGGATAATTAAAGACGTGGCGTACTGCTCGTTAGGTGGGTTAATAGCCAAATAGCCCACTACTATAATGGCCGTAAACAGTTGAATGGCCAGTTTAATAAAAGATTTCATGCCTTCGGGATTCTTTTTAACGAGCTTGGTGTAATCGTCCATCACGCCAGCAAAGCCGAGGGAAACGGTTGTAAAAATCAGCAGCCAAATGTATCCGTTATCCAGCCGCCCCCATAACAGCACGCTGACCAGTAAGCTCACAAAAATGAGGATGCCCCCCATGGTCGGCGTGCCGCTTTTGGATAGGTGCGACGCTGGTCCGTACGAGCGTTCCACTTGCTGTATTTTGTACGAGCGCAATTTACGCACCACCGTCGGCCCGATTAAGAGCGTCAAAAAGAACGATGTAAAAATGGCCGCCCCGGTACGGAACGTAATGTAGTTAAAGATATTTAAAAAACTAATGTCATCTTTAAAGAGTGAGAGATAATAGAACATGTTTAAAACTCCTTAAATACATTTTCAAAATTCATGGAGCGCGACGCTTTAATTAAACAAGTCCCTCCTTTAACAAGCACTTGTTTTAAGTCGCTCATCCATTCGGCCGGGGTAACCCCGTACCATACGTGCAAGCCGGTAGCGTCTCCTAAGTGTTCGTAGGCATATTTCATTTCGGGCCCGGCTAAGAACACGTAGTGAATCCCATTTTCAAGTAGTTGCGCGGCTACTTGGCGGTGATATTCTTTGCTGGCGGGGCCGAGCTCTTTCATATCACCCAGCACGGCTACACGCGGAAGGTCTTTTTCGCGTCCTAAAATATCCAGCGCGTTTTTCATGCTGGCCGGGTTGGCGTTATAGCAATCCAAAATAAAGTGGATTTTCCCTTTAGTAACGCGTTCCAACCGCATGGGCATGGGTGTAAAAGAGGCTAAGCCCTGTTTAATAGCGTCCATGGGAATGCCCAGCGCCAAGGCGGCGGCGCAGGCAGCAGCGGCGTTTAGTTTGTTGTGCCGTTCAAATTTATTGTCAAACAGATAAGCCTGCCCGTTATAGGTAAAGGCAAACTTTTCGGTTTCCAGCACGCGCAGTTTGGCATTATCGCCAAAGCCAAAGGAAATGGAATTCCCTTTAAATTCTTTATCCAGGCGGGCGAGATATTCGTTATCGGCGTTGTAAACAAGCGTACCGCCTTTATTTAAACAGTGGGCAATTTCGGTTTTAGTTTTGTAAATAGTTTCCAAATCGCGGAAGAACTCCAGGTGTGAGGGGCCTACGTTGGTAATAACCGCTACATCCGGCACAGCCAAAGAGGCGGTTTCTTCAATATCGCCGGGATGTGAGGCGCCCAACTCAAACACACCGTACGTATGTTTGGGTTGGATTTCTAAGAGCGAAAACGGCACGCCGAATTGGTTGTTTAAATTGCCCACGTTGGCGACGGTTTTTCCGGCCACGCTGCAAATGGCGTAAAGCATTTGTTTAGTGGTGCTTTTGCCGTTGGAACCGGTAATAGCGGCCACTTTTAGCGTGCTGTGCAAGCGGTGGTATTTGGCCAGGGCTTGCAAGGCTTTTTTGGGGTCGTCCACCCACACAAACGAGGCATTTTCCGGCAGTTTACCTTCGTAGCCTTTTTCAGCCACGACCACGGATGCCCCCTTTTGCAGAACCTCGGGGATGAACTGGCGAGCGTCAAAACGTTCGCCTTTTAAGGCAATAAATCCGTCGCCGGGCGTCACGGCCCGGGAATCGGTGACAAAGGCCGTAATCACGGTATCGGGGTGTTTTGTTTGCAAAGTGCCCCCAGTAATTTTGGCAATGTGCTTAAGTGTAAAGTTTAATCTCATAGTTTCTCCTTATGTTTAAAAATCAAGTTGGTCCGGCGGCACGGCTTTCATGACCAGTAACGGCTCGGCAATTTCCTTAAACACAGGGGCCGCGGCCGTACTGCCGAAAGCGTACTTCTCCGGGTTATCCAAAATAATTAAAATCGTAAATTGCGGCTTTGTGGCGGGCACCATGCCGCAGAAAGAAACGACGTGGTTGCGCTTGGCATATCCCCCCTCTTTAGAAAGTTTTTCCGTCGTGCCGGTTTTCCCGGCCACATTGTAGCCTTTAATTTGCGCGCGCTTGCCGGAGCCTACTTCCACTACGGTTTGCAAGAGTGCGCGCATGGTTTTGGAAGTTTCTTCGGAAAGTACGCGCCGTATTTTAACGGGCTTGGCTTTTTTATCTACTTTACCGCCCGTGTATTCAATGCGGTCCACCAGATGCGGCTGCATGAGCCAGCCGCCGTTAGCAATGGCGGAATAGGCTGTAATGAGCTGGATGGGTGTCACGGCCACGCCGTAGCCATAACCCTTGGTAGCCAGGTCCACTTTCGTCCACGTGTTATACGAGGATACACTGCCCTTGGATTCGCCGTTAAAATTGATGTCGGTTTTACTGCCAAAGCCAAATGCTTTAAAGTACGAAAATAACGTCTTTCCGCCG
Organism: Elusimicrobiaceae bacterium; assembly: GCA_045606805.1. GTDB lineage: Bacteria > Elusimicrobiota > Elusimicrobia > Elusimicrobiales > Elusimicrobiaceae > Avelusimicrobium. The sequence continues at coordinate 30,714 of JAZUSP010000026.1, read as the reverse complement.
ATTTCCAGGGCCACTTTTCCGGCACCGATATTGGAAGATAACTGCAAAATTTCTGCCAGTGAAAGATAATCTTTTTTATGTTGTTTATCTTGCACTACAAAGCCCTTAGCTACTTCCCATTTGCGTCCTTCCATATCTACAACAGCATTGGGGGCCAGCGTGCCGGAGTCCAGCGCGGCGGCAATGACCAAACTTTTAAACGTGGAACCGGGCTCGTAGGTAAATTGGAATGCCAACGATTGACCGTCTTTAGTCGGGTACGAAGCGGCTGCTAAAATGTTCCCCGTATTCGGGTCTTGCACGATAGCCATGGCGCGTTCGGGGCGGTTTGCTTCCACAGCTTTGGCCAGGGCGCGCTCGGTATAAAATTGCGCGGTTTCGTCAATCGTCAAATAGACATTGCCCACATTTACTTTGTTTTTAAGGTGTCGGTCGTAAATAATGTCGCCGCGGGCCGAGCGTTTGGCGCGCCGTTTGCTGATATCTTGCGTCATTTCTTTATTATACATTTGCTCAATGCCCGAAAGCCCTACATTTTTGGAGTTGGCCTCCCCTAAAATATCAATGGCGCTTTTGCCGAACGGGTGGATGCGCTCATATTCGGGGGTCAGCTCCATGCCACGGCCGACGGGTTTGCGCAGTACGGTGGCCAGTTCCATGTAAACGTCGGGCTTGATTTTTTTGGCTACAAAGAAAAAGTTTTTATGTTTTTTCCATAGTTCGTTTAAGGTGCTTTTGGGAAGACCGAGTGTTTTGGACAAAAAATCCACTGTTTCGTTCTTGTCGTTTACGTAGCGTTTGACAATCCCGCACGAGTGCGTCCGCACCGACTGCGCCAGCGAACGTCCGTTCACGTCAAAAATGCCGCCCCGCAAACGGTCCTCGGCCAAGTAGTTATAAATGGTTCGTTCGGCCTGAGACGAATATTCCTCGTGTCGCCACAGTTGCAAATAACACAGCCGCCCTACAATGCACAAGGCAATACACAGCATGCCCGCTCGCACCCAACTCATACGCTGTTTGACGTTGAATACGTTTGTGGGGGTTGAAAAAGGAGAGCGTTTAAACATTAGTTATCTTCCAATACAAAAATTTCGTGCGGTTTAGCTTGCACCAGGCCGAGTTGTTCGGCGGCATAAGTCGTAATTTCCTGTGGGCTGGAAAGGCGGGCAATTTCCAGCTGTTCATACTGGTTGCGCGCTTCTTTAATTGCCACCTCTTGTTGGAGTTTGCTGACCACACGGCCTGAGCGGATAATCCCTACGTGGATAAACGTAATCATAAAACCCACTGCGCAAGCAATCATTAAAATTAAAAACTGTTTCATAGTCGTTCTATTACCCTGAGTTTAGCACTGCGCGCGCGGGAGTTTTGGCGGATTTCCTCGTACGAAGGTACAATCGTATGTTTATTAACTAATTTCCACGCGCCGGTAGCGACCAAAGTTTTAAACTGGTTTTTAATCAGTCGGTCTTCCAATGAGTGGAACGTCAGCACCGCCGCGCGCGCGCCCGGCTTTAAAATCTGCGACACTAAAGAACCGATTTGTTCCACATTTTCCAACTCTTTATTACACGCAATGCGCAGCGCCTGAAAAATTTGCGTAGCCGGGTGAATCCGCCCACGTTGGGGGCCCAGGACCGGCTCCAATACCTGTTTTAACTGCGTTGTCGTTTCTATTTTGGCCGTGCGGCGGGCTGTCAAAATAGCATGGGCGGCTTGCTCGGCGCGGCGTTCTTCCCCGTAGTCTTTAAAAATGCGCGCGAGCTCGGTTAAAGGCCACGTGTTTACAATCTCTGCCGCGGTTAAGGGTTGTGTGGTGTCAAAGCGCATATCCAAGGGCCCTTCGCGCAGGATACTAAACCCGCGTGCGGGGTCGTCAAGCTGATAAGAGCTAAGCCCCAGGTCAAACAGCGCGCCGTCTAACTCGGTTACGCCGCGCGCGGCTAATACGTCGGGCGCCTGCGTATAACTGGCGTGGCAAGGCATTAAGCGCGCGTCACTCACGCGCTCGGTGGCTATTTGCAAGGCGTGCGGGTCTTTATCAAAGCCGAAAATACGCGCTTGCGGGCCGAGTTTACTTAAAAACAGTTTTGTGTGTCCGCCTAGGCCCAGCGTGCCGTCCATATATGTGCCTTGTGGGCTGGTCAGTAACAAGTCCGCAATTTGAGTAGCTAAAATCGGGATATGGGTCCACATCTTATTTTTCCCCCTGTTTCGGACGCAAAATTTTGCCTTCTTTGTAGGCTTTTTGAACGTCGTGGAACCACACATTTTGCAGCGTGCTTATTTTATTAAAAGGCATGCCGTAGGCGCGGTAAAGCGCGGTAGCGGTAGGAGTACCGTTTTTAAGCTCCGTGCAAAATTTATAAAACTCGTCGCGCGAGCGGGTATTTAGCAAATAATCCACCAGCGCATACGCCTCGGTGTACCACATTTCGGCTTTGTCGGTGGGCCAATCTTTTAAGGTTTCGGCCGCCATCATTTCGTCAAAGGACATCATTTTGCCGCTGTCTAAAATTTGTTTAAGCCGCCGCACGGCGTAGCCGGGTTGTTGTTTAGACGCATATACTTGCATATACACCGCCATCCCTTCCGACAGCCACAACGGCGAGAGTTTGGGCAAAAAATACTGATCAAAATACAAATGCGTCAGTTCATGCACGGTGAGTGGATAAAAACCCGTTTTTTCAATGACGTACATAGAATCGGATCGCAAGTCCGACGATGCCCCGCTCCACGCCGGGCGCTTGGTAAAATCCATGTAGGACTGTTTTTGGTCAAACAGCATGACGAGGATTTTGCCCGGCTTAGCCACTACAGTAAAAGGCGTTAAGTCCAGCATTAAGTTGCCGTGAATAGTGTCCAGCACGTTTTTGACTTTAGGGGTAACGGGGTCTTTTTCGCGGTAGATTAAATAGTTAAACGTGTCGCCGGTCATAAAGCCGGGAGGCGGCGGTACCCAGCGCACTTTTTGGGCGGAGTTGGCCGGGCGGTAGGACTCTACCGGGATATGATCCATATCTCCGGCCGGAACAGTGCCGGCTACCCGCTCTAAGCCGGTAATTAACTGCTCGGCCTGGCTGGTGGGGGCCTCTTGCGCGGAAGCGGCGGAAGTTGCGCCGGGTTGCGGCGGAACGGAAATATCGGGCCGTGTTTCTTGGGCTCGGCCGCGGTATTGTCCGTCTTGCCGGATAACCGTACTACCTTGGCTGTTGGCGGTATCGTTTTGGGTAAAACGTTTTTTCTCAGTAGTCAGGGAATTGACAATATCTTTAACGCCAAACGCATGCACAAAAGCCGCAGCGGCCAAAAGGACCATACAAAACGCTAAAAATTTAAACCCTGTTTTAAACATATGCTTTCTTAAATACTAGCAAATAGCGGGGGTACTTGTCGCACGGCAACGTATAGGGAAATTGCGTGAGCGGCGCTTGCCCGGCCATTTGCGGATGTTTCCCCTGAAAAGCCATAAAATACCCGCCTGGTTTTACGGCGTCCATGCAAATGGTAAAAATGTCTGGCAGTTGGCCCATGGCGCGTTCGGTCAGCGCGTCAAAGGCAAACTGTGTGCCTTGCCCTAAGCGTGTGTTTTTAACCGTGATGTTGCCTATCCCCGCCGTGAGGGCGGCCCAGTTCATAAATTTACAACGTTTCTCTAAACTTTCCACCAAGGTTACATGCGCGCGGGGCAATGCCACGGCAACCGTCAGGCCGATATATCCGCACCCGGCGCCTACGTCGGCCAGTTGCGGGGTAGCCACGTCTTTGCAATAGGTCTGCAACTGCGCCGCGGCTACCAGGCCGTCGCAAATATGGCGCTCTAGTATTTCTTGGAAATCAGCCGCGCTCGTCAAATTCAAAAAATCTTTTTTCTCCCACACGCACCGTGCATAGGCCACCAGTTTTTCCACCTGTGCGGGCGTTAGCGGCAAGCCGATTTGGGCGGCAAAATTACTAAGCGTTTTTTGCGGCATTTTTTAATTTCCTAAATCGTTCAATGTGAATAGCCAACAACTGCATATCTGACGGCGTAACGCCCGGGATGCGGCTAGCTTGCCCCAAGGTTTGGGGTTTAACCTCGCGCAGTTTTTGGGCGCTTTCAAACAAAATTCCTTTGACGGCCGACGGGTCAAAGCCTTCGGGAATTTTGATATGTTCCAGGTCGGCCAGTTTTTGCGCATCTTTTTTATTGCGCTCAAAATACCCGGCGTATTTGGCTTGTACCTCCGCATAGCGGCGCGCATTTTCCGCGCACCAAGGGCCTAAATTAAGGTCCGCTTGTGGGGTTTTCCCGGCGCATAAATTTTCGCACAGATGTTGGTAATTTGTAAACGGCTCTTTGTATTTTGGGTCAATAAGACCCAGCCTTAGGCCGTGGGGTGTCAGGCGCAGGTCGGCATTGTCGTTACGCAGGAGGAGGCGGTACTCCGCGCGCGAGGTAAACATACGGTACGGTTCGTTGACGCCTTTGGTGACGAGGTCGTCAATGAGTACGCCAATATACGCTTCGTCGCGCCGCAAGACAAACGACTCTTTACCTTGCACAAAATGTGCGGCGTTTATGCCTGCTATAAGCCCTTGTCCCCCCGCTTCTTCGTAGCCGGTGGTGCCGTTGATTTGGCCCGCCAAAAATAAGCCGGCAATGGCTTTGTGCTGGAGGGACGGAAATAAATCTTTCGGGTCACTGTAGTCATATTCTACGGCGTAGCCGGGGCGGGTAATAGAGCACTTTTCCAGACCGGGCACAGAGGCAATCAAAGCGCGTTGGACGTCCTCGGGCATAGAGGTAGAAAAGCCTTGAATATAATACTCCTCGGTGCGGAAGCCCTCGGGCTCCAAAAACAGTGGGTGCGAAGTCACCTCGGGGAATTTTTTGATTTTATCTTCCACCGACGGACAATAGCGCGGACCTTGGCTATGGATATTACCACCATATAACGCTGAGCGCATAAAGTTATCACGCAGAATCTTGTCCGTGGACAACGTGGTGTGTGTGATGTAGCATTGGCCAAATTTTTTGTGCGCAATTTCGCTCAAGTCCGTAAAATGGCTCATAGTCCAGGGTGGGTTGTCGCTGGGTTGCGGGCGGAATTTGGTAAAGTCCAAATTACGCGCGTTGATGCGCATGGGCGTGCCCGTTTTAAAACGCGAAATGTTTAGTTTAAGTTCTTCGCGCAAATTTTTGGAAAGCGCGTTAGATGGCATATCATTATACCGCCCGCCGGGGGTCATCACGGTGCCGATGTGAATAGTGCCTGCTAAAAATGTGCCCGTCGTCAAAATGACGGCCCGCGTATGATAGAGCGTATCCCGCACGGTGCGTACACCGCAAATGCCTTTGTCGTCGGTGCAAATTTGTGCGGCCTCGTCTTGCATAATATCCAAATTGGGTTGTTTTTCCAAAAAATGTTTAAAGGTAAACTGATAAATCTTTTTATCGCACTGCACGCGCGGAGAGTGCACAGCCGGGCCTTTGCCCGTGTTAAGTAAATGGTAATGCAACGAAGAAATATCGGTCACGCGGCCCATAGCCCCGCCCAATGCGTCCATTTCGCGTACAATTTGCCCCTTGGCAATCCCGCCAATAGACGGATTGCAGGACATTTGGGCAATGGTGTCCAAACTTTGGGTTAAGAGCAGGGTGCGCGCGCCTAATTTGGCAGATGCCAGGGCGGCTTCGCACCCGGCGTGACCGCCGCCGATTACAAGTACGTCGTAGTTATCCGGACAAACAAACATTTATTTCCCCATGCAAAACTTACTAAAAATAATACCCAAAATATCGTCGGGGGTTATTTCCCCAGTTAAGTCTTTTAAATGGTTGAGCGCCGCGCGGATATGCTCGGCCACAAGTTCGCCGCCTTGGTCCAGTTTAAGTAAACTTTCTTCCAGTTCCGTTTGCGCTTTGATTAAACTTTCATAATGGCGCAAGTTGGAAATAAACAGCCCGTCTTCGGGTTGTGCGGTTGTCATCCCTTGCGTGAGGGCGGCTTTTAACGCATTAATGCCTTGGCCCGTTTTGCACGACACTTCAAGGACGGTAAGGCCCTTGGTATCTTCGGGCAAGTCCATAGGAACGGGAGTTTTGTCGGTTTTGTTATGCACAATGAGCGTGCGCTTTGGCTGCGCTTTGATTTGCGCCCATAAGGCTTTTTCTTGCTCGCTCACGCCTAGTGACGCGTCCGTAACCCACACAATGACGTCGGCCTGTTCCATGGCGCGCACGGTGCGGCGCATACCTTCCTGTTCGGCCACATCTACAGCGTGGTCGCGGATGCCGGCGGTGTCGGTTAAAATGATTTTTTGGCCATCTATATCTAGCGTTTCTTCCACGGTGTCGCGTGTGGTGCCGGCGGCGTCGGTTACAATGGCGCGCTCAAAGCCCACTAGCGCATTTAACAGGCTGGATTTTCCGCTGTTGGGTACGCCGACAAGCGCCACTTTAAGCCCGTCTTTAATCAGCCGACCGACGGAGAACGTATCGGCCAGTGCCTTAATATGCGCAAGCGCCTCTTGAATTTTAGCCGTAATAAAGTCGTTGGACAGCGGCGTCATTTCTTCGTCCACGTCATCTAAACGCACTTCAATTTGCGCGAGGAGTTCCGTCAAAATCGTTTTGATTTGCCCAATGCGCGCCGAAAGTTTGCCGTCTAATTGGCTCATAGCCACCTGATGCGCGGCTTTGTTGCCGGCGGCAATGACGTCGCAAATGCCTTGCGCTTCCACCAAATCTAATTTTCCGTTTAAAAAAGCGCGCTGAGAAAACTCCCCCCGCCGCGCCGGGCGTGCCCCGTAGGCGCACAAGAGTTCCAACAGCCGCCCCTTGATATACGGCGAGCCGTGAATAGAAAACTCTACCACGTCTTCCCCCGTAAAGGAGTGCGGCGCTTCAAAATACGTAACCAGTGCTTTATCCAGCACGTCTGCACCATCTAAGAGGGTGCAGAACGTCTGGCGCCTGGGCTCCCACGCGCGTGCGCGCGCCACGGTGCGGTTTAAAATATCTTTGGACTGCGGACCCGAAAGGCGGACCACAGCTACCGCCCCGTTGGCGGCCCCGCTGGCCAATGCGCAAATGGTGTCGGAAATCATACTGTTATTTTACCATTTTTGAGGTGGGCTGTTGGCGGAAAAATAAACTAGGTCCAAATTACCTTGCAACTAGGTCTTTTGGCCCTGGCTCAAGGGTTGCCAAAACGCTATAATAAACGTATGAGAAAATTACTTGCTTTATTACTAACTGCCACGTTAGGAGTGTTGTCGGTAAACACTTATGCCCAAATGCCGTCCAAATTATTCCGTCAACTCATTAAACAACCGGGAACCTTCCCCAAAAGCCGTTTAGGGGAACTTTCCAATAAGCAACTAGACCAATTTATTATCCGCTTAAGATATGAAAATGCCCGCCTGGCTCAACAAAATGAATTGGAACGCCAACGCCAAGCGCAGGTGTTTGCCGCATCCCGCCCGGCTGTATTTAGGGTGGCGTCGGTGCAGAATGGCGGATTACATTCTTTGTCCGGTACGATTTTTACAACCAGCCAAGCCGGCCAGCCGGAAATTTTTGGCGTTGTGCCCACGCATGTATTACAAGATGCCGACCACGAACAAGGCACCTTATCAAAAGAATTTTCCGTTCTGGTGGAAACCCCACAAGGCATTCAAACACTTCCGGCACAAGTAGTGCAGTTGTCTTCTACGAAAACAGGGGACGTAGCCTTGGTCAAATTCCGGGCGGAAGACGAAGAATTCCTTTCCCCCCTTTCTTTGGCCCCTACCATTAAACAATTTCCTACGCCAGTTTATAGCCAAGGGTTTGCACGCAGCATTTTAACCCAATCGTCTTTCCCGGTGGTGGGAACTACCTCAGCCGGAATGCTGATCTCCCAGCTACCGGCCTCTCATAGAGGGGAACGAGCCGGCTTTTGCGGTAGCCCGGTCATTACCCAGCAGACTACTTTAGCCGGGATTCATGTAGGAAGCCGTTATCTATCGCAGGATCCGCAGCAAACCGCTTTTTTCGCCGCGTTTAAATTGAAACAACTGCCCATCCAAGATGGGGGTGATGCCGGATATATTACCCCGGCTTCTTTTTTAAAACAAATGGTGGCGGCGTATCATCACCCGGATTTAAAACCGCTTATTATTACTTTTGCCGGGCAGGAAATTACCCGCCTGGCGGTAGATGAATATATATCCGCCATTGAGTTGTTAGATGCACACATGAACGTAGTGTGGAGCCGCAACATGGATTTTAAAGTCACGTTTACGGCGGCGGAAGCTGCTTTTCGGTTATACCCGCAAGTAGCATTTGTACGGTTTCAAGTTGGAAAAACACACTGGGCTCAAGATGCAGACGGTTGGTTTGTGCAAGATACCGATAACCGCTACAGTGTGTTAAAACCGCTCGTACATCCGTAATTCTTTTTGGGATATAGGTCCTTTGCCCCAGGTTTGCTGGGCCTTTTTTACCTTGAAAAATGTAAAAACGGCTTACTTAAAACCCCCGGGCCTAATTCGCCGGGGGGTTTGCGTGTATATGTTACAACCGCTTATTTTACGATATATTTTTCCAACAACCGTTTAATTTCGTCTTGCGTGCTTTTCTCTATGAGTTTACGCGCTTTATCGTCTAGCGATGGTTTCTTTTTATTGTTTTGTTGCATATGCTCAATCAAAGAGGCGTTTTTCGGGTCTTGCGCCAGAATTTCGGCAGCCCGTTTTTCCACGCGCCCATATTCCCGGATATATTCCATCGTGCTGTTTAAACGCCAAATATGCACTTCTTTTTCGTCTTGCGGGGTTAATTTGTCCTGACGTTCAAGTACCAGCATCTTTTGGGCATATTCCGCTAACACATGCCACGTTTTAAAATAATTGCCTTTACCAATTTTGCTCACGCGCACTAAGTCTTTAATACTGGAATTGTAGTCGGTCCCTAGCAGTACGGAACGGATTTTAAAGAACGTGTACATGTCCTCAAACAGCGTTTGTACGTTGGGTTCTCTTTCCACGAGTTTGGAGTACGTTTCTTCGTCTAAGGCCAAAAGCAGAAAGGGGTTTTCCTTATCCAGCGCGTCCACCAGCCCCACCAGGGATAATTTAGCCATATGTAAAAACGAATGGTTACGTGCCGCATTGGCCAGTGCCTCTACGGCGTCGTCGGAAGTGTTTTCAATGGTAGAGTCCAAACTTCCGGTGTAGGCTTCTAAATTTACGCGCACGGGTTTGGTCAATTGGTTGACCCCGGTACAGACCATGCGTAACCGGCGGAAAATGCTCATATCACTCCAGGTAAGCTGCAGGCCGGTTTTCCAGTTGACGTCTCGCACAAAGGTCAAAAGCGCCTCTTGGTGTTCATTAAAGTTATCAATCGTAATGGTGTCGGCTAGGTCATTTGAAATCACGGAGGAAGATGTATTCTCACGTGTTGGGGCTTCTTCGTCCTTGCCCAGTACCGCTTGCAAAACAGTTTGTACCCCGGCCTGGGTAGGAGTTAGGTCTTCTGTGGAGGTAATGGTGGTAGTAGAAACGGTTGTGGTGATATCATCTTCGTCTCCAGGTAAGCCTACTAAATCGGCCAGACGGGCCACATCTTGGCAAGTGGTGGCTTCCGCCATAATTTTGCCGTTATCCGCGCGGTAAAAATTTACGGCGGCCGCAGCGGGCAGGCCCAGCAGTATAATTGCTACAAGTAATACTAGTTTTTTCATGCGCACCTCTTTTTATAAAATTTACTCTTTTATTGTAGATAAATTGACGCAAAAAAAGAATGGGTCCTTAGACCCAGGACCCACAGGAAAAAAGACCCAGACTTTTTACCGCAGTTTAATAGCCAAATCGTTTAGGTCCGCTATTTCGGCCACGGTTATTTTACTTAATTTTTCTTTTTCTTGCTTGGTAACCGGGGCGCAAAATGCCTTCTTAAAACCCAAGCGTTGGGCTTCTTCCAGCCGGCGGTCAAGTAGCGGCACTTTAGCGGCCTGGCCCAAAATGCCTACCTCGGCCATAAACACGTGGTCAAACGGCAGAGCAATTTCTTTGCAGGACGAAATCACGGCGGCGCAAATCGCCAGGTCCAGTGCGGGGTCCTTGAGTTTGACCCCCCCAGCAATACTGACGTAAATGTCTTTGTTATCCAAGGGAAGGCCGATATGTTTTTCCAGCGCAGCAAAAAGAACCAAACAGCGGTTTAAATCTACCCCGGTGGTTACGCGGCGCGGGTACGGATAGTGCGTGGGCGAGACAAGGGCTTGAATTTCGGTTAGTAGCGGGCGAGAACCTTCCAACGCCAAGCTATAGGCGCGGCCTTTGAGGGCCTTATCGCGCGACGACTGGGAAAAGTATTCGCTGGGGTTATCTACGGATTCCAACCCGCGGCCCGTCATTTTAAACAACCCAATTTCCCCCGTAGAGCCAAAGCGGTTTTTGTGCGGCCGCAAGAGGCGCAGTACGTTGTCTTTTTCCGTATCAAAATACAGCACGGTGTCCACCATGTGCTCTAGAATTTTGGGGCCGGCCAGTTCGCCGTCTTTGGTGACGTGGCCCAAAACAAACGTAATAATGCCTTTAGGTTTGCACAGGCGCACCAGTTCGCTTGTACATTCGCGCACTTGCGCCACGGTACCGGCAGAGGAGGTAAACTCCGGGTGGTAGACGGTTTGGATAGAGTCCAAAATCAGCACGTCGGGGGCGACGTTTTCCACAGACTCCACTATTTTTTGGATGTCCGTTTCACAATGCAAAAAAATGTTGTCGCCTTTGACACCCAGGCGCTCGGCCCGGCCGGAGATTTGGTTGACGCTTTCCTCGCCGGAAATATACAGCACCTTTTTAGCTTGCGACAGTTGCGCCGCCACTTGCAGCATCAGCGTGGATTTACCAATGCCCGGCGCCCCGGCCAACAGCGTAAGCTGCCCTTTAACGAGTCCCCCACCCAGTAGGCGGTCAAATTCGCTAATGTGGGTTTCAATGCGTTCTTCGCGCACGGCTTTGCTGTCCGCCAGTTTAATAACCTCACTCGTAAACTCGGTAAAACTGCGCGTACGCGCGGCGGGCTTTTTAGTTTCCTGCGCTTTGACCTCTTCCACCAAGCTGTTCCACGCTCCGCATTGCGGACACTTACCTGCCCATTTAGGGGCTTCGTAGGCGCATTGTTGGCAGACAAAGACCGTTTTAAATTTCATTATTTCGTCCCCGCTACGGCGGCTAAACCGAAGAACGACGAGATGTCCTGGTCGTTAAACGCCACGTTGGCGCGGATAGCAAAGTTATTGGTTTCCAGTGCGTCGCGCGCCCAAGCCCCCACGCTAAAGTATTTGTTAAAGCGGAAGTCCACCCCGTAGCTGATGTTAGGTTTATTGAACAAGCGCCCGTTAATCACGCGGTCGCGGCCCCAGTCGCTAAACTCGCCGGTAAAGGTAAAGCGATTCCAAAAGTTTTGTGCGTAGAACGGCCGCAATTCCACCGCCACCCCGCCGGCCCCGCGAATGAGCCCGGCCGAGAATTTTACCCAATGGTTGTAAAGACCCAAGCGGGCATCAAATTTGTTTTTCTCCAGGTAATCTTTGCTGTCCACGCGGTCGTCTTTATTGCCTAAGTTGGCCATACCAACATGGTAGAACGTATATCCACTGGGCGTGTAGATATTGACACCCAAGTCACTGGTGGAAAGGGAGGCCTTAGGCATATAGAAGAAATCGTAATCCCAATATACCTGGAATTTGCTCATCTTGCCGACTACGGTTTTGACTTCGGCCATGGTGGTGCGCAGGTCGGCTACGGTTTGTTTGACCTCGGTTTTCATTTCGGGGTCTTTGAGCATACTACCAATGACGCCCTCGCCGTTGTCAATGCTGGTCAGCAAGTCGGCCAGGCGTTCGGTAGCTACGTCAATGTTTTGCACCGAGCTTGTGATAAACGGGCGCATGGCGGCAATCATTTGGTTTAAGTTGGCAGATAACTGGCGCATTTCCAGCATGGTTTGGTTGAGCTGGTCACCCAGTTGCCCGTTGTGGTTGACGCTGTCCACAAATTCTTTAATACTGCCCATGGTTTGCGTAATCATCACGTCCATAGGGATATCGTTGGCGCCCGACACATAGTCGCCGGGTTTGATAAGCGGCGCGCCGGGCAGGCCTTGCACCACTTTTAAGTATTTACTGCCGATAATTCCCGTCATCACCACGCTAAACTGGGCTCCTTCGCGGATGGCCACCCCATCGTGAATTTGGGCCACAACGACAACATCCTCCCCTTCAATTTTAATCTTTTTCACACGCCCCACTTCCACGCCGGCCAGTTTGACAGGCGCTTTAATGGGTAGGCCGGACACGTCGTTAAACTTAATGTTAACGTCATACGTGCGCGTGACGGAAAGCCCGCCTAAAAAGTAAAGTGAAAACCCAAAGAGTATTAACCCCAGTACTGTGAATATTCCTAACTTAGTTTCATCCTTCATAATATTTTTCTCCTAAATTTTACGTCACTCGGCGCGTAACTTCATTTGTATCGGCCCTTTACTACTGCCCGCTACAAATTGCTTTACATACGGATTGTCCGTTTTCCTAAATTCTTCCGGCGTACCGTGCAGTAAAATGTTTCCTTCGTACAAAAACGCAATATAGTCGGCAATCTTAAAAGCCGAGTGCATATCATGCGTAATGACCACCGACGTCACACCCAGTTTTGCTTTTAAATCCATAATTAGGTCACTAATAATGTCGGACATAATCGGGTCCAGCCCGGTGGTTGGCTCATCATACAAAATAACTTCCGGCTCTACGGCCAGCACGCGTGCCAACGACACACGCTTTTTCATTCCGCCCGAAAGCTCGCTGGGGTTTAACTCTGCCACATCCTCTTTGAGGCCGACGAGGGCCAGTTTCTCTTTGATAACACGCGGATACTCACTTTCCGGCACGTCGGTTAAATATTTTAAGCCAAAGGTTACGTTTTCCCCCACGGTCATGGAGTCAAATAGTGCTCCTTCTTGGAACAGATACCCAAACCGCCGGCGCACCGCAGCCAGTTTAATTTCGCTTTTGATTTTGGTAATGTCACGTCCGTCCACCAAAATTTTACCGCTTGAGGCGTTGAGCAAGCCAATTAAGCACTTAATAAGTGTACTTTTGCCGCTGCCCGAGCCGCCCAAAATACACGTGGTTTTGCCTTTGGGGATTTTCAAACTGACATCCTTGAGCACCTTTTTTTCACCGAATGATTTTTGCAAGTGAACAATTTCAATCATCTTAAATCCCAAACGCCGTCAAAATGGCGGTTAAAAAGTAATCCAATACTAATATGAGCACAATCGTCGTCACGACGGCCCCTGTAGTGGATTTACCCACCCCTTCGGCGCCGCCGCGCGTGCTGATCCCTTTATAGCAACACACGGTGCCAATCATAAACGCAAAGAAAAACGTTTTGATAAACCCGTGCATAAAATCTTTCACGCCCATAAACGAGGTAATATCGGTTAAATACACCTCGCCGGGTACATTGAGGGCATAAGCCGCCACCAAATATCCCCCCACGACCCCAAACAAGTTGGAAAACAGCGTGAGTATCGGTAGCGTCAGTACAAAGCCGAACATACGCGGCAGTACTAAGTAGCGTATCGGGTTGGTGCCCAGGGTGTAGAGCGCGTCAATCTGCTCGGTTACGGCCATGGTGCCGATTTGCGCCGTTACCGCTGCTCCGGCCCGGCCGGAAACCACCACACTGGTCAGCACGGGGCCCAGTTCGCGGATTAGCGAAAACGTAACAATCGTGCCTACAAAAATCGGCTCGCCAAAGATATTTCCAATAGTATTGCCGGCCTGCAACGCAAGCACCATACCGGTAAATAAACTGGTAAGCGCTGTTACGCCAAACGAGTTTACCCCAATCTCAACGCTTTGTTCCAACGCTTGCGCCCACTCAAAGCGGCTGCGCGTGAGCCAAAACAAACACGAGTGGAGCATGTTGGCACTACCGCCGATTTCCCCAAACAAATAAGCCGTATATCTTCCAATGGCTGCAAACATATTATTTATAAATCCTCGGCACGCGCGCGTTTAACTGCGTGCAAATTTCATAATCAATGGTATCGGCTAAATCCGCCAATTCACGTAGCGTAATTTCTTCGTCCCCTTGTCGGCCGACCAGGACTACCTCGTCGCCCACGCTTACGCCGGGCACGTGCGTGACGTCCACCATGCACATATCCATGGTGATGTTACCCAAAATACGGCAGCGCCGGCCTCCGATTAAGACGTCTGCTTTGTTGGAAAGCGTGCGCAGGTAGCCGTCGCCATACCCAACGGGCAAGGTGGCTACCTTCATCGGCTCTTTGGCGCGGAAGGAGCGGTTATAGCTGATGCTGGCCCCGGCGGGCACGTCTTTTACATACACCACACGTGTTTTCCACGATAAAATCGGTTCGTACCCGTTTTCCAGCCCGTAAATGCTGTGCCCCGGGCGCACGAGTGTATAGTGCGCATCCGGCCGGGCCGCCAGGGCGGTCGAGGCCGCAATATGCACATGGGGAACAGGAATTGCTTTGAGTTGTAAACTGGTCAAGGTATCGCGCAGATAGCCGATTTGCTCTTGCGTATATGCCGGGTCCGTCTCCACCGACGACAAATGTGAGTACAGTCCATCCAGCACCGCGTGCGGGCTGTTATGTAAAAATTCAAGCACTTTCAAAATAGCCCCGCCGCGGGTGCCAATGCGCCCCATGCCGGTATCTTGTTTGATGTGGCAGATGATTTGTTGGCCCATTTTTTGGGCCGTTTGGCAGGCGGCCTGGGCAGCCGCTAAGCTGGCAACGGTAACGGCTAAATTGTACTTAATAGCATATTCAAATGCCTCAAACGGATAGATACTGCCTAATACCAAAATGGGGGTCTTTAGTCCGGCTTCGCGCAGGGCAATACCTTCTTCCACCGACGCTACGCCAAACCATTGGGCCAGTTTTTGTTCCTCAATAAATTTCCCGAGCGCCAGCGCGCCGTGGCCGTAAGCATTGGCTTTTAAAATGGCCAGTATCTCTACGTTCCCTACCTGCGTGCGCACTTTACGCAAGTTGCGCGTGAGCTTAATTAGGTCAATTTCCACGACGGTAGGGCGTAAAATAGGGAGCATTATTCGGGGATCTCCGTTTCCATTTCCGCGGCATTGGCGGGGGCCGCCTCGCTTTCTTCGGGGGCGGGGTTGGTAAAAAGGGCAAACTCGCCAAAGAATGCTAGGTCAATATCGCCCACAGGGCCGTTTCGTTGTTTGGCAATGATGAGCGTAGCTTTGCGTTTGAGTGTTTCGTCGTCGCGCTTGTAGTAGGATTCGCGGTGGATGAGGGCCACCACGTCGGCATCTTGCTCAATAGAGCCCGATTCTCGCAAATCCGAAAGCATGGGTTTGTTGTCAGTGCGGGATTTGTCCTCATTCTTACGGCTTAACTGCGACAAAGCGAGCACCGGCACATCTAACGTGCGGGCCAAATCTTTGAGCATGCGGGAAATTTCGCTCACTTCCTGCTGGCGGCTCTCACTGCGCCGTTCCCCACCGCGAATGAGCTGCAAGTAGTCAATGACAATCAGCCCCAACTCCTTGCCTTGCTTTTTAAGCTCGCTTGCTAAGCGGCGCGCACGCATGCGCAGTTCGGTAATGGAAATGCCCGACGTATCGTCAATATAAAGCGGGGCGGCGGCCAGGCGGCCCATTTCGCGTGTTAAATCTTGCCACTTGCTTTTTTCAAAGTAACCGCTGCGCAGTTTGTGGATTTCGGCCATGGCGGCGGCGCCAATCATACGTTCATAAATAATATGCCGGCCCATTTCTAAGGAGAAGAACGCCACCGGTATATTGCACTCCACACATGCGTGGTGGGCAATATTTAGTGCCAGTGCGGTTTTGCCCTGGCTAGGGCGAGCGCCTAAAATGATAAGGTCACTCTTGCGTAGCCCGCCGGTTTTGTGGTCAAATTCGCTAAGTCCTGTCGGTACGCCTTGAATGGTGTTTTTGTTTTTGAAGGCTTTTTCCAGCATTTCCATCACTTCGGGCGCCAAGTCTTTGGACGACACAAAGCCCGAGAGTTTTTGCCGTTGGCTGAGTTTATAAATTTGGTCGGCCGCGGTGTCAATGAGCGTTTGCGGGTCGTCATCTTCCTCTTTATAGCAGCGTTGCACCAGGCGCGTGGCGGTGTTGATGAGGTCGCGCACGACGAATTTTTTATACACAATTTCGGCATAATACTTGGCGTGAGCGGCGGTGGATACTTTGCCTTCCAACTGTGCCAGATACACCTCTCCCCCCACTTTGGTCAGCACTTTTTGGCGTTTTAATTCTTCCACCAGCGTTACAATATCAACGGCCTGGTTGCGGTCAGCCAAGTCTTTAATGGCGGAAAAGATGACTTGATGCGCGTCCTTGTAGAAATGGTTGGGCTGCAAAATTTCCAAGGCGTCGGTAAGGGCGTCCTTGTCTAAAAGCATAGAGCCCAGCACGGCCATTTCGGCGTCGAGGGCTTGGGGTGGGATACGGGTATCTAAGTCGGGCATAAGTAACTCCAAAAGAAATATACTTTTATTGTAGCATAAACGGCGGGTGTGATGCACGTTTATACGTGGACCAACTATTTGCCAAAATCTTCCCATTTCGCACCGACTTTCACTTGCGTACTTGCCGCCCTAGCGGGCGGTCCGGGTGACGTACGCGGCGTTCAACTTACGGTGCGAACTGCTTTGATTTTGACAAATCAGGGTACTGGCTATTTTTCCCGGTGTTTGGGGAAGTGCCGGCAACGCTACAGGCTGGGGATAAATCGGGGTACTGACTATTGTGCGCGGTGCTTTGTCGTTGTAGGTCAGGCATTGCCTCACAAGAGGCTTATTTATACCCGGTTGCATTTGCCGACATATATTTTTATAATAAAAGTATGTCCACAGCACTTAACGTTCTTTATGCTTCTGACGAAAACTATGCCCCTTTTTTGGGGGTGTCTATGTTTTCACTTTTTAAAAATAATATAACGGCGCAGCATATCCGCGTCTATGCGTTATTAGATAACGTAAGCGAAGAAAATAAGCAAAAACTCCAGGCCACCGCCCGGCAGTTTGGCCGCGAACTGGTGCTGATAAATGCCGAAGATTTTAATAAAAAATTAAAGGGGTTGGGCGTGCCTACCTACCGCGGCAATTACACCACCAATTACCGTTTATTTTTTGACAAGATTATTGCGCCCGACGTAGAAAGGCTGATTTATTTAGATTGTGATACGCTTATTTGCGGCGATTTAAGCCCCCTGGTATCCCCTCCTTTTGCAGAGGCGGCCGTAGCGGTTTCGTTGGAATCGCTTGCGCCGCGCATTAAACAGGTGATTGGGTTTAAAAAAGAGGAGCCTTATTTCAATGCCGGGGTGCTGACCATAGATGTTAAAAATTGGAAAAAATTTCATATTACCGATTCTATTATTCAACATTTACAACACGTACGCGCCCGCTATTGCAATCCCAATCAGGATGTGATGAATTTAAATTTGAAGGGCCGTTTGTGGGTAGTAGGCCCGCAGTATAACTTCCAGCCCGTCCACCGCGCTTATAGCGACAGGGCCTACGCTTGGGTATACGGCTTTGCTCACTACTACACGCGCGCCGAAATTGACTCCGCCCGCCGCCACCCGGTTATTTTGCATATGTACCGTTTTTTGGGGCAGTTCCCGTGGCATAAAAACAATTTACACCCCGACACCCCCCTGTTTGATTTTTACCTTTCCCAAACGTTGTGGAAAGATTATCAAAAACAAAATTCCAAGTGCAATTCGCTGCTTTTTAAAATTGAGCGGCTCTTGTATCGTGTACTGCCGGGGATTTTATTCTTAAAACTGTTTGCCACATTCCAGCTTTTTAATTATATCCGGCAGGACCGCGCCCTGCAACACAACAAACAAAACGCTGTAAACTGACCTCCAAAAGAGTTTTTCCCCTCCAAAAAAGAACCCCCGGTGTAAGTGCCGGGGGTTTTACATAGGAAATCCTCGCTTTATTTTTCTTCGGTTTGAGTAGTTACAACCACCGAATGTTCTTCCACAATGTGTTGCGGCGTTTCTACCACCGTCTCCGTGACCGTGGTAGCTACGGTTTGCGTGGCCATTTTTTGCGTCGGTGTTTCGTCTTTTTCTGCGCCGTCAGCGGCGGGTGTTTCGGTTGTTTGTTCGGCCACCGGCTCAGCGGCCGTTTCCGCTTGCGCCCACGCCGGGATTTGCCCTTGCGGTTCGGGTTCGGCCGGTTGGGCCGCGGCGGCTGTTTCGGGGATATCCTCGCCGATTACACCGGGCACAAAGTCCGCCGGGGCAACACCTTCTTTGGCGGCGTCTACCGCTTTTTGTGTGGGGCGGAACGTGACTTTACGCCATTTGCCTTCGCCTTCGGATGCAGTTTGTACAAATTCATTGCCTTCCACGGCGCGGTGAATGTAGCGGCGCAGTTGGGAGCTCATAGGGCGGAAACGGAACACCGAGGCTCCGTGCTTGAGCATATCCACAGCGCGTTCAATTTCGGCGTTGATTTTATCTTCGGCTTTGCGCCAGTAGTTTTGCGTATCGGCCACCACGCTGATGGTTTTGTCAAACTTGCGTGTAACGGACAGTGTACACAAATACTGCAAGGCTTCTAACGTTTTGCCTTCTTTACCGATGACAATGGCGGGTTTGTCGCAATCAAAGGTGACCAAGATGCGTTGTTGTTTTTCGTCCCACCAACTATTTAAATTTTCCACTTTAATGCCCATGTGCGTAAGGACGTTTTGCATATACTCTTTGGCCTCGGCTAGCGGGGCCTTCATATTTTCGGGCACGACGGCATTTACAATGGCGTCACAAGGAGGTAGTTGCGGTTCATTCTCTTTAGGGGTGCGTACACGCGGCGTGCGCTGGGCATTTTCGGCGGTGCGGCGTGTGTTGCGGCGGCTGCCAAAGCGTCCGCGGCCCTTGCCTTTGCCTGCGCGGCGGCGTTTAGAGGGGACGTCCATATACACTTCGCTGTCTAGCGTGTCGGAAATCCAGCGTTTTTGGCGCACTTCCACCACGGCGGGTTTGGCGCCAAAGCCTAAAAACCCTTTTTTGGGGTGTTCTAAGACGTTTACTTCCACTTGGTCACGGCGCATGCGCAACTCTTTGAGGCCTTTGGTGATGGCCTCGGAAACGGTTTTACCTTGTACTTTTACTTTTGATAACATAAAATTCTCCTATTTAGCTTGAATCATTTTTTTATTGACTAACGTCTGTATCCCGTAAGTTAGTAAGCTGTTGGTCAGCCAATACAGCACCAGCCCGGACGGGAAATTCATAAACAGCAGCGTGAATATCAGCGGCATATATTTAAACATAGCCGCTTGTGCCGGGTCGGTACCGGGCGGGATATTGCCGCGCTGTTGCAGGAACATCACAACCCCCATTAAAATGGGCAGGATGTAATACGGGTCTTTGGCGGACAGGTCCGTCAGCCACCACACAAACTTGGCCCCGTGCAATGCCCACGACGTGCGCAGTGCATTAAACAGCGCCAGAAAAATCGGCAACTGGATAAGCAAAGGCAAGCAGCCCATCAGCGGATTGACGTGGTGCTTTTGGTACAGGGCCAACGTTTCGCGCTGGAGGGAGGCTGGGTCGCTTTTGTATTTGGTTTGGAGGCGTTTGACTTCGGGCTGAATCTTTTTCATTTGTGCGGCCGATTTTAACTGCATAATGGTAAACCGGCACAAGATGAGCTGTAACAGCACCGTAATCATAATGATTGCCACGCCGTAGTTGCCCGTCCACTTATAAAACAGCTCCAAGATGTTGCGGGCAATTTTCCCCAGCGCGCCAAAGAACCCGAACGCAATACTGCGCTCAAAGTGATAGGGCACAAAGGCGGGTGTTTGGAACAGCTTGTAGTCTTTGGGGCCGAAATAAAAGTGCGACGTATAGGTTTTCTTCGTTCCCGCTTCTAAGGCCACGCCGGGCACTTCAATGTGAAGGCCGGGGCCTTTGACCTCACCGCTGGACAGCCCGATAGACGACCAAAAACTCTTTTGGTTGCCGATGACGGGTTTTTCGGTCGTCAGTTTGCCGGGGGTAAAATCCTGCGGCACCAGCACCGCTAAAAAGTAGCGGTTTTCCAGGCCGGCCCATTTCCACGGAAGCGTGGGTTGTTTTTCGTTTTTAGTGAAGGTTTCCAGCGTGGGGTTTTTCTTGCCAGCCTCTTGCACGAGGTACACAGCCTTGCTTTCGCGCTCGTTATCCTTCATTTCACTTTTAACGGTAGCCAGGCCGGGGCCGAAATTAAACTGCCAATCGGCCAGATTTACCGTACCTTGTGTTTTATTGTGAAACGTCAGCGTCAGCTCCGCTAGGCCATTAGGCTGCAGACGGTAGGTTTTTTGCACGCTCACGCCGGGAACAATATCGCCCACAAACGTAATACTGTCTTTGGTACGGGCAAATTCCGTAAAATCCACCTGCGGCAACGTGGCAAAGTAGCCCTCACCTTTGTAAGGGGTCAAGTCCACGGGGCCCAAAATATCCTTATATAAGTACGTTTTAATTCCGGCGCCTTTGGATGAAAATGTTACATCCGCATGCGGCAGGGAAAGCGTAGTTAATTCTTCGGGTTTTTGGGAAGATGTAGCTTTAGTTAGGTAAGCCCCGTCGGGACCTACCACCGAAGCGGCAGGCGCGGCAGCACGATGCGATTCTTGTTGTTGTAGCTGCGCCTCGGCCGCTTGTTGCGCCGCGCGTGCACGCGGAAGTGCAACAAATTGGTTGTATCCTGTAATCACCAGCAAAAAAAACATAGCGGCGATGAGGAACTGTCGGTTATTCATAATACTCCTCTAACTGAGCGGTACGGGTACCGCGTTAAGAGGGAACCTGTAAAACCTAGGGAACAGGGTCATGCCCGCCGGGGTGCCACGGGTGGCACTTTCCCACGCGTTTAAGGGCTAACCAACTGCCTTTGACAAGGCCGTATTTTTGCACGGCCTGCCCGGCATATTGGCCACATGTAGGGGTAAACCTGCACACGCCGCGGGGCCCCAAGATGGGCCGCACACAGTTGTATCCGGCTGCCAAACACCCTGTAACTGCCTTTGTAAAACGGAGCGAAAGTTTCTGCATGGGTTCCCCCATTTATTCTTTTAGTAACGCGGCCTTGCCGCATAGTGACGTGAGCGCTTCTTGCGCTGCTTGCACGGTACTTAACTTTTCGCTTTGGCGGGGCTTAATAATAATGTCTGCCCCGGCTTTCAAACGGACCTGTAAGGTTCTAAAGGCTTCTCTTAAAACTCGTTTGGTACGGTTACGTGTAACCGCCGGGCCTAATTTTTTAGACACCACTACCGCAAACCGGGCGGGGCCGCCGGGGCGCATTTGGCACCACAGCGTAAGCCCGCTGTTTTGAAATTTGCGGCCTGCTTGGATAATGTGTTCAAAATCCCTTCGTAAATGCAGGCGCAGCCGGCGCGGCAGACCATTAGACAACATATCACTTAAGCGGCGCGGATGAGTTCGTGGCGGCCTTTAGCACGGCGGGCGCTCAACACTTTGCGTCCCCCGGCGGTGGCCATACGGGCGCGAAAGCCGATATGTTTGGCACGTCTTCTTTTGTTGGGTCTGTAAGTCGGTAACATAATTTTGTTTGCACGGCGCGGCTGTGGTCTTGGCGGCGCGGTGCACTCCTATCATTAAGTTCAAATGGTTGTTGACCACAGGGATATTATAACTTATTTATATTCCTTTTGCAAAAAGAATTTGCTAAGATAAAACTATGATTTTTACGGATGCCGCCGTGGTTTTATATCGCCAGGCGTTTCGCGAAAGCGACCGCATTATTTCCGTCTATACCCGCTCGCACGGGCGCCTCAATGCACGTTTACCCGGGGTAGCCCGCACTACCGGTAAACTAAAAGCCCTGGGCGAGCCACTCACCCTGGCCGACCTGCGTTTTTACGTCAAGCGCGGCGGCGTACTGGCTACGGTAACGGGCGGTAAGATTCGCTCGGTTTTCCCCACGTTGCGTAGTAATTTAAAGCGCACACACCTGGCACTGCATTGTTGCGAGCTTTTCCTGCGTTTGACGCCGCTACATCAGGTGAGCGAGGCCAAATTTGAGCTCCTCACCACCGCACTCACGGAGCTGGAATATGGCGAGCCGACCCCCGCCTTTGCCGCGGCGTTTACCTTGCGGCTTATGATGCTAGCCGGCTTTGGGCTGGACCACCCGGTCTTGCAAATTCCGCTTACGTTTTGGCAGCGTATGCACACCGGTAAATTTTCCGACTTAGTCTTTGATGACCCGCAAGACCTGTTATATTTAGCCAAGTGCAATAACGTGGTGCGCCGGTTTTTGGACCGCTATTTGACCTATCCGTTAAACACCGTCAAACCGCTGGGGTTAGAGGACAGTTTTGTGCAACAGCCCCAAGTATCCGTCCTCATCCGGTAGGCCCTTTAGCTCCTTCGTCTAGGTCTTTGGGCCCTGGTTTTTTGTATATTTTCCCTTATTCTAAGAGTGAGAGGAAAATATGCTTAAAAAATATATGTTGTCAGTTCTGTTGGGTGCGTGCATTTTATCCGGTTTTAATCAAACCGGGGCCGCCCTTAGTGCGCCCTCTGCCTTGGAACAAGCAGACACCCTGCTGGAAAAAGCTTACCAAAATGTACTGTCCCAAGGGGATGTATTTACCAATTCTTCCGGTACGAAACCTTGGCAAATGGCCTTATTTTTATCTGCCCACGAGCGCGATTTACAATCCCTGTTCCAACAAATACACACCCAAATGCGCGCCGGATATCTGTCCGTTGCCGCCGTACTTTATCTGCCGCCCGCTAAGCAAACCCCCTCTTCTTCCTACTCGCTCTATATTTTTTATCCCGACCCCGGGAACAACGGGGTCCGCCAAGAAAAACAGATTATTCCCGCTTCCACTTCTGCGCTTTTGTTGTGGGAAACACTGTTAAAACACTTTAGCCGGCACCCTGATTTTTACACCGGGATCCTGGCGGAGGCCCACTCGCACGATACCGGTTTCTTTTACGCAAAAACCTACTTTACCTCCCAGCAAATTACCCAGGCCGTCATCAGTCAACATTTGCACGTGGATGTGATGGAGTTGCACTCGTGCCATGCGTCTTCGCTCTACAATCTCTATCACTGGGCGCGCGGGGCACGTATTGACTATTTAGTAGCTTCGTCAAATTTATCTGTCACAGATGAGAGGTTTTTTGCCAATTTGCTACAATTTTTGAATTATTCCCCCGCCAAAGCAGCGGTCCTTTCCACCCAAGACCGGCTCAAGCAACTCCGGTTTTCGGCTTCCGCCCCTACCAACAGTGTAGTTGCCCTTAACTTAAAAGTATTACAACACCCTTTGCTGGAATATGTGCGCTTATATAATGAGCTCCTCTCTTACGACCAAAGCGACGCATTTGAAGAGGCCTTTGAATCTTTTTTCCAATCGCGTGATGAACTAAAAAAACTGCGTGATATGGTACTTAAACAACGTGCGTTTGTACGTGCTCACCTGGTAAGCCCGCAGTTAAAAGCCTTCTACCAGGCCCAAACCCAATTCATCAACGCGTGTGACACCTTGCTACAAGCCATTAACCGGGCTACTATGAAGCGGTGGTGCTATTCTCAAAAGGACCGCCATGTTTACGTTTATAACGGGCAATCTTCCTGCGCAAGCGGTTGCCTGGACAGCGTCAACGTTTCCTTAGGCCAATACCGAGAATTAAGGCAATAACTCTCTCTGTGCAGGCGCATTTAAATATTATAAAATACGAATATGATCCAAAGTGTTATTTTTGATATGGACGGTACACTTTATAACACCGAGCTTATTTACTTTGAGTGTTACCGCGCCGCCGCCGCCGAAATGGGGCTCGATTTTACCTTTGATTTATTCGCCCAGGGCGTCGGCATCAGCCGCGAGGAAGCCAACAAGTTCATCAAGCAGCATTTCGGCCAAGATACCGACACGGACCATCTGCAACGCCGTACCTATCAGTTGGTGGAAGACTACCTCCAGCGCGGCGGGGATATCCCCTTTATGCCGGGTGCCAAAGCCGCTGTGGAACTGTTTTACAAGCGCGGGCTTACGCTGGGGTTAGCGTCGTCCAACATCCGCAAATGGGTGGAGTTTTATTTGGATAAAACCGGCCTGGCTAAGTACTTTGCCGCCATTACCACGTGCGAAGATGTAGAGCACCTAAAACCCAACCCCGAGGTTTACCTGCGCGCCGCCGCTAAACTGGGGGCCGACCCGGCCCACTGCTTAGTGTTTGAGGACTCCGTCGCCGGGGCCACGGCCGGGATTCGCGCCGGGATGCGCACGTGTATGATTCCCAACATTAAAAAACCCGATACATTCATCCGCGAGCACGCTTTTAAGATTTACGATTCTTTTTTACAGGTCCCCGCCGACGTAGACGAGTTACTGGCTTAATAAAGCGGAACCCCTCGCGCAATCTCACGCAAGATAGTCCGTTGATGGTAAGCGCGGGAGTGGCCCGTCCGGCTCGGACGAACTGTTGGCGTAAGTTAATTCATACTGTAACTAGTCGGAAAAGTTTTTAGTTGATTGAAAATAAACAATTGCGCATTTCGATTAAATAATACACCTGGACATATTTTTTTCTCTGCTTGTTGATAACAAAATTGCTGGATAGATGTAAAAGGTTTTCCATTATCGTTTGCATACCAGGCAACAAATACAAGTGTATAATCTTTATCTCCGCAAAGGATTTTCCCGTTTCTGCCATTAAGAACGGGTTTATCCAAGCAACAAAATAAAGTTGTATTGCTGGCGCATGAATGATTTAAATTATAGTTTGTCACAGACATATCCGCTGGTAATTGTACATCTAATTGACTGACTGAAGAAGGCCAAATACCATTTTGTAGATAATAAATTCTTATTGCTTTCGTTATAGATAACCCCAAAGTTCGAAAATTAGATAATTTCGCATGACTTACCGCTTTTTGATATTGCGGCAACGCCACCGCCGCCAAGATGCCAATAATCAGCACCACCACTAATAGCTCAATGAGCGTAAAACCTTGCACGCCGTTTCCCTCGCCCCTTGTGGGAGAGGATGCCCGTAGGGCAGGTGAGGGGTTGTCTAATAAATTTATAGCCTTGTTACTATTCATTTTATTTTCTCCTGTATGTTTAAATTTCACAATTATCTGCCCAGCAAACCAATAAAAACGGCTATTATACTTGGGGTAGATAGACCTCAACCACAAATACACAGCCGTAATCCCTCATTTTTCAATGAGAAACATTCGGTACAACACAACAGG
This sequence comes from Elusimicrobiaceae bacterium, assembly GCA_045606805.1. Classification (GTDB taxonomy): domain Bacteria; phylum Elusimicrobiota; class Elusimicrobia; order Elusimicrobiales; family Elusimicrobiaceae; genus Avelusimicrobium. The sequence continues at coordinate 5,389 of JAZUSP010000026.1, read as the reverse complement.
TTTGCAATTCCTATCACGTTGTACCTATATACGACTATTTTTGGGGTCTATCTACTATTACTAGCGAGCCGTTCCTAGCGGCGCCAAAAACAGATTAAATTGTATGTATAGTATAACAAAAGAGGGTTGTCTTCGCAATATGTGGTACAATAGAAAGAGTTGTTTCCCTCGTCTCTTGTGGGAGAAGATAACTGAAATCCTAACAATTCATAGAAAAAGATAAGCAATATGATAAACAATTCAAAACACAACATAGACCATGCAAAAAACACAGACAGGATACATAATACTTCTCCAGAAAAACCTCTCACCCGGCCTTCGGCCACACTTTCCAAAAAGGAAATACTTTTTGATAACCCCTCACCTGCCCTACGGGCATCCTCTCCCACAAGGGGCGAGGTAAAAGCGGTATTGTGCGCTAAGTACCACAAGGAACGAGCTGAAAATAACAGTGAGCACCCAGTAAACCACGTTTCCCAAAAGTTTCCTAAGTCAACAAAATCACATCATCAGTATCGTACGGCTAATATGAAACAGCTCGCCCGGTCTTTACGGCGCAACAAAACCCCACAAGAGGCTAAGCTATGGAATCGTTTGCGTAATAACCAACTGGGCTTTAAATTTTATAGGCAATACCTTATAGCTAATCAGTATATAGCGGACTTTGTATGCTTGGAGAAGAAACTGATTATTGAGGTGGACGGCTCTCAACATGCCCAGAACGAAGCCGACCAAAAACGTACTTGGAAATTGGAAAAATGCGGTTTTCAAGTGGTGCGTTTTTGGAATAACCAAATTAACCAGCATTTAAACGACTGCGTAGCAGAAATTTACCAACGCTTACACGGAAAAATTGTATAATATCTCTATGAAGAAACAAGGAATGAACTTTCAAGACATCATTGCCGCGCTTAATCACTACTGGACCGCGCAAGGTTGCGTGCTCGTCCAACCCTACGACTTGGAAAAAGGCGCCGGCACCTATAACCCCGAAACGTTTTTCGGCTCGCTCACTACAAAACCTGTGAGCCGCGCGTATGTAGAGCCCTGCCGCCGCCCTGCCGACGGCCGCTACGGCGAAAACCCCAACCGTCTGGGCAAATACTATCAGTATCAGGTGATTATGAAGCCCGCGCCGGAGAACATCCAACAGATTTATTTAAATTCATTAAAAGCCATCGGTCTGGATCCCAAAGAGCACGACGTGCGCTGGATTGAGGACGATTGGCAATCCCCCACCCTGGGCGCCTCGGGCGTAGGCTGGGAGATTTGGCTCGACGGCATGGAAATTACGCAGTTTACGTATTTCCAGAATATGGCCGGTTACAGTTTGAACCCTATTACGGTTGAAATTACCTACGGTCTGGAACGCATTGCCATGTACTGCCAAAAAGTGGACAACGTCTTTGACTTGCGCTGGAACGATACTGTCACCTATCGCGACGTGCACCACGAAGGCGAGCGCCAATTCTCGCACTATTATTTTGAAGAGACCAACGTGGACCACCTGCGCCGCTATATTAAAGAGTGTGAAGAAGAATGCTATGCGCTGTGCAAAAAGGGGCTTTATTTGCCGGCGTATGATAACACGATGAAACTTTCTCAATATTTTAATATGTTAGAGGCCCGCGGCGCGATTTCGGTGCAGGACCGTACCAACAACATTACCAAGATTCGTAACCTGGCCAAAGCCTGTGCCAAGGCGTATGTGGAGGGTGCTGAGCACCCTGCTTCGCCCGCGCCGAACGCGGACTCTAAAAAATAATGTATAGACGCCCGCGAGGGGCACAGTAAGGAAAAACACACTATGCAAAATGCACTGTTAGAAATTGGAACCGAACATTTGCCCGCACGTTTTCTCGTGCCGGCCTTAAATCAGCTTAAAACCCTAACCGAAACTGTGTTAAACGAAAAGCGCCTTTCGTATGAGAGCGTGGAAACGTTTGGCACGCTACGCCGTTTAGTGGTGTTTGTACGCGGCCTGGCCGAAAAATCGGCCGACATCCAAAAAGAAGTCAAAGGTCCGCCCGCTAAGCTCTTAAAAGATGCACAGGGCAACTTTACCCCCCAATCCGCCGGATTTGCGCAGAAAAACGGCGTGCGCCCACAAGACCTTGTCATTAAAGATGAGGGCAAAGGCCCCTTTATCTATGCGCAAGTGCATATCAAGGGTGAAAAAACCGCCAAGTTGCTGCCCGAAATTTTTGCGCGCTTAGTAACGGGCCTAGAGTTTGCTAAAAATATGGTGTGGGAAGAAACGGGCCTACGCTACGGGCGTCCGATACGCACGCTTATCGGCCTGTACGGGGAAAAAGCTATTTCGTTTACGGTGGCGGGCGTAAAATCGGGCCGCTACACGCGCCCCATGCTTTCCTACGGCAAAAAACCTATCAAAGTGGAACGCGCCGACAAAGACTATTACGTGCAGCTTTTAAAGGACCAACTCCCCCCTGTTTTAGTACTGCCTAACGAGCGGCGCGACGCGCTGATTAAAAGCGTGTCCGGTGAGGCAGCCGTGCGCGGCTACCAAGCTGACTTGGACGAAACGTTAATCCAAGAAACCGTGGCATTCACCGAGCACCCCGTGGCTGTGGGCGGAGATATGGACCTCAAAGCGCTTACCCTGCCGCGCGAGCTGATTACCACCGTCTTAAAACAACAGCTCAAAATGTTCCCGGTGGTGGACAAAAAAGGCAACTTGCAACCCTATTTTATCGCCGTGCGCGACGGGTCTTCCGCCAACCAAACCGAAGTAATGAGCGGGTTTAAAAAAGTGATGTCGGCGCGGCTTTCGGACGCGGTGTTCTTCTTTGAGAACGATAAAAAAGAAGGCTTAAACGCGTTTCACGACAAACTTAAAAATATCCAATTTCTCGAAGCGGTGGGCTCTATGGATGAAAAGGCCCTGCGTACCGAGCAAATCGCCCGTGCGCTGTGCGAACAGCTTGGCCTGGATAAAACCGCCGCCGCGCACGCTGCCTTGCATTGCTACGACGACCTTGCCAGCCACGTCGTCTACGAATTTCCCGAACTGCAAGGCTATATGGGCGGCCAATACGCCGCACTTACGGCCAAAACCCAAGCCGAAAAAGACGCCGCCAAAGCCATGGAACAGTGCTACTGGCCCTTAACTTCTACGTCGGCCTTGCCGCAAACCGTGGCGGGCAATATCGTGTCCTTAGCCGGGAAACTGGACACGCTGGCCGGGAACTTTTTAATCGGCCAAATCCCAACGGGTAGCGAGGATCCCTTTGCCCTGCGCCGCCAAGCGTTTGCCGTGGTGCGCATCCTCTTAGAAAATAACTGGAAGGTATCCGTGGCGCACGTGCTGGCCCTTACACAGCAAGCCTACGGACCGCGCCTTACGGGCGAAATTGTCCGGCAACTGACGGACTTTTTAGCCCAGCGTTTGGGCGTAGTGCTGCAAGAACGAGGGCATAATCCCGCCGTCTTAAAAGCCGTTGCTAACTGGGATAAATTGCCCTTAGCACAGGTGGAAAATTTAGCGGCCGCGTTGGAACAAGTGCAAACCGCGCCCGAATTTGCCGCCCTGCGCGAAAGTGCCAAACGCGTGCAAAATATCTTGCAAAAAGCCGGAAAAAGAGAGGAAATTTTCCGCCCGGATTTCTGTGAAATGCCGGCCGAAAAGACGTTGTTTGAAGCGGCGCAAAACTGTCCGCCTTGTGCGGCCGCTACTACAAAAGACTATCTAACTACGCTTAAAAACCTGCAAGTGTTTAAAGCACCCTTGGAAGTGTTTTTCAAAGACGTCATGGTCAACGTGCCTGACGAGAAACTACGCCAAAACCGTTTGGCCTTACTCGCTTTAGTGCGGGAAAAATTAAATCAAACCGGGGCCGAAATTGCCGCCCTGTAAATGAGGAAAAAATGATGAAAAAAATAGTAATAAGTATGTTGTTGTTAAGTGCTGCCGCCGTGCTGTGGGCCGGACCGCAATCGGGACGCTATGCTAAAATCCCGTTAATTGAAGACGGTGTAACCCGCGCCGTGGCCAACGTGCAAGCCGCACCCACGTGGCAAGCGCAACTTCAACAAATCCAAAAGATGTACAAGCAATACCCAAACGGTGCCAAAACCGGGCTGCCGCTCATTCCCAACCAAATACTGAGTTCTCGGGATGAGCGCGTATATATGCAGCGCATTGCCCAGCTAAGAAGCAGCATCCGCGGTAATAAAGCCTTGAAGGGGTTTTCCTTTGTGGCGCCGATTTCAACGGATTTGGCAAACTTATCGCCGGATAATTACGCCGCGTTGCATGCTTTTTTAAAGGGACTGCGCGTTGCCCGTGTTACCCAAACCAAACGCGTGTATTCTTACACGTTGTCCTTACAAATTAAGGGCGAGCCGAGAGGAAATGTGGAAATATGGATTGACGTGCCCACCCATAATGTGTATTTAATGTCGGACAATTTATACACCACTTCTGACGGTAAATACGGCTTGCATTTGAAATAATCGGCTTGCCTGTGTTTTTGTACAGGGCCCAACGGCTTTATAGGCCTAAAGACCCTGTTTTTGCAGCACGTTAAATTGTTATACTAGGTCTATGAAAAAACTAATCATCCTCAGTTATTTTTTACTCAGTACGTTGCCGGCTATAGCACAAGAGACGGCTTCCTCCAACCTCTTCCAGCAGCTACACCATAAAATAAGCCGCTATATAACCGTCCAACAAAAACTGCCTTGGGTACAAGCGGTGCAGCGCCGCTACCACGCAGCTACACCTACCCGCTCTGTAGAAATTAAGTGGGATTTTTTGGCTCCCCGGCAAACCCCCGCATTGGCTGCCGGTCCACATCAAAAAGCGAAGAGGTATCTTTCCGTTTGGCAACAAGCGTTACGTACCAATACCGTGTTGGGGCATTTTATACTTAAAATTCCCAACCCCATCGACGTGGAAACCCTCTCTTTGACGCAAGCGAATTTTTTGCTGCGTTTCCTCAGAAACGGTACAACCGTAGGTACGGCACAGGCCCGTTATGTGCCCACCAAAACGGAAGAATTTGAACACTATTTGGTGCGCCTCACCTTACAGCCTGCGCCGCAGGAAAAACCGCTTTACTTGATAGCCAATTGCTATACGCGCGAGTTGTTTGTATCGCTATCCCCACAACTAGAAGGGCTCCCGTTAGAACCGCTACACCAAAACACGTTCTCACGCTAACGCAAAACGGATTACACCACTCTAAAATGAGAGCCCCCGGTTGGGGGCTTTTTGTTGGGGTTTTTGGCCTAATGGAACTTTTTGTTGGTAATACCGTCTTAGAAATGATTTTGAACTATTTTTAGACAAAAATACATCTATAAAAATTATTGCCGAACTTGTTTCGGCATCTTCCACGCAGGCCGTTAAAAGCCACTACCAGCG
>JAZUSP010000025.1:0-11401 GCA_045606805.1 Elusimicrobiaceae bacterium | reverse complement strand
TTCCGCTTCCGTTGTCTTGCGCGTTTCTATTACCTTGGTAAATTTCGGCAACACCACCGCAGACAATACGCCGATAATTACCACCACTACCAGTAATTCCGTCAGCGTGAATGCTTTTCTTTTTTTGGACATAGTCCCTCCTCTTATCACAAAACAGTAATATACACATTAATAGTCTACTATACAAAGGTTCAAAAGTCAACCGCTTGTATGGTATCTATACATATTGTCCTATGAAACAAAGTATTGTAAAATATCCGCACAGGGAGGCCCTATGAAAGAAGAATTTATTTGTATTTCCACCCCGCAAGCCCGTACCTATTACAAGGCGCAATGCGTGGCCAAAGAATTTTTAGATAAAGATAACAATATCATCAACACCACCGGGGAACTTCCCGAAGGAAAAGTAACCGAGGTTGCTGCCACCACCGCCACCACCAAACATTTTTTGAACGGCAAATTACACGGCCATTTGGAAGTGCGCAACTTGACCGACAATACCATTACCTATACCGAGGATTACGAACACGGCCAGTTGATAGACGTAACCGACCATACCTCGCCCGATTTACTGAAACAAACACAGCTGGAAGAAACCAAAACTACGCCCATTTATCCCGGCACGGTGCTCAAAAGCAGTAAAGACGTGCGGGCCTTCTACGTGGACGGCAAACAAATTGCCGAGGAAACGCTCTCCTCCAACGGGGCTACGCTGGAACTGCTGGGCTCTATCCCCGACGGGCCGGTTAAAGAATTTTCGGAAAACGGCAAACTTAAAACCGAGGCCGTTTACCAAAACAATAAACTCCACGGCCTTTTAATCCGCTATGATGACAACGGGCAAGTGCTCTCCAAAGAAACCTATGAACAGGGCGTGCTTAAAGGCCCGGCGGAGTATTTTTCCTACGCCCGGCACACTACTTTTCACACTATTTGCAGTTACGTCAATGCCCTGTTAGACGGGCCGTTTACCTTGTCCCAGGCCGACGGCACCGTGCGCGAAAATGCCACCTACTCCAAAGGCCGCTTGCACGGACCGCACCGCACGTATTATCCCAACGGCGTGTTGGAAGCCGACGAAACCTATATAGAAGGCAAATTACAAGGCGTACGCAAAATCTATTTTCCCTCTAGCGAACTATGGTATGAGGAAAACTATGCCTCCGGCCGCTTAGAAGGCGACCGCACCGAATATTTCCCCAGCGGCAAAGTGCGCTTAGCGGAAATGTATTCAGACGGTATGCGCAACGGCCCCTGCAACACATACGACGAAACCGGCGACCTCCTCGCCAGCGAAGAATACCACTGGGGCAACGTGATCCACAATACGGAGTACCGCCCCTCATGAAAATTACCCGCTTCTGCCCCGCCAAAATAAATTTATTTTTGGAAGTAACGGGCAAGCGCCCCAACGGTTACCACGAGTTGGCCACCCTGTTTGCCAAAATTGATTTGGGCGACACGCTAACCGTGGAAGTAACCCCCGCGCATAATTCTTCCATTGCACTGCAAATTACCGGGCCGGTGGGCAAAAAAATACCGTGCTCCCCCAGTAACTTAATTTGGAAAGCCGCCCACGCTTTTTTGCAGCATTACGGCCTGACGGCCCGTGTGCGCCTGACGTTAGACAAACATGTTCCCACCGGCGCCGGCTTAGGCGGGGGCTCGTCCGACGCGGCGGGGGTGTTACTAGCATTGTGTGAAATGGCCGGCAAAAACCCGCTGAATTTAATTGGGCTGGCGGCACGCTTAGGGGCGGATGTACCTTTGTTCTTATACCCCGATACGTTTTTAAAAGGGCAAGGAATCGGCGAGCAATTAACGCCGATCCCTTGTGCGGAAAACTTACCGCATTTGGTGCTGGTGTACCCGCAAGCAGGCGTATCCACTAAAGAAGTTTTTGCCCGGATGCAAGTGCCGTCGCCCGACGAGATGTTGACAAATCTTTCCAAATTAGATAGACTAATAACTGTCGTACAAAACGGGGACCCGGTAGCAAGTTGGGGTCCGTTGCTCTTTAACAGATTAGAAGAATTTGTATTTCCGTTTGTTCCGGCCGTAAAGAAAACATTAGAAACTTTACAGACAGTAAACGGCGGTGTATGCAGGATGTCCGGCTCCGGCTCAACTGTATTTGCGTTAGTTGGCACTAAACAAGAAGCGCAAAAACTTACAACTGAGTTACAACTCACAAAAGCACGGGTTTTCCCGGTGTCTTTTTACAGAGGGCCTACACATGCAAATCACCGAGATAAAAGTACATCTAACTAACGAAGAACGCTTAAAAGCGTTCGTAAGTGTAACGTTTGACGATTGCTTTGCTGTACGCAACATGAAAGTAGTGGAAGGTAAAACAGGACTTATTTTATGTATGCCTTCGCGTAAAACCGCGGGTAATGAATACAAAGATTTAGCCCACCCCATTACGCAAGAGTTCCGCGATTATTTGGAAACAAATATCTTGCAAGCGTACCAGGCAGAATTAGAGGCACAAGCAGACCGGGCTGTTACCTCGCCGGCACAAGCTTAAACGTTATACGTTAGATACTGTGGCTTTATAAATGCTGCAACAGGATAAACAGTATCTTCCGATTTAATTCCGGATGGTGAAATGGTATCACTACTGGTTTTGGTCCAGTCATTCTAGGTTCGAGTCCTAGTCCGGAAACCAAATTTAAGGGGGCCCTTTTTTAGGGCCCCCTTTAAATTTTTCCGGAAGCGGACAAACTGCTTTGTCCGCGTCTAGGACTCGAAAGCCGGAGCCTTATGCGAGTTTGAGTGTGCGCAACGCGGACACGAAAGGCGAGCATGGCGAGGCGGGGTCGCGAGCGGCGCGCGTCAGCAAGCCGACTTGTGACCGAGTCCGGTTTTGGGGGCTTTTTAATTTGGTGTCTTCGGACAGCAACACCCACTGCTGGGTGTTGCGTTAGGACGAGAAAGCCGGAGCGATGTTTTTGTTTGAGCGTGCGACAGCCGCGAAAGGCAAAAACCGCGAGGCCGGACTGCAGGCATTTTACGTCAGTAAAATGACCGGAAGGAGAGTCCTAGTCCCCCTTAAATTTTGCCCTTGAAAAAACTCAAAAAATCAGTTATACTATATGTACATCACAGCCAAGTTGAACAGATTTGACTGTCCCCCTGGGCTCCAAAGGCCCGGGGATTTTTTATAGAGGTAAAAAATGCAGAAACAAAAAGTTCGCAAAATGTTCTTTATTGACGGTTTTAATCTATATCACGCTATAGAACGCGCTTATCAAAATGATATCAATTTTATCAATACCAAATGGCTTGATTTAGAAAAATTATGTTCTTTTTTTATAGATACCAATATTGAAATTTTGGCAGGGATTAAATACTTTACCACTTTATCATGGAAAAGCAATTCTCTAGCAAAACAACAAATATATATCTCCGCTTTATTAGCACACGCACATTCAATAGAAATGATTTATGGTAAATTCAAACAGAAAAACCGTCATTGTTCTAATTGCAATTCTTCGTATATAGGACATGAAGAAAAATTAACGGATGTCAATATAGCTATTTATCTTTTGGAAAATGCCCTCAAAAACACATTTGATGAAGCGGTTATTGTTTCTGCGGATAGTGATTTAATACCGGCTATTTTAGCTGTTAAGCGTAATTTCCCCGGTAAAAAAGTTTCCGTATTACCACCTTTCGCCAATATGGCAAATGATTTAAAAAATAATGTAGATAAGAAATATAAAATGACAGCTCGTCAATTGTTTGCCTCCCAACTTCCGAATGTCCCCCCCTATATCCGGCCCAAAGAATGGGATGCAGCCAATTACACATTGGATACCCAAACTGATAAATGGGTTTTTAATCCTAAACAGTAACACGCTAAAATAAGGGACTTTCAATAGAAGTCCCTTATCGTAAGTCATTTTTACGGACACGCTACATGCACGCGCTCGTCAATAGGCTCAAACGTTTTGTCCGGCGCCTCTTTGCTAAGAGCAACGCCAAAGGGCATTTGCGCGATGAGCTTCCAATCCAAGGGCACGTGAAACTGCCGGTGCACCTCTAAATCCACCAGCGGATTATAATGCTGTAAACTGGCCCCCATGCCGTTTTCGGCCAGCGCAGTCCACACGGCAAACTCCGTCATAGCGTTGGCTTGATAGGCCCACAGCGGAAATTGGTCTTTATACGTGGGAAATTGCGCCTGTAAACTTTCCACCACGCTCCAATCTTCAAAAAACAAAATCGTGCCGTGCGCGGCCGAAAAAGCGGCCAGTTTTTCTTCGGTCGATGCGAATTTTTCGGGCGGAACGATTTGTTGCAGTTCGTGCCGCGCGATATCCCAAAACTGTTTATGGCGCACCCCGCACAAGAGGAGCACACGCGTGCTTTGACTGTTGAACGGGCTGGGCGTATGCTTGACGGTTTCTTGCACCAATTTCACAAGTTCGTCTTTAGGTAGCGTGCTTTTACTCGTTAAATCGTAGCGGCTGCGGCGAGCTTTGATGAGGTCCAAAAATTCGTGTTTCATAGTTTTCCCCCTTTTTGAGTGTGCTAGTAGGATAAAAATTTTGATGTCCGCGGTCAAGCACAAAAAATTGATTAGAATTTTGATATAATAAAGTGTCAGTTTTATAGGAGGACAAAAAATCACGCGTTAACGCGTAAACTTTAAAATTTTAAAAACTGTTTTTGGGACTGCACATTAAGGTGCAGATGCGCTTTTAGGAAACTAAAAGCCGTTACCAAACCAAAAACGGCTGTTATAGGCACAAGATGACGGACCTTCGAAACCCGTTGTTTTGTGCCGAATGTTTGCCTTATTTATAAGGTGGGCTACGGCTGTTTTGTTTGGGGCATTGGTAACGCTCAGGCAGAATGAGCCGTTTTATTTTGCCCGGGCCAACCTATATATAAGGAAAAGAAAGTATGAAAAAAGAAATAAAAAACATAGTAAACAATAAAGTCATCCTGAATTTAATTCAGGATCTTCAACGCTTGCTGTTGCTGTTTACAAACGACATGCGTGGAAGATCCCAGGACCCCGTATTAAGACACTACGGGGCGCGATTAAAGGTAATATCGCGGTTTGGGATGACACTTTATGGATAGGCAGTTCTTCCCCAAGCACCGGGTAAAACTAAAAGTACCCTGATTTGTCAAAATCAAAGCAGTTCGCACCGTAAGTTGACCGCAGCGTACGTCTGCCAGACCGCGCGTAGCGCGGCAAGTACGCAAGTGAAAGTCGGTGCGAAATGGGAAGATTTTGGCAAATGGTTGGTCCACGTAGAACGCAACGTCGCGGGGAGTCGTTTTTTCCCGAGTCGCGCACGCCGTTTAGATAAAACATACCCCAGAGAGGAGTTGAACCTCCAACCTTATCCTTAGGACGGATCTGCTCTATCCAGTTGAGCTACTGGGGCAAAATTTTAGCGTTTTTTGGAAACTCTTTTAGCAGTTTTTTTTGCCGATTTTTTGGCTGTTTTCGGTGCGACTTTTTTTACAGCGTTTGGAGCCTTTTTAACGGCTTTTTTAGCCGCTTTTTTCGGAGTTGCTTTTTGGACAACTTTTTTGGCGGTTTTCTTTACGCTTTTTTTAGCGGCGGCTTTTTTTTGTGCCATATGTTTTTTGGCCTGGGCTACTTTGTGGCGGATGAGTTTGGCCAGCGGGCTGTCGTCCATTTCTTCACCCAAGATGTTGGTTTTTACGCGCGGGCGCATGGCCGCGTGTAGTTTCGTGGTGCGGAAATTATCGTCGGTCATTTCCAAAATGCCGGCTTTGCGGGCCGCATAACGCAAGGTGCGAATCGCGCGCTCCTCAATTTGGCGCACACGCTCGCGCGAGAGGCCCATTTGTTCGGCCACTTCGCCCAGCGTTTTGGGGTTGTTGTCGTCTAAGCCGTAGCGCATGATAATCACTTGGCGGTCGCGCTCTTGCAGGTCGTCTAAACTTTGTTTCAAATTGCTTTGGTCTTCGCTGGCTACAAAGACGTCGTGCGGGTTACCTTTGCCGTCGTCACTGATGATTTCCTCTAGCGTCATTTCGTCCTCGTCGCGCACGAGGGACGTCAAAGAGTCCACGCCTTTGGCCGCGCTAAGCGTGTCCATAATGGACTTAACTTGCCGCGCACTTAAATCTAATTCTTCGGCCATTTCCCGTAGTGACGGGTCGCGCCCGTTGGTTTCCTTGAGTTCGTTCCACGCTTTAAACCAGCGTTTCAAGTTGCCCCACGCGTGCGACGGGATTTTAATGGAGCCGGATTGTTCTTCAATAAATTTGCGGATATACTGCTCAATCCAATAAATGGCGTAGGTGGAAAAACGATACCCTTTTTTGGGCTCAAATTTTTCAATAGCTTGCATGAGGCCCAGGTTACCCTCTTCAATTAAATCCATCAACTCCATGCCGGGGCGCTGAAAGCGTTTGGCCGTCGGCACGACGAGGCGCAAGTTCATTTCCATGATGCGGTTTTTGGCCTCTTCGTCGCCTTTTTTAACAAGTTTCCACAGACGCGCCAATTCTTCGCGGTCGATTTCTTGGGTGATTTTACCGAGGTGTTTAAAGTACTCGGTAACGCTGTCGTTCGTTTCCATAATATTATGATACCAAATTTAGGATAAATAATAAAACGGCGGGCGCGATGTTCGTTAAATAACTTTCCCGCGATATTTCTTTTTACGTGGACCAACAATTTGTCAAAATCTTTCCATTTCGCACCAACTTTCGCTCGCGTACCTGCGGCGCTGTGCGCCGTCGGGCAGACAAACAGGAGCTTTCTTGCGTTTGCTTTGCGCAACGTCGCTCAACTTACGGCCTTGCCTATCCTCAATTTTGACAAATCAGGGTAGTGACTATTTTTCCCGGTGCTTGGGGAAATTCTGCCCGCTCTACAGGTTAAATACCAACTCGTTCTAATCAATTTTCGTGCTTTACAAAGGGCCAAATCTTGTTATAATACACTTATACTTTTATATAAGGAGGCGTCTATGATAACAAACACGCAACGTCCGCCTAAAACATTTACACAAATTATGTTTATGTGTTTAGGCTTTTTTGGTATCCAATTTGGCTGGGCCCTGCAAATGGGCAATATGAGTGCCATTTATTCACGCCTGGGGGCGAGCGAAGACCAAATCCCTATGCTTTGGTTAGCCGCGCCCGTCACCGGGTTACTGGTTCAACCGCTTGTTGGCTATTTTAGCGACCGCACCTGGAACCGCTTGGGCCGGCGCCGCCCGTACTTTTTAGGCGGGGCGATTTTCTCCATGATTGCGCTGTTTTTGATGCCGCAAGCCACCGCTATTTGGATGGCCGTAATTGCGCTATGGCTGTTGGACTCGTCCGTTAACGTGAGCATGGAGCCGTTCCGCGCGTTTGTGGGCGACATTTTGCCCGAAGAGCAACGCAAAACCGGCTACGCCATGCAAAGTGTAATGATTGGCGCAGGCGCCGTGATTGCCTCGTTCTTGCCGCAAATTTTAACGTACTTCGGCGTGAGTACCGAGGCGCCACTCGGCCACATTCCGGCCACCGTGCGCTACTCCTTTTATATAGGGGCTGTCGTACTCTTTGGGGCCATTTTGGCTACCGTGCTTACCACGCCCGAATATCCGCCGGCTAATATGGAAGAATTTCGCGCCTTGCAAAAAAAGGCTGTGAGCCCCTTGCACTCCTTAAAAGAAATGTGGAGTGCCATGATTACCATGCCGCAAACCATGCGCCGCTTGGCGGTGGTGCAGTTTTTTACGTGGGCCGCGTTTATGGTGATGTGGGTCTATTTTACGCCCGGCATTGCCAGCGGCGTTTTCCACGCCGCGCCCGGCACGCCCGAATATGAAATGGCCGCCAACTGGGGCAGCAGCTGCTTTGGCATTTACAATGGTGTAGCGTTTGTGTTTGCGTTTGCGCTGTTGTGGTTAACTACTAAGTTTTCCGCCAAAATCATCCACATTGTGTGTTTGACGATCGGCGGCGTAGGCCTGGCCAGTTTAGGACTTACCCTTTTTGGCGTACAATTTAGTAAAATGAGTTTGGTACTCCCCATGGTATGCATTGGGATTGCGTGGAGCAGCATTTTATCCATGCCGTATGCTATGCTTTCCAACGCGTTGCCGGCGGACAAAATGGGTTTTTACATGGGCGTGTTTAACTTCTTTATTGTTATTCCGCAGATTTGTGTAAACCTGTTCTTCGGCCCGTTTATGAAGCACGTGCTCGGCGGCAGTGCCATTGCAGCGGTGGGGGTAGGCGGCCTTAGTTTATTTGTAGCCGCCGCTTTTACCGTGTGGGTAAAAGAACACCAAGCCGTGCAACAAGGGTAACGAGATGAAACTATCTTTTCAAATTAACTATCAAACGGTATGGGGCGAAACGCTCCATGCCGTTTTGTACCGCGCACATGCCGCGGCTAACGAAAATAAAATCAACATTCCCCTCTCCACGCAGGACGGACAAACGTGGACCGGGCATATCCTTTTGGAATTTAACCAACCGCTGGCCATGGCCTACCATTACGAGGTCCGCAATAACGGCGTGCCCGTGCGGCGCGAATGGCAGCTGGTTCCCCGCACTTTGCCCGTGGACCCGACCGCCAGCGAATATATCCTGCAAGACACTTGGCGCGATTTGCCGCGCGAATCGTGGTTATACACCTCGGCGGTGACGGACGTGTTCCGTCCGCGCGAACGCAAACCCGGTAAAACCTTTACCCTCTTTAACCGCACGCTTGCCTTGCGTGCGCAAGCCGCACAGCTGTGCTCCAACCAAACCTTATATATTTGCGGCAACTGCCCGCAACTGGGCAACTGGAACACACAAGAAGCCGTCGCGCTGGCGGAAACCGAACCCAACGAATGGGTACTGGCGTTGGACGCAGCCCAACTGCCCGCGCGTTTGGAGTATAAGTTTTTTGTGAAAACCGAGGGGCAAGATAAAGTTCTGTGGGAAGAAGGCCCCAACCGCACCCTCGCCTTGCCGCAAATTGCGGATAAACAAGTGCACGTGCTGGAAGGCCTGCGCCCGCATTTTAAGGACGCCACGCTGTTTCGCGCAGCCGGGGTGGTGATTCCCGTATTCTCCTTGCGCCGCGAACACGGCTGGGGCGTGGGCGACTTTGGTGACCTCAACGCCCTGACCAACTGGGCCGCTGCCACGGGTCAAAAAGTCATCCAACTACTGCCGGTCAACGACACCAATTTAACCCACACCTGGCAGGACTCGTACCCATATAACGCGCTTTGTGTCTATGCGCTCCACCCGCTTTACGTCAATGTGGACGCACTCCCGGCGCCCGACAAAAAGACCGCCAAAAAATGGGAAAAACAGCGCGAAGAACTAAACGCCTTACCGCAAGTGGATTACGAAGCCGCCCTCAGCTTAAAACTAACGGCCTTGCAACACGCGTTCAAGACGGAAAGTAAAGACGTGCTGTCCACCCCGGCGTTCCGCCAGTTTTTTGCGGCCAACGTGCATTGGTTGCCGGCGTATGCTATGTTCTGCACGCTGCGCGATAAATTCGGCACGGCCCACTACCCGGACTGGCCGAAATATAATCCGTTCTCGTACGAAGATTTGGTACAGTTCTGCTCGCCCACGTCGCAAGATTACGTGCAGGTGTGTTTCTGGTACTACGTACAATTTGTGTTGCACACCCAACTCTTAGCCGCGGCCGACTATGCACGCGCGCACGGCGTCATTTTAAAAGGCGATATCCCCATCGGTATTTCGCCCGATAGCGTGGAAGCGTGGACCGAGCCCCGCTTGTTCCACTTAAACGCGCAGGCCGGTGCCCCGCCGGATGCTTTTTCGGCCACAGGTCAAAACTGGGGTTTCCCAACGTACAACTGGGCCGAAATGGCTAAAGACGGCTACCGCTGGTGGCTGCGCCGATTCACGCACATGGCCACTTATTTTGATGCGTACCGCATAGATCACATTTTAGGGTTCTTCCGCATTTGGGAAATTCCCACCCACAGCGTACAAGGGCTGCTGGGGCAGTTTTCCCCCGCCTTGCCGCTGACGGCAGACGAAATGGCTAAATTCGGTTTTACGTTTAACGCGGCTTATTTGGAGCCTTTGATTACCGACGCCTATTTGGATGAAAAACTCGGTGACCTGGCCGCCAAAGCCCAAAAGAAATTCTTGGAAAAAAATGACGACGGTACCTACCGCTTGCGCGACGAATTTAAAACCCAACGCCAAGTGGAAGCCTACTTTGAAGGCCAAACAGATGAAGAAGATATACGTTTGCGTGAGGGTCTGTATGCGCTGATTTCCAACGTGCTTTTTGTGGCCGACACAACGGACCCGTCCAAATACCACCCGCGCATTGCGGCTTTAACCGACGGCTATTTCAAGACGCTCCCCGCGGGCCAGCAAAAAGCGTTTACCGCGCTCTACAACAACTATTTCTTTGAGCGCCATAACGAGTTTTGGGGCAAAGCCGCGCTGGAAAAACTCACCGTCCTTACGCAAGCCACCTCCATGTTGGCCTGTGCCGAAGATTTAGGGATGATTCCGGCGTGCGTCAAACCCGTGATGGAGAAACTCCAGCTCTTGTCGCTCGAGATACAGCGCATGCCCAAAAAACTGGGCGCCCTGTTTGACAACATCAAAAAATATCCGTACCTCTCGGTGGCTACGCCGTCTACGCACGATATGTCGGTGCTTCGCGCGTGGTGGAAAGAGGACCGCTCGCGCACACAGCAATTCTACAACCAGGTGCTCGGGCACAAAGGCAACGCGCCCGACGAGGCCGATACGGATATCTGCACGCAAATCATCCGTCTGCACTACGTGTGCCCGTCTATGCTAGCCTTAATCGGCCTGCAGGATTTGACCGCTATGGACGTGGACTTGCGCAGCCAAAACCCGGACGAAGAACGCATTAACGTGCCAGCTAATCCGCGCCACTACTGGCGCTACCGTATGCCGATGACACTGGAAAAATTATCCGGGGCTACGGCGTTTAATGAAAAGTTAAAAGAGATGATTGAGGCGAGTAATCGATAACACGCCCCCACTTATTGCTACACACCCCCGGTTTATTGCCGGGGGTGTTTTTTCTGCCTAATTTTGTGTATTTCGTTGTCGTTCAAGGGCTCGAATACCTCGGCGCTACCGCGCCGCTGCGCACAGTATACTTCGCCCTTTCTCTCCTAGAACTACGCAAAATTCGTTTGAAAAACCAAATTGTTATACATTTACCCAAAATTGCGCGGGTGTGTTTTCTGCCTAATTTTATGTATTTACGGCATTTCCGCGCCAACCGTAAATCTAGGTCTAATAGAACTTTTTGTTGGTGACAAGGTCTAAAATAAGCAAAGGATAAACCCATGAAGGGACGTTGTAAAATGAGGATTATCCCTGAACTTGTTTCAGGGTCTTCGACGCTGGTAGTGGCTTTTAACGGCCTGCG
>JAZUSP010000024.1:0-15172 GCA_045606805.1 Elusimicrobiaceae bacterium | reverse complement strand
AACCTTCGTCCTCCACGCATCGTTGCTGGATCAGGCTTGCGCCCATTGTCCAAAATTCCCCACTGCTGCCTCCCGTAGGAGTAGGGCCCGTGTCTCAGTGCCCTTGTGGCCGGTCGCCCTTTCAGGCCGGCTATCCGTCGTAGCCTTGGTAGTCCGTTACACTGCCAACAAGCTGATAGAATATAAGACCATCTCCAAGCGATAAATCTTTGATAAAAAAGTGATGCCACTCTTTTATGTTATGGGGTATTAGCAATCCTTTCGGACTGTTATTCCCCACTCGAAGGTAGGTTCCTTATACATTACTCACCCGTCTGCCACTAAACTTAATCTATAGCAAGCTACAAATCAAGTCCCGTTCGACTTGCATGTGTTATGCACGATGCCAGCGTTAACTCTGAGCCAGGATCAAACTCTCCATTAAAATTATTTATCTTTAAACTCAAGGAGCTTAAAGACAAACAATCGTTAACAGCGAGCTGTTGACTTTTGACTCTACTTAGTTGAATTAACTTGGTGTTTCATTTTTAAAGTATGAAACTTAACTTATGAGCTTTTGAACTGTTTTGCCTTGCGGCGCTGTCATTTCAAATCGCCCATTCGCACATTGCTGTCAAATTTTCACAGAGCAAAATTTCCTCGTTGCTTTTTTCTGCTTTGAAAAAAGCAAGGAAATTTTTCATCTTCTTCGTAGCACTCATTTGCTACAAAGATATTATAGCAAATCTTTACGGATTTGTCAAGCTTTTTTTAGAATTTCTAAACAGCGGCTTGTTCATCCTTACTACACTACTAGTTTAGCATATTTTAAAAAGTTTGTCAAGTATTTTCTTGCAAATCTTTACGGCCTGCTAATAAACGGCTTAGGAAACTACTAAACGTTTACCTGTTTATATACCGCTTGATTTTTCAAGCCGGTCACGGCTGCTGTGAGCCAAAGGGTCAGGCAAACTGTATATATAAGGTTTATAAGACTAACTTGACCCGCTGGCCTCAGCCCATCGTTTGTACCTTTATATATGTGTTAGGTGATGTTTCGGTGCAGGAAAGTTTTCTGCTTATAAACTTTTGTTAAAGATGTTTTGTTGCTTTTAAAAGATCAATTCCAACTATGTAACTAGTTTAGCAAAAAAGGGGCAGAAAAGTCAAGTCCCTATTTTCTTATTTTTCAAAAACTTGAAAAAGGGCTTGAAAAATTTTGCTCGGAAACAAATCCGTTTTTGTTTCCCTATATAACTAGTATAGCAGTTTTTGAAAGGTTTGTCAACATTTATTTTCCCCGTCGGGAATTTTAAAAAATTGACAAATTTTCAAATGGGTTGTGCAAAATTGCTTACGCTTTTTTACACATCTTTACTGCCACACTAACTATGTATTAAGTATAGCAAATGACAACTTTTTTGTAAAGAACTCATTTTAGCAAACAAGACATGCCATTACTTTCTGTTAATTCACCACAAATACTTTTACATATTCTCTTAAGATTGTCTTTATTTGCATAACAAATTTCTCTATTAGGATTTGTAGGATTATATGCATATTTTCGTTCAATACTTAATGTGCCCCCTGTGGCAGGTTGATACATTCCCGCAACACGATAATCTGTTCCCCCTCTGGCACGGTTACAATCGAATGTGAAAAACTTTTTTATATTCACTAACTGTTTATCTGTATCCAAATTATATTCATCTCTTATTTCTACTCCCAACTCTTCACAATTAGCGGCATACTGCCCATTTTCCAAATAATACACTTCTTGCATTTCTTTAATATGTTTTGTCAAAGTTAGCAATTCCGTAGCGCGTGATTTTTCTACTGCCACCTGATATTGCGGCACGGCTACCGCCGCTAAGATACCAATAATTAAGACGACGACTAACAACTCAATGAGCGTAAAGGCTCTGTTATTGTATAAAGACGTCATTCTGTACTTGATACGGAATCTTCCATGCATGTTGTTTAGTAACGACAACGGCAAGCGTTGAAGATCCTGAATCAAGTTCAGGATGACTTTATTGTTTTGCGTAAAACCCCGCCGGGTGTTTTCTTTTTGTGTCATACATTTCCTCTCTTTTATTTAATTTTTATCCGTTAGGAAACGTACAACTCAAAGAAACGGCCTTTGTACCTATGGGATCGCAACAAACCATACATACAACAGCCGTAGCCTATCGTAAAACGATAAACATTAGCACAAAACAAACGGGTAATTAGTCCGTTCATCTTGTGCCTAAGACCGTTGTTTTTGGCGTTGCGATCACCCCTGCGGGTATGCGTTTCTTAAACGCTTCCAAAAACAGATAAAATTGTACTCATAGTATAATAAAAAAGAGTAAATTTTACTAGGGGTATGTTTTTAGCACGTTAGCATATGGAGTGCTAAATTTGCTAAAATATACATATAACATCTATGCCTACTACTATGAAAGAAGATTATTACCAAATCCTCGGCATTGACCGAAGCGCCACCGAGGTTGAAATTAAATCGGCCTTCCGCAAACAGGCCATGAAGTACCACCCGGACCGCAACCCCGGCAACAAAGAAGCCGAGGAACAATTTAAAAAAGTAAACGAGGCGTTTTCCGTCCTCTCTGACCCGCAAAAAAAACAAATGTATGACCAATACGGCCACGAGGGCGTCAACGGCGCCGGCGGTTTTGGCGGGTTTAACGCAAACGGGTTTGGGGATATTAACGATATTTTCGGCTCCGTATTCGGCGATATTTTTGGCGGAAATTTTGGCGGCCGTTCACGCGGCCCGCGCGTGACCCGCGGCGAAGATTTGAAATTAGACGTAACGTTAACGCTGGAAGAAGCGTTTTCAGGCAAGGAAATCCCCGTGGACTACACCCGCCTGGATAACTGCCAAGCATGCGATGGATCCGGCGCGGCGCCGGGCTCGCAGCGTAAGACGTGCCGCTCATGCGGCGGCTCGGGCCAAGTGACGTATTCACAAGGATTTTTCAGCATGCGGCAAATCTGCCCCGATTGCGGCGGCAAAGGCACCGTAGTAGAAAAACCGTGCACAGAGTGCCGCGGTACCGGCCACAAACGTGTGAAAGAAAAAATTACCGTTAAAGTGCCCTCGGGCGTGCGCACCGGGGTGACGCTGCGCGTTTCCAACGGCGGGGATATTGGCGAAAACGGCGGCGGCTTTGGCGACTTGTACGTAGAAGTGCACGTCAAAGAACATAAAATCTTCCGCCGAGACGGTGATAATTTAGTCATTGACGTTCCCATTACCTACCCGCAAGCGGTGCTCGGCGGAACTATCAAAGTGCCTACCATTGAGGGAAAAGAAATGGAAGTGACCATTCCCAAAGGAACCCAGTTTGGCGAAGTGTTAAAAGTGCAAGGCAACGGCATGCCCAAACTCAGCAAAAAAGGGTTTGGCGATTTGCTTATTAACGTGCAAATTGAAGTCCTCAAAAAACCCACTGCCAGGCAAAAAGAATTGTTGGAAGCCCTGGCCGCGGAAACCGGCGGCAAAAAGAGCTTTTTTAAAGACTTGTTTAAATAAGTGATGGGCTAATACTTTCGGGAGCCACGCGTTGCGTGGCTCCCGGTATTTTCCCGCGGTTGCAAATAAATAGCTATTCTTGTTACAATGAAGTTATGCAACCGGTGCGTGCTTTTTTCCCTATTTTGTTACTAAGTCTTTGTGTGCCTGCCATGGCGGGGGGTGGGATCCGTTTTGCGCGGCCGATTAGTAAGGCACTGTCCCCGCAAGAAGTGCAGGTGCAGCAAGTGATTTCGCTGCACATGGACCGGGCCGTTTTAAATGCTTCCCGCGCCGCCCGGTTGGCCAATGCTAACCGCAAGGCCTATTTCCGTTCGGCTAAAACGATTCCGTTTCAACGTATGGCCACTGTGAGCGCCCCGCTTAAAGATTTACCGCAACCCGTGGATCCCGAGTTTGTATTACGTAATGACAAAATGGCGCTCCAATGGTTTGAGCCCATTGAAAAAGATTTGCAATTTCTGCAAGACCAACAAGACGCTATTTCTAAAACCTTAAACGTGCGCCGCATTCCGGCAGACAACATTAACTATGCCGACCTTATCCCCGAGCACTCCCGCAAAATTTTTATAGGAGAACAGCACGACCAACCCGCTATTTACCAAGCCTTTGAAAAATTGGTCTTGCAATACCAGCACAAATATCCGCAACGCGAAATTATTATCTTAACCGAATTTGTGTCCGATCGGTTACTGCCGTGGAAAAAGCCGGGCCGTCCGGTGAAGCGATTGGAAATGCCGTTGCGGCAAAATAATCCTAATTTTTCTTTTTTTAGTAAACTCATTAAAGCGGGGATTACTATCATTGGCTTAGAGAATGTGGGATACATGAAAGACCACGAGGCCCTGATTACCAAGTCCGAAAGTCAGTATCAATCCGTCTATGGCATGCAAGAGCGCAATGCCCATTGGCGCCGTATTATTAACTATGTGGAAGACCAGCACCCCGGGGCTATTTTATTTATTTATGCAGGAACGATGCATACGCATTACCGGGCGCCGTTTACGCTAGCGACGGTATCCCCACAAAACTTTGTACTTCAGTTAGAAGTAGAGAATTTAGGGATGGATATGCCTTTTGGGTATGTCATGCAAAATAGTTCGTTTGCTCAAACGTACGGGAATAAACTAACTATATTACATTGGGGCGAAAAAGATCCCGTTTTCCGCACGCGTAGCGGGTTTGATGTGTGTGTAATTTTCCCAAAGGAATCTAAATGAAAAAATTAGTTTTACTGTTATTTTGTTTAGCGGCCTGGCCGTTGGGGGCCGAGGTCAGCGTTATAAGTGTGACGGATGAGGACAAACACACGCGCACCGAAGATTTTTACCATACGTTTGAGTATTATATTTCGGGTGGGGGGAAAAATTCCAAATGCCAGGCCACGCGTATTGCCCCGCATTGGTTTGCCACAGCGGCGCATTGTGTAAAAGACTTATGCGCGGCGGCGTGCGAAATCCGCATGGATTTATTAGACAGCCCTGTTTCGGCCATGGCCGAAATGCAACATAGTGCTAAAGCCCCGAGTGTGTTTATCCACCCCGGATATCACGAAGGGCAACTGGTCAAAGATGATTTTGCGCTCATCCGGCTGGATTTGAATCGCGCGCCGAAAATTTACTACCGCCGCGCAAATGTAAAAAATAAAAATAACGTAGCCATGGGCGAAAAACAATTTTCCTCCTGGTTGGCGCGCAACCCGCGCACAAACGCCAAGTACCGCCACGTATTAAGCCCCACGTTGCCGCCGATTGCGGTATTTGATAAGGGGAATTACATATTAGATAGAAAACTGTCCGTCATTTCTATTTTTGGCGGTAAGCGCGAAGTAAAAACGGACCCCAATCCCGTCTATTACGTTAAAGACTTAGGGTATGCGTACACGCAAAATTTCGGTATCCGCAAAGGGATGAGCGGCTCGGGCGTGATGACAAATACCGGCGAGCTGATTGGCATTATTTCAGCCTATGTGGGGGCGGACGTATACAAAGGAAAGCAAAAAGTAAAACATGCCGATTTGTTTATGTTCCCTGTGTTTAACGAAGATTTAGTTTCTTTTATGCGCGATACGCTGGGCAGTGATTGGAACCGCGTGGATGTGAAGGATGCGTATCCGTATTTGGTGAAAAAGACGCGCAAGGATTTTAGTGAAGTGCTTGTCATTATGAAAGGGCCCAAAAAGTAATAAAGAAACGGTCCTTGTAATGTAACTTTGTAACGGTAGGGTTTCAAACACGTAAAGTATTTGAAACCCTACTCATTTTCCGGGCAACCATTTGCCACATTTGGGCACCTTGAAACCGACTTGCCGACTCGGCGTAGCGCTGCTACGCCTTCGGGCAACTTGCGGTTTCAATCTGCCTCAAATCTGACAAATCATCTTATCTTCTATTCTGCCCGTTGACGTAACGGACGGCCCAACTTTTCCCCGCAAACTACGCTCAATTTTGACAAATCAGGGTACTGAGTATTGTACGCGGTGATGTTACGGACGACAAAGCATACTATAAAAATACTATGGCATGGATTGACAAATTTTCACACCTAACTCTGTACGTTTACCACAGCCCCACTTGCCTTCAATATTGCTAATAGTCACATCATCATTCCTGCACCACACAGTTTCATTTCCTGCAGGTGATACATGTGCCCCACATATTCCCCCATCTTCATAAAAAACAGCTATGTGCTCTGCTGACGTCTGATCCGATTTTTTAAACTCAGTTACCTCTTGCGTGATATCTATATCCAATTCACGCACATCGGTAGGCCACACGTCGTTTTGCAACTTATATACTTGCGCCGCTTTATAAAGCGCATCTGCTCGCACGCGCAACTGCGCTACACGCGCTTTAGCCACTGCCATTTTGTATTGCGGCAACGCCACGGCCGTCAAAATACTAATGATTAAAACAACAACTAATAATTCAATGAGGGTAAAACCCTTTATTTTGTTTTTCATAATTTTTCCTTTATAATTAAGCCGGGCCCAGCGTAATAAAAACGGCTATTATACCGGACCTCCGCAAAGACGTCCACTATAACAGCCGTGGTCTGCCACCCTTGCGGATGGCAAACACTCGGCACAAAACAAACGGGTAATTAAGCCGTTCATTTTGTGCCTAAAACAGCTGTTTTTGACTTTGCGGAGAGCCCTTGCGGGCTGTCCCGTATTCTTCATACGGTTCAAAAACAGATTGGAAATTTTTAAATTACGTTAAAGTTTAATTCCTCCAATTTAAATTAGTAAACTTATTTTAGCACATCTTTGATAATTTTTTCTGCTTGTCTATCCATTTCTGCGCGGTCAGCGGGGTCGTGGTCGTCCATGCCCGATAAGTGTAGTGCGCCGTGCGTCACGTACATGAGCATTTCCTGCAAAATGGTATGATTAAACTGCTTGGCGTTTTTGCGCGCCACCGGGTAGCAGACAAAAATGTCGCCAAAGCCCCACGGCTCGCCGGGTGGCAACACGGGCGGGCGCTCATTATTAAACGAAATTACGTCGGTCACGTAGGGGTGGCCCAAGTATTGTTTATTCACGCGCAAAATTTCTTTTTCGCCTACAAAAATCACGTTTACTTCTATGTTTTTTCGGGCGAATTTTTTGAGTCCTTTTTCCAGCGCGCGCCTGTAAAGGCCGGTGCGGCGCAGGTACTTGGGAACGTCGGTATTATAAAAGATATGTGCTTGCATGTGCTCGCCGTCATCCCGCAGAGCTTGCCCCGCAGCGTTTCTATGCGGGGTATAGTGCGGGATATTAAAATTTGTTTTTGCCGCGCGGGATTACAATAATGCCCGACGGGTCAATGTAATACTTTTGCGAATCTTTTTCCAAATCCAACCCAATGGTTTGCTTGGCGGCAATGGTGTTAAAGCGGTCCATAATTACTTTTTTAAGTTTACAGCCGGCTTTAATTTCGCAATTATCCATAATGACGCAACCTTCTAATTCGGCGCCTTCACCGATAGTTACGCTGTCGCTAATGACGCAATTTTTGATTTTGGCTTTGGGGCTAATCACGCACCCGTTGCCAATCATGGAATTGGTCACGTTGCCGCCTAAAAATTTGGTGGGCGGCACACGGTGCAAGGTGGTGTTAATGGGCCACTTGGGGTTATCTAAATCGAGTTTCGGTTTGGGGCCCAACAAGTCCATATTTGTTTGCCAAAACGATTCAATCGTGCCCACATCGCGCCAATAGCCAGGCTCCTCGTACGGCTTGCCGCCGGGCAATTTTTGGCTTTGAAAGTTATACGCATACGTGCGGTAGTCTGCCAAAATTTTGGGTAAAATGTGTTTGCCAAAATCTAGGGCTGGGGTATCGGCAAAGCGTTTTTGAAGCACCTGCAGTAGCGTATCGGTATTAAAAATGTAGTTGCCCATGGAAGCGTAGGCGTGTTTCGGGTCCCCGGGGATACACTGGGGTTTGGCGGGCTTTTCGTTAAATTCCACAATGCGCCCGTCCGCATGGGTGCCCAGTACGCCAAAGGCGGTAGCGGCTTGCAAAGGCACGGTGTTAGCGGCTACGGTAACGTCGGCCTTGTGCGCTACGTGAAAGTCAATCATCTGCCGTATGTCCATGCGGTAGATATGGTCCGCACCGAAAATGGCCACCACATCGGGTGCAAAATCTTTGACTAAATTGATGTTTTGGCGCACACAATCGGCGGTGCCACGATACCAAATTTCACCCAAACGCATTTGCGGGGGAACGCAGGTTAAAAAGTGGTCGGCCACAATGCCTTCCGTGCGCCACGTGGTGCGCAAGTATTCAATTAAACTTTGCGAGAGATACTGCACCAGCACGTAAGACGAAAAAATACCCGAATTAATAAAGTTGGACAGTACAAAATCCACAATGCGATATTTGCCGCCAAACGGTACCGACGGTTTCGAGCGGTCTTTGGTCAGCGGGTAGAGGCGTTCGCCCTTGCCGCCTGCCATAATCATCCCCAGCACTCTCATAGTATTTCCCCCAAGTTTTTCTTATGCGCCACCGAGCGGAAGTTGCTTGTTTAACGCCTCAAACGCTTCCCACGCCCACGGCATTTTTTCTTTGACCATATCGGCAATTACGTTGGCATAGACGCGGATTTCATACTGGGCGTGTTCGTCGGTGCGTAAGCACAAAAAGTTGAATAAACTGCGCGCGTTGACGCTCCAGTAAAATTGCGTATATTGGCAAACGGGCAGTACACCGCGTGCCATTTCGCGCGCAACGCCGGCTTCAATGAGCTTATGATACGCGGCGTAAGACGCTTCAATGCTGTCCTCATAAATTTTGCGTAAGGCGGCTTGGTCCAGGCTGGACGTTGCCACCGAGCCTTGTTTATTTTTGGTGTCTTGGCCGCGGAAAGTTTCGGGAATATAAAACTCGTCTTTTACTTCCGTGTAGCGGGCGCTGACTTCGTTATAAGAGCCCCAACGGTGGCGCATCCATTGGCGCGCTACGTAAATAGGGCAACAGATATGAAATTGGAAATAACAATGTTCAAACGGCGTATGGTGCGCGTGTTCCATGAGGTATTTAATGAGGCGTTTATCTTGCTCCGGCCCTTTGGATACGGCGCCGAACGATACGCGCGCGGCTTGCACGGCGCGGTCATCGCCGCCCATAAAGTCAATTAGGCGTACAAAGCCTTTGTCTAAAACGTCAATTTTTTCAGTTGATTGTGCCACGGGTTTTCTCCTAAGTTATTTTAAAATTTCTACTACGGTGCTAGTGCCGTCGGCCAGGGCCTCGGCGGTTAAAATGGCCGTGTCCGTGCAGGCGGTGTCGTAGAGTACGCCGTCCAGTTCTACGGTATCGGTTACTTGCAAACGGCCTTTGTTGTAATCTAAAAAGTGCACCTTGCCGTTTTGGTACGAGCCGAACGTTTCGCTCAGTAGCCCCAGTTTGGTGGTGTTTTCCACGGCGGCTAAGGTTACTTGGCCGGGCTGACCAAACGCTTGGATAGACGGATAAAATTTCAAAATTTGCTGTTTGTATTGAAAGCGCAAGGGCGTCGAGCCGAAATAGTCTTTGCTCTCAGCGCGTTTGCCGTTAGCCAGTACTAGGCGCAAGGTACCGTTGTTGGCGGTGAAAATAAGATTATCTTGGCCGGCTTTTTCTACGGGATAATAGTTTACCCCTTCCAAAAAATTATGGCGGGTATTAAACGTGGCGCCGCTAGCTGCAAATTTTTGTTTTTCATAGACAATTTCGTACGCGTTGCCGGGATTAAGCCCCAACACAAACGGGCGTTGCCCCCAGATTTTTTTAGTGCTTCCGCAACCAATTTCTTTGACGAAATACGGCAAAGTGGCGGCGGTTTCTAATTTCCCATTTTTGTTTTCTAAAATAAGGGTGGAAAGCTGGCCCCGGTCCTGGTTATAGACGGTGACAAAAATTTGCGCCAGGCCCGCTTTGACGGGCGCCGCGGAAATAGTAACGCCTTTTTTGCCTGGCGGCAGGGTAAAGCGCATTTCTTCTTTAAGTGTTTCGTTATCGGCGCGGGAATAGACGGCAACGTCGTTTTGTTCACTGAGCGTAAGGATGTTTTTGGCGCCCTCGGCTGTGACGTCGGCTTCCGTTAAGCTGATAATGGTTTGTTCAATGGGCTGATAGGTAATTTTTTTACGGGTGGAAACCGGGGTTTTGGGCTGGGAGGCTTTTTCGGCAGCGGGCACGGCCGTTTTGATTTCTTCTAATACAGCGGTTTTACCCACAGCAACGCCGGCGGTGTTTTTGAGTTCGCCCACGGCGTAGAGGGGTTGCACTTCGGTAATGGTACCGATGGCGGAGTAGTTGTAAACTTCACCCAAGTTTTTACCCGTTTTAGGGTTGGTTAATGTTTCGGACGAAACAATCACTTTAAAGGGAGTGCCTTTGGTAAGGGCTGTTTTCTCATCGGAAGTGTCCAAATAAATTTTATTGCCGTCTATACGCACCACGCTCATTTCGGCCTGTGCGGCAAGGAAAAAACAACACAACATACATAAAATAGCGGAAAATTTTTTCATATAATAATTGTATCACATTTTTGGACGGGGGAATACAATGAAAAATAATTTTGCCGATTTGGTAGAAACCTTTGCTATTTTGCGCGGCCCGAACGGGTGCCCGTGGGATAAAAAACAGACGCACGAGAGCCTCATTAAAAACTTGCGCGAAGAAAGTGAAGAATTGGTGGCCGCCATTGAGAAAAAAGACCCCGACAATATGAAAGAAGAACTGGGCGACGTATTGCTCCAAGTTTTATTACACGCACAAATTGCCAAAGAAGAGGGGTTGTTTACCATTGATGATGTCATTCAAGGGTTGTATGATAAATTGCACTATCGTCACCCGCACGTGTTTGGGGATGTGAAAGCGAAGAGCCCCGAAGAGGCGCTCTTGGTGTGGAAAGAGATGAAGAAAAAAAGCCGCCAAAAATAAACGTTATCCGGTGATATTGTATTTTAAACGGCAGGGCTTCAACGCTTGCCGTTGTTGTTAGTAAACAACCTGCGTTATTGGTCAAAAAAGATTACTTAAATATGAACTGTACTTCCAAAACACCCAACACGCAAGCATATACCTCTTTTAGCACTATGGGAACTAAATTTTGTAATAGTTTTTACTAAATCAGTAAAATATATTGAGATTTTTAAAATTAGGTCTTGAAATTTTTGGAAAAACTCTTATTATAATAGTAACTATTAGTACTTGGGAAACGGGCTTGCTCCTTGGTTGCGGTTGTGCGTTCACTGCGTGGGTGCCGATTGCGTGAAGACCCGGAGAGGTTCCATCCCTAGGAAATAGGAACATGGAGTCATACTAATGACACGAATGAGCTAAACCCCCGAATTGGTACGCGGGGGTTTATTTTTCTGCCTAAAAATTGTATATAACTTTGTTGCTCAAGGGCTCGAATACCTTGGCGCTACCGCGCCGCCCATCCCCGCCAGTATACTTCGCCCTTTCGCGCCGCGTTCTACGCAATTTTAGTTTGAAAAATTACGTCTTGTCCTGCGCCCATTTTATTGAAAAAAATCCAAAAATACACCATAAAAACCCCGGCGGGGGCCATCTAAAAAACTAATGCCTGTCGGGGTTTTTTACGGTTCTTCTACCCAGGCTTCGGCGTGCTTGATGCGCCGCACGTTGTAGGGGCCGAAAGTCGGGTCTTTGCCGCGGCGTTTTTGGCGGCGGTAATCAATAAGGGCGGCTAGTACATATTTGCGCAGTTTTAAAATCGCGTAAATGTTAATTAAGGCCATAATGGTCATGAATAAGTCGGCCAGTCCCCACGCCAGTTTAAGCTGCATTAAAGCTCCCAGCAAAATCATCACACACACCAGCAGGCGGAAACACAACATCACCGAACGCCGGCGCGTTAAAAATTCCACGTTGGCTTGTCCGTAATAATAGTTGCCGATGATAGACGTAAACGCAAAGAGCAGTACACTGGCTGAAATAAAATAGTTACCAAACGGGCCCAGCTCCCTAGTAAGAGCCGCTTGCGTGAGCGCAATGCCTTCCAAGCCGGGAAATTGGGTATAATCAGCCAACAACACAATAAATGCCGTACAGCTACAAATAATCAGCGTATCGACAAACACGCTAAACGCTTGCACATAGCCTTGTTTGACCGGGTGTGAAGTTTGCGCCGTGGCGGCCGCATTGGGGGCGGAACCCATACCGGCTTCGTTGGAAAATAAACCGCGCCGGGCACCCGTCATAATGGTAGCGCCTAACGTGCCGGCGAAGAGTTTCTGCCAGCTAAACGCGTCGGAAATAATCAGCCCTAATACGTGTGGCAGTTTGGTAATGTTTAACAGCATCATCACAAGTGTAATACCGATATAGGCGAGCGCAAACGCGGGCACAATGAAGGCCGAAAATTTGGCAATGCGTTTGAGTCCGCCGAAGATAATTAAAGCCGCAAGTGCCGCTAATAATAACCCAGAAAATAAGGGGTTCATATCAAAAGTAGTTTGCAAAGATTGAGCAATGGTATTGGACTGAACAGAGTTAAACACAAACCCAAACGTAATGATTAAACTAATAGCAAAGGCAATAGCAAGCGGTTTGTTATTTAACGCGGTGCGGATATAATATGCCGGGCCGCCGCGAAATTGTTTACCGCTTTTTACTTTATAAATTTGCGCCAGCGTACTTTCGGCAAAGGCCGAGGCCGCCCCAAAAACGGCAATGAGCCACATCCAAAAAATAGCTCCCGGTCCGCCGACGGTAATGGCAATGGCTACCCCGGCAATGTTCCCGGTACCCACGCGCGAAGCAGTGCTAATGGCAAACGCTTGGAAAGGGGAAATTTGGTCCTTATTTTTTCTCCCTTGGTCCAGCATCAGTTTTAACATTTCGCGCGGGCGGACAAACTGCACCCATTGAGTGGCAAGGGTAAAATAAACGCCCGATATCACTAGCGCGGCGATAAGAACATAGCCTAAGCACGTATCGTTTATAAAGGCTACTACTTGCGAGAATGATTCCAACATAAAAACATAACTCCTTTTGGTTGCGGGTACAAACAAACAGGAGAACAAATACGCTATAGTATAGCTTTTTTGGAGGAACTCAGGGGAGTTTTTTTAGTTTGTGGTGCAGCCATGCGCCAAATAAACGGTTGCTCAGTAGCAGGCCCGGTGTGAAGAGCATGGTGACATACACGCGGGCGCGCGAAATTTTCACGCGTTTTTTGGGGTTTAATAAATCGGGCGTTTTAACCAGTTTGGCAAAGGTATCTGCCGTCCATAACATGGGCCATGCTACAGCGGCGCGGATTTGCCAGGCACGCTTGGGAATGGCGGCGTAATAGTCCAAACAGGGACGCAAATTTTCTTTGCCCCAGTTTATCCATTTATGTTTAACGGGTATAAATTTTTTGGAAGATTTTTTGAGTTTTAAGTCGGCCGGTGTTAAATTATATTCGTGTAAATCCGTACGCGGGAAATAACAACGTCCGTTTTGGATGTCTTTGGGTAAATCGCGCAGGATGTTTACAATTTGCAACGCGTCGCCGATTTTTTCCCCCCATTCAAAAAATGTATTTTTCGGTACGCAAACAGCCCCGGTGTGGTAAATCAGTTGGCTCCAAAACAGGCCCGGTTTGCCACCCATAAGCCGGCAATAAAGTGCCAGTTCGGCAGGAGTGTTGAAAGCACCGGGCAATGGGGTTGGCTCGTTGGGGAAGGTAGTCAAATCAATTTTCATGCCCTCGCAAACGGCGGTAACTACGTCGTAAATATAAGATTTTAAGGCAGGGTTAATTTTTTCCAGCGCAGCCAAACAATCAGCTAGGTGGGTAATAAGTTCGGCCTCGTAGGGGTTTTCACTGGTGCCGGAAAGTTCCTTTGCCAATGTTTCTTGTTCGGCGGTGTTAGCGGTGCGAACCAGTTGCGGAAATTTTTCCACCCAATAAATCCGCCGTGGCGCAGGGAGTAAGGTAGTATCGGCAATCGTATCGGCGTACCGGCACAATAAGTACGCCAATCCAAAAGTCGGCCGGATGGAGGGCGGGAGCATTTTTACACTCAAATATAAACTGCGGGAGGTATGTTTTAGTAGGGTATCTAAATTCATACCTATATAATAGCAAATCGTATGCTTAAACAGTTTCCAAATTTGAGCCCTTAGCCACCGACTTTCGCTCGCGTACCTGCAACGCTGCGCGTTGTCTTGCAGACGTACGCCACGCTCAACTTGCGGCGGCTAATCATCTCAAATTTGAAAACAGGATAACTCTTTTATTGTTTTCGCGATTGAGCATTTAATTTGTTTGTTATGTTTTATTTGAAAAATCAGCGTGCTGAAAATTTTACCCGGTACTTGGGGAAACGCTGAGCGCTCTACAGGTGTTTCGATTCCTCTTTACAAAAAAGAAGGCCGCGCCCCTTAGAGCGCAAACCTTCTTTTGTTTTTTTGTACCCGTTTTATGTTTTTACCCCTAAGCGGGATAAAGCTGTTTTTTCCCTATAAAAAAGGAGACCCCGCCAACTCTTACGTTAGGCGGGGATGTTATGAAAAAAACAAACGTTTACGTATTATGCCCGCCCAACACACAAAGGCTCTAGCCAATTAGCTTGGTTAAAGTACTCATTGTGATTAGCGTACATAATAGGTGCTGTCATATTTATATTTTAACACATTGATGGACAGGTTGTCAACTAAAACTTTAAATTTGTACGTGTACTGTTTTTAAGCTATAATGAAACTATGAAACAGCAACCGCTTATTTCTGTGATTGTTCCTATTTATAATGTCGCCCCTTATCTGCCGCGGTGTATAGACAGTATTACCGCGCAAACGTATCGAAATTTGGAAATTATTTTAGTAGATGACGGATCCACGGATGACTCCCCACAAATTTGTGACGAATATGCCGCCAAAGATAACCGTATCCGCGTAATCCATCAACAAAACAAAGGCTCCTCCGCTGCCCGCAATGCCGGAATGGAACAAATGCACGGGGAATTTTTTACGTTTGTAGATTCGGATGATTGGCTTGATACCAACTGCTATGAGCTGCTTATGCAACGCCAGCAACAAACGCAGGCAGATCTCGTACGGTGCGGCTTTTACACGGTATGCGGCACCCGCCAAACCGCCACTTTATACCCCAAAATACGCCGCAAGTCCCCCCCCCCAGTCGGAGGCCAAGCGGGCT
>JAZUSP010000023.1:0-6808 GCA_045606805.1 Elusimicrobiaceae bacterium | reverse complement strand
CGCTGGTAGTGGCTTTTAACGGCCTGCGTGGAAGATGCCGAAACAAGTTCGGCAATAATTTTTATAGATGTATTTTTGTCTAAAAATAGTTCAAAATCATTTCTAAGACGGTATTACCAACAAAAAGTTCCATTAGGCCTACTTTTAATTTCCTTTTAAAATAATTGTTTCATAGCCAAGCACAAATCTCCGGAACAAGTACGCGATCCCCCCCCATTTACATTTTTAAACGTAATGGTGGGATCTCCGGACTCTTTACGGCTGACAGTGACCCCGTTTTCCGAAAGAGTATATGTAAAATATTCGGTTTCATATACACTGTCCCCGGTCCATTCTCCGCCCGTCAGCGTTACGTCCAGCGCTTTTTTTGTTGCAACTGAATCATCGGGAATACATCCAGCGAGCGGTTTTGCGCGTCTATAATTGTTTTCCCTACTGTCATAGCTTCCGCGGCACGCGCTCTTTCCACAGAATCTTGATATTGGGGTAATGCTACCGCTGTTAAAATAGCAATAATGACAACCACTACCATCAGTTCTATTAAGCTAAATCCTTTCACATTTATTCTCCTGTTTGGTTTTTAACAGTATATCAAAAATTAGGCCGTGTTTCTATAAATAAGGTAAATTTGCTATGATGTAAGTATGCAAAAAACAATTAAAATCGGCTCCTATTTAATAAGCAATACGCGCCCCCTGGCCTTTATGGCAGGCACGTGTGTGATTGAAAGCGAACCCCACTATTTGCGTGCGGCTAAAAAACTAAAAGAAATTATTTCCCGCACCCAGCACCCGTTTATTTTAAAAGCCTCATTTGATAAGGCAAACCGCACCTCGGTAACGGCGTTCCGCGGGCCGGGGCTTGCCAAAGGGCTTGAAATTTTAGCCAAGGCCAAAGCGCAAACCGGGCTGCCGGTAGTGGTGGATGTGCATGAGCCCTGGCAGGCCGAAGAGGCCGCCCAAGCGGCAGACGTGTTACAAATCCCCGCGTTTTTATGCCGCCAAACCGATTTGGTATTAGCCTGTGCCGATACGGGCAAAGCCGTCAACGTCAAAAAAGGCCAATTTTTGGCCCCCGGTGCCATGGAACAAGTGATTAAAAAAATTGAATCGCGCGGTAACCGCCAAATTTTACTGACCGAGCGCGGCGTCAGCTTTGGCTATGGCGATTTAATTGTGGATATGCGCTCGTTGGAAATTATGAAACAGTTTGGCTACCCGGTGATTTTTGATGCTACGCACTCGGTGCAAAAGCCGGGCGCACTCGGCACCGCGACGGGCGGCAACCGCCGGCTGGCCCCGGTGCTCGCCAAAGCGGCCACGGCGCTGGGCATTGCGGGGGTATTTTTTGAAGCACACCCCACGCCCGATACGGCATTGTCCGACGGGCCCAACTCGTTAGATTTTAAATTGACGGCCCGTATGGTAAGCGAACTTTGCGCCATTGACGCTGTCGTCAAAAAATTCAAATGAAAACACCTACTGCCGCCTGGACTCCTACGTTAAAATGGCACCTCACGTGCTACGTAGTTTGTGTGGCGGTAGCCGCTGTTTTACTGGGCGCGCTTTGGCTGGCAAGCATCCGTTTACCGGCACCTTACCAGCCGCGCACGCCAGCCTATGGCACTACGCCGTGGAATAACTAGAGGAACGATATGCCTACTTTTAAAATAAACCCTTCATCCGTTAAACGTATGGCCCGCCACGTGCTGGAAATTGAGCACGAAGCGTTGGCCCTTAGTTACAAAAGTATTGATGCCCAATTTATTAAAGCTGTGGACGTCATGGCCAACTGCAAAGGGCGCGTCGTCGTCCTGGGCATTGGCAAAAGCGGGATTATCGGCCGGAAAATTTCGGCCACGCTGGCCTCCACAGGCACCCCCTCTTTCTTTGTGCACCCGGTAGAAGCCTTACACGGGGACCTGGGGATGATTGCCCCCGGCGACGTCATTTTGGCACTTTCTTTTTCAGGCCAGACCGAAGAAATCAACAAAATTTTACCGTCGTTAGAACGCCGCAAATTGACTATTATTTCCCTAACCGGCCACGCACAAAGCAAACTGGCTCTCATGTCGGACATTCACCTTACCGTACACATTGAGCGCGAGGCTTGCCCCTATAATTTAGCCCCCACCGCGTCCACTACAGCCACACTCGCTGTGGGCGACGCGCTGGCCATTTGCCTGATGAACATCAAACATTTTCAAAAGCGCGATTTTGCCCAATTCCACCCGGGCGGCTCGCTGGGCAAACTGCTCACGCAACAAGTCAAAGATGTCATGCGCAAAGGCAAAGATAACCCTACTGTACCGCAAAGCGCTACCGTCAAAGATGCGTTGTTTGTAATGACCAAAACCAGTTCGGCCGGGGCCTGCAGTGTGGTAGATAAAAAAGGCAAACTCCTGGGCTATTTTACCGACGGGGATTTGCGCCGCATTTTGCAAACCGGGGCGGACGTACTGGGCAAAAAAATCACCGAAGTGATGACAAAAAACCCCTACCATATTATAGACACAGTGCCCGCCATTGAAGCCGCCAAAATGATTCACCAAACCAAAGTGGACAACTTGCCGGTGCTGGATAAAACAGGCAAAGTAGTCGGCATTATTGACGAGAAAGACCTCATTGAATTTTTAGCCCTGTTGGATAAAAAATAATGAAACAATTGTTTGTGCTTTTGCTAACTGCCGTTTTATTGGGGGCTTGCCACTCCCAAACTTCCGCGCCCGCGCAGGACGAGGCCGACACGCAATTAGCCACAAATGTTTCTATTTTCTCTTCGCAAGAAAACCAAAAAAAATGGGTCCTGCATGCCGACGCCGTGAACTTTGAAAACAGGCAAAACGCCACGCTTAAAAACCCGGCCTTGGTACTCAAACAAAACGGCAAGGACAGCGCCACCGTATCGGGCCAAACAGGTTCTTTTGATTACGCCAAGCAACTGGTGACCATTGAAGGAAACGGCGTGTTGGAATCGTTAGACGAAAAAGCCCGCATCACGGCACAACGCTTTTTCTACGATATTGCCCAAGATAAAATTTGGTCCGACGTGCGCACCGTCATTACCCGCGGGAGCGCACGTTCGGTAGCTATTCACGGCGTAGAAACAGATTCTAAACTTAACAAAATCATCATCAAAAAGCATGCCACGCAGTTGCCTAAAACCCGGCGCGAGCTGCAAAGGAACGCTCTATGAAAATGCGCGTAGCTTTTTTATTTTCCGCCTTACTGCTTAGCGCTTGCTACCGCACCCAGGTTAAGGCGCCGCAAGTACAAAATATCCCGCAACCCAAGCAAACGCTTGCCCAAAAAAAAGAGTCTTTGCAACAAAAGAAAAAATCGGCCACTCAAATGCCCGAAGTGCTGGGCGGCATTGTAAAAAGCGACGAGTGGATTATCTACAAAGAACAAGAGCAGGAAGAATTTAAAGGCCACGTACTTTACGACAACGGCCAATATGTTTTTAAGGCGGACTATGCCCTTTCGGACCGCAAACAACACACGGCCACCGCGCGCGGCAATGTGTACCTCAAACAAAAAGAGTTGCACGCCCCCACCACCTACGAGGCCTGGGGCGACTATGCCTTTTACAACTATCAAACCGGCAAAGGGATTTTAAAATCCACGTCTAAAAAGCAGGCCCGGTTGCAACTCACGGACGCCACCCAAACCGTCACCGCAACCGCCAAACATATTTCGTTTGATACGAACACGCAAGTTTTTATTTTAACCGGCAATGTGCGCGCCACACGCGTAACGCCCGACGGTACACAAACCCTACAGGCCGATAAAGTAACCGTCAAGCAACTGGAAAATTACGTCCGTTTAGACGGCAACGCCGTACTGGATGACGGCCAGCGCACCGTGCAGGCAGATACCGTCATTTACGACGGCGAGCACAACCATTCCACCGCTTACGGCGCACGCCCGCTGGCCACCGGCACCACCGAGCAAGGTACATTTGCTATAATAGCAGACAAGGTTACCTCGGACGCGCAAGGCACCGTCATCACTTTAGACGGCCGCGTGCAAGGGTGGGTCGTATCGCCGGAGTTAAACAACAATCCAATCAACCAAAAATTTTAGAGGAAATTATGGAACTGCGCAGTGAAAAAATCGTCAAAGTATACAAAGACCGCATGGTGGTAAAAGGCGTGGATATCCACGTAAAATCCGGCGAGATTGTCGGTCTGTTAGGCCCTAACGGTGCCGGCAAAACGACCTCTTTTTATATGATGGTAGGTTTTATCCGCCCGACCAGCGGTAAAGTGTTTATCGACGGCGACGACGTCACCGCACTGCCCATGTTTGAGCGCGCGCGCCACGGCCTGGGGTATTTAGCCCAGGAGCCCACCATTTTTAAAGGGCTTACGGTGGAAGAAAATTTACTGGCAGTACTGGAACGCATTTTGGACGATAAAGCCGCGCAGAAACAACGCGTAGATGAGCTCTTAAACGAATTTGGCCTAACTAAACTGGCCAAGCAAAAAGCGTGGACGTTATCGGGCGGCGAAAAGCGCCGCATGGAAATTGCGCGTTGTATGATTAGTAACCCCAAAATTATTTTGTTGGACGAGCCGTTTGTAGGCATTGACCCGATTACCGTGTCCGATTTGCGGCAAATGATTTTTAAGTTAAAAGACAAAGGCATCGGCGTGTTGATTACCGACCACAACGTGCGCGAAACATTGCCGCTTACCGAGCGCGCTTACTTAATTTACGACGGCAAAATCTTGGTAGAGGGCGACCAGCAAACCTTGCTCAACGACAAAAACGCCCGCAAACTTTACCTAGGCGAAGATTTTAAGATGTGAGGCGAGCCGCCTCTCCCAATTTCCGCGCCAAACATTTACCCCTAAAAAGAAACGCAAAAAACCGCGAGAGGCCCGGTGGTAGTTACTCTACGGAAGAATATCTCCCGCTCGTCATCCCGCAAGGTTTTTGTGCGGGATATAGCGGGAACTTCCGCGCAGACCGTCACAAATAATCTTTAATCACTTTATGCACTTTGTCGGCCACCAACGCGTAGCCTTGCGCATTGGGGTGCACTTGGTCGCTTTTCAAACTAGGCTTGTAAAAAATTCCCTTGATAATACCCGGTACAAACAAGGCGCCCTTTTCTTTAGCCATTTGCTTGTAGGCTTTGGTATATTCCCCCATGCCCGGTCCGCCTGTATCGACGATAACGGCAATGGCACCCGCGGCTTGCACTTCGTCCACAATTTGCGCCACCGCGTTGATAGCCGCCTGACGGCTTTGCTGGCGCATGTGGTCGTTGGCACCAAATTCAATAAGCACCATATACGGTTGTTCGCGCAATACTTGCCCAATACGCGCCGGAGCTTGGGCGGCCGTCTCGCCCGATACACCCAAATTTACCACCGGGCGGTTGATTTTTTTAGCCAGCACGTCGGGGTAACTATTCCCCGCCGGGGCACCGTAGCCCGCGGTTAAACTATCCCCAAACGCCACCACGGCACGGTTAGGGTTGGGGAAATTTTTAATATTCGTTTCCCCCCCACGCACAAAATAAAATAGCCCTGCCACAAATATCACTCCTATAATTACTTTTTTCATAGACTTATTATAACAAATCACTCTCTTTTTTATAAAATAGAACAAAGGAGTTTTTATGAAAAATATTTTAGTAATCGGCGGGGCGGGGTATATCGGCTCGCACACCGTTAAAATGCTGGCCGAAAAAGGCTATAACCCCGTCGTGTTTGATAATCTTTCCAAGGGGCACAAAGAGGCCGTTGCCAACTACCCCTTTGAACTGGGCGATTTGGGCGACAAAGTGCGCCTAGCCGAAGTTTTTAAAAAACACGCCATTGACGCCGTCATGCACTTTGCCGCGTTTATTGAAGTGGGTGAAAGCGTCAAAGCGCCGTCTAAATACTACCACAACAACGTGGCGCAAGTGCTTAACTTATTAGACGCTATGGTGGAAAATAATGTGAAATTTTTCGTGTTCTCATCCACCGCCGCCACGTTTGGCGAGCCGGTGCGCGCCAAAATTGACGAAACCCACCCGCAAAACCCCATTAACCCCTACGGCAACACGAAACTAATGGTGGAAAAAATGCTCGCGGATTTCGACACGGCCTACGGCCTTAAAGCCACCGCGCTACGGTACTTTAACGCCAGCGGCGCCGACGACAGCGGAAAAATTGGCGAATCACACTCACCCGAAACGCACTTAATTCCGCTTGTCTTACAAGCGGCGGCCGGCAAACGCCTCTCTATTAAAGTGTTCGGCACCGATTACCCCACGCCCGACGGCACCTGCGTACGCGACTACGTGCACGTTAACGACTTGGCCCGCGCGCATATTTTGGCGCTTGAAAAAATGATGCGCGAAAACAAAAGCGAACGTTTTAACCTGGGCAGCGGCAGCGGCTTTAGCGTGGCCGAGCTTATCAAAGAGGCCAAAAAAATTACCGGCATTGACTTTAAAGTGCAAACCGCTCCGCGCCGCGCGGGCGACCCGGCTGTGCTGGTGGCAGACAGCACCAAAGCCCAAAAAGTACTAGGGTGGAAGCCACAGTATAACCTCACGCGCATTATTCAAACCGCGTGGAATTGGGAACAACACCGCACGTATTAACTAAAAATTAGAACAAAAGCAAGCGTACTTTAAATTAAAAATAACTTAAATTTTAAGTATTTTTAAAAATAGCTTGCTTTTTTATTCAAAAAATTATAGAACAATATATAGAACGGGTCTAATAGAACTTTTTGTTGGTGACAAGGTCTAAAATAAGCAAAGGATAAACCCATGAAGGGACGTTGTAAAATGAGGATTATCC
>JAZUSP010000022.1:0-50531 GCA_045606805.1 Elusimicrobiaceae bacterium | reverse complement strand
CGCAGGCCGTTAAAAGCCACTACCAGCGTCGAAGACCCTGAAACAAGTTCAGGGATAATCCTCATTTTACAACATCCCTTCATGGGTTTATCCTTTGCTTATTTTAGACCTTGTCACCAACAAAAAGTTCTATTAGACCCAAAAAAGGACCTATTTTGGACCTAGGTTTAAAAAATACCTTATTTGATAACAGCATAAGCCTCTTACGAGGATTTGTCAGGCAACGCCTGACCTACAACGACATGCGTGGAAGATCCCGTATCGAGTACGGGATGACAATTAAAAACAGCAACGGGAAAAGGAAATGGAAGTATGCTCCTGTTTTCAGATTTGAGCCTAGGTAAGGCCGTAAGTTGAGCTAGGGTTGGCAAGGAGCTCTCTTTGCCTTTGCGCCGCTGGACTTTTGCGGTTAGTACGCCCTTTGTTTTGCGCAGGCATAGTAACTATGCCAAGCAAAAAAAGAATGTAATAGCCCAAAAGAACGCGGCCCGAAGGGTTTAGCCGTTTTTGAGTTCGGCTTTGTTAAAAAAGTTTGTCAATGAATACATTGCCCGCACTTTTTTGCCGCGCCTCACCGTACAAAAACGGCTAAACGCAAAGAGCAATTAGAACTTCTTGCCAACCCTAGTACGTCTGCAAGACAACGCGTAGCGTTGCAGGTACGCGAGCGAAAGTCGGCTCAAATTTGAAAGATTTTGGCAAATTGTTGGTCAAGAAAAAGCCCGCCCTTATATCCCGCTATATTGCGCACAAAAACACTGCGCAATGACGTAAGCGGGATGACAAAGGGCGGGCAAAGTAACATCAACAGGGAGTTGTTATGTTAGAGAATAGGTTAAAATCTTACAGACAAAGAGGCTTCGCCGCCCAGCCCATAGTGCGCATAATTGGCCGCCAAACTCAAATCCAAGTACGAGGGCAACTTAAAGTTAAACCCTACCGTGCCGCGCGCGGTGGCGGCATATTCGTTATCCCCGGCCATGGCGGTTTGGGCTACGGAATTGACGTGCAACGTGGTATAATCCACGCCGCCGCCAATATAAGGGACGAAGTATTTAATCTTCATGGACATCACTAAGCTGGCGTTATAGTGTGAGGCAGAAAAATCGCGCGCGCTGGCGCTATGGGCCGCCACGACGAGCATGGGTTGCAACGAGCCGAGCATTTCGTTGGGCTGAGTAATCCCCCAGCGAAGCCCACCCCCGGCAATCGTCATCCCCTGGTAACTGCTGGCGCGGATAAATCCGTCAATACGAAAGGGAAGCCCAATATCGGCTTGCAGCCACGGATAAAAAACGGCGCCCACGTCGCTACGGTTACCTAAAGCGGTGTGGTTTTTTTCGGCCCCGGTAGTGCCGGATCCTTTGCTCATTTTGAAAATCATACTGCCGCGCGGGCCGATTTGAAAGCCCCCCCACCCCAGTACACGCCCGGTAGTATAAGTGCCCGAACCGATAAGGCCGCCTAAATCTTTGGTAAATGCACGCACGTTATTGGGGGTGACGTTTTGGGAAAAATCATCCCATATATTACGGGCAAACGCGCCCGTAGCCAGCAAACAAAAAGTAAGTAAGAAAAACAATTTTTTCATAAGGTATCCTTCCGTAAGTTAATTAAAAATCAGTTCATCCCCGGGTTGTACGCGCCTTTGTAAAGTGCCGCCGGGCAGTTCTAACGTACGCCGGGCCGCGCTGTAAAATTTACTCATGCGCCAGGGTTTTAATTGTTCTGCTACCGCCACCACCCGGTTTTGCGCATCTAAAAAAATAACGTCTATGTTAAAGCGCATAAAACACGTGTGAATTTGCGGACACGGCTCTAGTAAAAGCGCCGTTTGCGGGGCTAAATTTTTGCGCCCCATCAAGCCCAGTAGCCGCGCCCCAAAGGTGAGGGCGGGCTCCACGTTTTGCGCTAAAATAGTTCCTGTTTTTACGTGCGTACACATCATAGAGTTTCCTTGACCGCTTGCACAATTAGGTGGCGTGTTTGGGCGGCTAGCGCGGCGCTGTTAAACACAAAATGTTCCGGCGGTTTTACTTCAAAATCATTCCCTTTTTGAAATACTAAAAATGTAATGAGCCAGGCCCGGCCAAAAGCTACTTGCGCGACCCACATATTACGGCGCGTTTGGGCGGCGCGCACGTCAATCACCTGGGGCGTAACGTCCGCCACTGTTTGCACGCAAGGCGTTTGGCATGCTGAAACAAAATCGTGCGTTTGTTTATCCAATATGCGGATATTGTAATACTGTTTACGATCGGACGGAAGCACTAATTTCCCTTCCGTGCGCGTAAGGCCTGAAATTGTAAAAGAACGGGCAATCTCTACATCCAATGCGTGCAGGGCGGGTGTAAAAAGGAGTAGTAAAAACACCCACCCTGTGCGCATCATACGCTAGGCGGCTACGCGTTCGACGTAGTTACCGGTGCGGGTATCTACGAGCACCGTATCGCCTTCGTTAATAAAAAGCGGTACTTTAATTACAGCGCCGGTTTCCAGCGTGGCTTCTTTGGTGGTGTTGGCAACCGTGTCACCTTTTACACCGGGCACCGTAGAAGCAATTTTAAGCGGCACTTTAATGGGCAGCTCCACGTTAAAAAGCTGGTCGTTAATATAGATGCCGGTAGCATCCATATTATCTTTTAAGTATTTGGTCAGCTCGCCCAGTTTGGAGGTAGGCACCTCAATTTGGTCGTACGTTTCGCTGTTCATAAAGGTGGCCATATCGCCGGTGGTGTATAAGTATTGGAACGGGCGTTTTTCTACTTCCACTTCGGTAAATTTATCTTCGGGGCGGTAGGCCGTTTCAATCATAGCCCCCGTGTTGATGTTGCGCAGTTTCACGCGCACGACGGCACGCGCCTGCGATTTGCGGTGGTGTTGAAATTCAATAATTTCTACGAGTTGTCCGTTTTCATCTTGGAAAATAAGACCTTCGCGAAATTCGGTTGTGCTTAACATAGTGTTACCTCTTTTTTAGGGCGTTTTAAGCCCAAATTTTAATTTTGCGTGAGTTTTTTGGAACCCGT
The DNA here is from genome assembly GCA_045606805.1 of Elusimicrobiaceae bacterium. Lineage (GTDB taxonomy): Bacteria > Elusimicrobiota > Elusimicrobia > Elusimicrobiales > Elusimicrobiaceae > Avelusimicrobium. Next base: position 47,502 of record JAZUSP010000022.1, on the reverse strand, counting down.
TTTGGTGACTAAAAAACTGTCCTCCAAACGGATGCCCCAGCGCCCGTCAAAATAAATGCCGGGCTCTACGGTCACTACAAAGTTTTCCTCCAGGACGTCCGGCGCCCCCGCACGCAAAATCGGGAGGTCGTGTTCCTGCAGGCCAATGCCATGGCCGGTGGTGTGGAAAAACTCTTTTCCATATCCGGCCTGTTCAATCACGTCGCGCGCGGCCTTATCAACGGCCCCGGCACTTACGCCCGCGCGCAAGGCTTTTACCCCTGCTTGGCGGGCAGCATTTACAAGGTTCCAAATCTTTGTGTAGGCGGCCGGCTCTTGATCCCCATGCCACCAGCTGCGCGTCATGTCCGACGTGTAGCCTTCATAAAAACAACCAAAGTCCATGAGCACGGCTTCATTTTTTTTGAGCTTGCGCGTTTTGGACGGCGTATGGTGGGCGTCCGCCGTGTTGGCCCCAAAACATACAATGTTAAACGGGATGGAATCCGCCCCACGTTTAAGCATGGCAAGCGCCATTAAAATACGTACTTGCTCTTCAGTCATGCCGGTTTCAATTTGCGGTTTGACCTCTTTAAATGCCGCGGACGCAATGGCACAGGCTTTTTTTAAGTGGGCCAGTTCGTCGGCGTATTTTTGGCGGCGCATTTCGCCCACTAAGCTACACGTACGCACGAGCTTATGTTTTAAAAATAACTCCCCGGTTTCAAAACCCACTTGGGCCGGGTCAAACGCGACGCGTTTTAATTTCTTATCTTGGATAAGTTGGAGCGCCCCTTCTACCATGCCGCCAAACGGCACGTCCACGGTTTTAATAAATTTGGTAGCCGGGGCCATTTTAGACACAATGAGTTTTTTCGTCACGCAGTACGCCGTTTTGGGCGTGACGAGAAACACAGCCTCACCGTCAGACAGCTCCACGCCCGACAAATAGCGCTGCTCCAAACGAGCCGTGGTAATGTATCCGTCCAACCCGGCTTGTTGTAAGGTACGGCGCAAATCGCGCATGCGTGTTTGGGCTAAGTTCTTCATATTATTTTTTCGTTAAAATTTTTGCCCCGGTTTTGGTAATGACTACCGTATCTTCCAAGCGCACGCCAAATTTGCCCGGCAAATAAATGCCCGGCTCTACGGTAACAATGTTCCCCTCTTTAAGCACATAGGTAGAGGTTTGGTTGTTGTACGGGTTTTCGTGGATTTCAATACCTACGCCGTGACCAGTGCCATGGGTAAAAAATGCGCCATAGCCTTCCTTGGTAATGAGCGTGCGGCACGTACCATCTACCGCCTGGCAAGCCGTGCCGATTTGGGCGGCTTTAATACCTTGTTTGCGGGCATTGTCTACAATCTTCCAAATCTTTGTATATTCGGCCGGGGCTTTTTTGCCGTGCCACCAACTACGCGTCATATCCGAGCAGTAGCCGTTAATCACACACCCAAAATCCAACAGAATAGCATCTTCTTTTTTGAGTTTGCGCGTACCCGTTTCATAATGCGGGTCAGCGGTGTTTTCGCCAAAGGCTACAATCGTAAAAAACGACGTACACTTGGCACCGTGTTTGCGCATAAAAAATTCCATTTCCGCGGCTACTTCGCCCTCAGTCATGCCCGTTTTAATGCGCGGTTTGATATATTCATACGTCAAATACGCTAGGCGGTTGGCCGCGCGCAAGTGTTTGATTTCCTGCGCGTCTTTGGTGGTACGTAACTGCGAGATAAAACTTTCCACTTCCACAAGCCCGCTTTTGGCAAACAGCTTGCCGGATGCATAATCCGCCTTAGCGGCATCAAACCCTACTTTTTTTAGCCCAAGTTTTTGGATTAGTTTTAACACACTTTCTACGCGGTTACCGTCGTCGCCAATTACGTGCATAAACGGGGCGACTTTGCCGAACGTTTTTTCATACAAGCCGCGGGTAAGCGCGTACGATTTTTTAGGAGTGATTAAAAAAATGGCTTCGTCTTTATAAAAATAGAAATTGACCAGGTAAAACTGGTCTACAAAATCGGTCACTAACAAACCGTCCAACTTGTTTTTGCGTAAAAAAGCGCGCACGGCTGAAAATTTGGCTTGAATAAATTTGTTCATAATTATAACACCTCGTAGGTATTTTACTATTTTTTGAGCTTGCCCACAATACGGGTGCGCGCGCGTAAGGAAAATTTGCCCCGCAAAACGGTTTAATTATATATAATACTATTATGAAAATTTTTATTATTTTAGGGGTTTGTTTACTGGGCGCTTTGCCTAGCGCCGCCGAATTATTTACCGCGGCGGACGGTTCGTTTAACTTGGATATGCCCGGCGGTTGGGTAGCGGTGGAAAACCCGCCAGAGCGCAGTGTGTTATCTGCCCAAAAAGGGGAATCGCGCCTGGATATTAAAACCGTGGATTGCACGACCGAAAAATGCCTGGACCGCATGATTACCAGCGACGTAGCCGAAGTAAAAGCCAAGCAAATGACCGTTGTCAAAAACACCTATACCGGCGAAGAAATCAAACGCGTGGAACTGTCTACCGGGGAACCGTTTTATTACATCAGTTTTTACACCCCTAAAAATGATTTTAGTGCCGGCTACTTTTTAATTGATGGCAAAGGTTATTCCGTACTGGGTAAAAACATTACCTATGCGGAAACGGACCTTATTTTTGCCGCCATTTCCCCCGCGGTGCCCACACAAACCGGCCCGGCTACTGCCCCTGACGAAATTGGCGAAATTGATTTATTGCACGCTTATGATACAGAGACCATGCCCGACGTGGCCGTGGAAAATTTGACCGAAAACTCTACCGGGACGACTATGCAAGAAACCGCCACCCCCACCCCGGCAGTTGCTTTGCAAAAACCCAGTTTTTTCAAACAATTAAAAAATAAACTGGCAACACATTGGCAAAAAACGGGTTTTAAAACGTTAGTGACCCCGGCTTTCCCGCCTTGTATCCGCGAATTAGGGCACTTGTACGACGTGTTTATGTTCCTAATTTCCTTATTTTTTGTAGGATGGCTGGGCGCGGGCGTGGTGCGGTTTTTTGTGCGGCCCAAACACGTGGAAGTGACCGCCAACCCCAATGCTCTTTATCCCATTAAAATAGAACGGCGCTACGGTACCCCGTCTTTAATCTACCGTGCTAAAGATAATCAAGGAAACGTGCTGACCGCCCTGTGCGTGCGGTGGGATGCGCTGTTTATGTTTTTTGGCATTGTGATTATGTTAGCTGCCCTAGTTTTGCTGGCCGGAACGAGCCTGTGCGAACAATTTAAGTTAGTAAACGCGTCGGCCTTTGTGTTTAGCACGCTCTATTCGGCCCTGTCCTTGGTGTTGCCGCTGGGGTTTGTAATTTTCTTCTGCGGCATTGTGTGGGGCCAAGTGGCTATGACGGAAATCAACCTCTTTGACCGCAGCGGCAAAAAAGCGGCCGTCATCCTGCAAAAAGGATATAGTTTGGCTTATGAGCGTTACCAAATCTACTTTGCTAAATCCAAAGAAACCCTGCTGGCCGAGCGCAAACGCTTTGCGTGGCGACGCCATTGGAAGTTACTCAGCAAAGACCGCATTGAATTTGCTTCTATTACCGAACGTTCGGCCAAGCGGGCCGCTTTTCGTATGTTGTGCGGCCACCTGTGGGGGATGCTCCGCGCCGATTACGATATTACCGGCGCGATGGAAAGCCGCGGGGTACTTGAAAATACACACGCATTATTTAACAAAAGCGTGTGTAATACGGATAAACCCGAAGCGGTGCAAGCACGGGATTTATTGGCGGTGTCGCTACTCATTAGTATCCGGGACCGGGATAAATGGTACCCATGGTTTAACTAATTTCTTCCTAATTTTGTGCAGAACGTTGTTGCTCTTTCGGTCGGATACCTCCGCGCTACCGCGCGCGTCCCGCCAGTATTCCTCCCTCATTCGCGCCTAGTTCTGCGCAAAATTAGTTTGAAATTTTCCCCTCGTTTCCGTTTAGCGACTTTCTTCCTATTTTTGTGCAAAATGTCGTTGCTGTATCGAGCTACCTCTGGGAATGTGAACAGGGCGGTTGCCCGCAAAGAACTGTTTTTGGTATCCTATATGTATGCGCAAGATTTTAGTATTTTTAGTTTGTTTATTCCCCTTTTCGTTGGCGGCACAGCCGCTGCAAGAGTTGGTGCTTGCTCAGCAACAACACCCCGCGCTTCAAGGGGCGTGGTGGGGTGGGCTGGCCATGTATGCCTACAAACCTAACGAAGAACTTTTTAGTGTGCTTGCCGACACACGCTTTGCCCCGGCCTCTACGTTAAAACTGCTAACCACAGCGGCCGCGCTGGAAAAATTCGGCCCGGACCACCGCTTTGAAACCCGCCTGTATGCCTCGGCTCTGCCCGACGAAAACGGTGTGCTCAACGGCAACCTCTATGTGCGCGGCGGCGGCGATATGACGCTGGGCTCTAAGCGCGTCAAAGGCTCGCAACCCTACCCGCAAGTACTTAAAGAGTGGGTGCACGCCATCAAAAAAGCGGGCATCCAACAAGTAAACGGAACGATTGTGGCCGACGTGTCTTTATTTGAAGGGCCGACGATTGCCGACAAGGTAAATTGGGAAAATATCGGCAACTATTTTGCCGCCCCGGCCAGTGCGCTGTGTTTTAACGATAATTTATTTGAAATTCATTTTAAGGGAGAGCTGGGCCACGGCCAGCGCGTGGAAGTCAAAGGTACGTCGCCCGAAATCCCCGGCGTGGATATTCAAAGTTTTGTAACGGCCGACAGCAAAAATAAAAAAGATAATGCTTACGTATACGGCGCGCCGGACCAGTATAATTTAAAAATTTTCGGCACCATTCCCACCACGCTTACCGGCTTTACCATTCAGGCTGCTATGCCCAATTCCGCCTTGTTTGCCGTGCAAGCACTGGCACAGGATCTGGCGGAGAACGGCGTGCAGGTTCCCGGCGAACCGCAAGTACTGTTAGACGCGCCCGATTACGACGGCATGCATTTGTTAGCCACCCACTTATCCCCCGCGTTAAAAGACATTATTTTTATTGTCAATAAACGCAGTTTTAATTTGTATGCCGATATGCTGCTTAGGCAACTGGCGGTGGCCGACGGGCAAAAAGGCAGTATTAAAAACGGCCTCGCCTCTTTAAACCGTTTTTTGCAAGAAAATCATTTGGCGCAACCCAACGACACCGTACTTTATGACGGAAGCGGCCTCTCGCGCGATAATATGCTCACCCCGCGCGTGCTGGTAAATACGTTAGTTTTTATGATGCAAAGCCCGCATTTTGGGTATTATTACCGCTCTTTGGCGACGCCCAATGACCGCGGGGATCTGCTCGTGTTGCGGCGGTTTTTAAAACCCTCGCACCGGGTGGAAGATGTGCGCCTAAAGGGCGGCACGATTGACGGCGTAAAGGCGTTGGCCGGGTATGTACCCAATGCCGACGGACGGCTGATTGCATTCGCGTTTATTGCCAATAACTTGGCCACGAATAAAGACGAAAGTTTATGGCGCATGCACGAGAACATTATTAAGCGCCTACTTGAGCAAAAAACAGCCGCAGAATAATTTTGTTATAATAGGTAAAAAGCCACGCTCGTAATAACGACAAGCGTGGAAGATCCCGTATCAAGTACGGGATGACGGACCTTATGAATAACAACAATCCGTACGCGGGAGATCTCCCACGTATTTCCCGCACTACAACGCTGCGGAATGACGTAGTGTGTGGCCCGCTCGGGTTTACGCTGATTGAACTATTGGTGGTGGTACTCATTATCAGTATTTTGGCAGCGGTAGCCGTACCGCAGTACCAGTTAGCTGTAGATAAAAGCCGTTATAGCAATTTAATGACTCTCACCAATACAATCGCCCAAGCAAGTGAAGTGTATTACTTGGCAAACGGTACTTATCCAACGACATTTGCTCAAATAGATATTGGTGTTCCCACAACCACCGTCGTTGGAAAAACAGCCGTATTTTCTTGGGGAGCTTGTTATTTAGAAAGTTTTGGCGCTGTATGTTTGAATAATACTTCACTTAAAAATGGTTATACCGTTCGTTATAAAAACACATCAGATGCAGCTGCCGGAACAAAGCAATGTTTTGCAAATACCCGTGAAGCCGGTTCCCGTTTTGATAAAATATGTGCAAATTTAGGAAAACTAACAATTGCAACCGGGGGATGCCACGGCGGCGATTGCCGTATATATAAATTATGATATTTAAAAAATTTTGAGTTACGCACCCGTAACCCGTATATTTTTCCATTTGCCGCGGGCAAAACGCCACACCATAAATACGGCGGTAATCCACGCGTAAAACGTGAGCCACCCCCACACCCAGGGGATGGGGGCGCTAAACTTATATACCAAAAACCACGTGCCGGGGATGAGGAGCCCCCACGCGCAACCCATCATTACGTTCATAAAAAACTTAGTGTCGCCCGCGCCGCGCAAGGTTGCCCCAAAAATCAAATACGTGGCATCCCCCAGTACAAAAATACTGACGAGCTTCATCAGCGGCCACGTGGTGGCGGCCAACTGCGCGCCGTTAGCCGTCCCCGCCGGGATAAATAAATGCAAAAATAGCGGTGCCCCAAAGAAAAATAACCCCGCAATGCCCCCCGCGTACGCGTACCCCAATTTGCACGCATTTTTGACTACCTGCCCGCTCACGTCGGGGCGGTTTAGGCCTTGGTATTTACTCACTAAAATTTGAATTCCCGTGCCCAGCCCCAAAATCACCATAAATACAACGGGCTGCATACTCATTACGATATTGCTGGCTTGCAGGGAAATTTCGTCAATGTTCCCCACCATAAACGTAAAAAGTGTAAACGAAATTACGTCCATTAAAATTCCAAATCCGTTAGGTAATCCAAAGCGCACCATGCGTGTAAAAATAGGTTTGTAAAAACCGGCTAAGCCGAAGATTTTAAACGTGCGGCGGTTTTGTGGGGTGCATAAAAGCACGCCATAAATAACTGTCATACACACCGCGCCCAAAATAGTTGCCCACGCCGCACCTTTAATGCCAAAGGCGGGCAGGCCGAATTTACCGAAAATCAAGATATAGTCCAACACTAAATTGACCGCGTTGCCCGCTATGGCCACATACATAGGGATTTTGGTCTGCCCGCGGCCGCTGAAAAAACTGCTTAGTGCACAATTTAAAATGGCAATCCCGCTACATACATTGAGGATTGTAAAATAGGTAAGTTCCAAGGTGCGCACGTCCGAAGCGTGGTCAAAGGCGTTAATAAGCACCCGACCAACCGGCGTAAGCGCCGCTAGTATTACCGACGATAATGCCGCCAACAATATCCCTTGCCAAAGTGAAAGCGTCACACACGCGCGTTTTTTACGCGCGTTAAACTGCGCAATAAAAACACCGGTATAATTGGCTAGCCCCACAAACAGCGCCCCAAACATCATGGCCAGCATCCCCCCCGGTACACAGGCTCCCAGCGCCTGCGGCGAGTACCACGCCAAAAACATCCGGTCCGCAAATTGCATAACTACCTGTGCCGCCATGGTAACAATCAACGGATAAGATAAGAGCCACAACTCGGCAAGTGAGGTTTGGACGTTGTGCTTGTGTTTCACAGTAATACCATAAAAAAGAGCCCCGTTTGTGCGGGGCCCTTAACAAGTCTTCAAAAATTACAGTTTGACGACTTTTACGGCTTTCGGCCCTTTTTCGGATTCTACAACTTCGAATTCCACTTCCTGGCCTTCAGCTAAGGTTTTGAAACCATCGCCCTGAATTTCTTGATAGTGAACAAAGAGATCTTTAGAACCATCTTCGGGGGTTACGAAACCGTAACCTTTTTGGTCGTTAAACCATTTTACTTTTCCTTTAGGCATTTACTATTACTTCCTTATTTATTTAGATCAAGTACTTAAACTTAATAAGTACCTATCATTACTATACAATAAATGTAAAAAAAATTGCAAGTGTTTTTTTAAGTATAATAAAAGTATGCAACTTATAGAAGCCGTACCTAACATTTCCGAAGCGCGCGACAAAAGCAACCTGACCCGCATTTTGGGCGACGTGCAATCCGTGCTGGGCAAAGTGCGCCTGCTGCACGTGGACAGTAACGAAGATGCCAACCGCACCGTGCTTACCTTGGCCGGAACACCGGAGCAAATTGAGCGTGTGTGCTTTGTGCTTTTTAACGTGTGCGCACAATATATTGACATGCGCTTTCACGCCGGGGAACACCCGCGCTTAGGCGCCGTGGACGTGTGCCCGCTGGTACCCATAAGCGGGATTAATTTGCCGCAAACCGCCGCGGTGGCGGACCGGCTTGCCCGCCGCGTGGCCGAGCAGTTACACATTCCCGTTTATTTGTATGAGGCCAACGCACGCACGCAAGAACGCAGCAATTTAGCGTTTTTACGCCAGGGCGAATATGAAAGCTTGCCCGAAAAATTAAACACCCTGCCGCCCGATTACGGGCCGCACACGTTTACGGAAACGGTGGCACGCAGTGGGGCAAGTGTGATTGGCGCGCGTAATTTTTTGATTGCGTTTAATATCTCGCTTAACACGCAAAATGTGTTGGCGGCCATTGAAATAGCCGCTAAACTGCGCGAGAAAGACGGCGGACTTCCCGGCGTAAAAGCTATTGGTTGGTATATGAAAGATTACCACTGCGCGCAGGTATCGTTCAATTTAACGGACTTCCACAAAAGCAATTTACAAGACGTGTTTGAAGCCTGTTGGCGCGAGGCCGCCGCGCGCGGATTGCAACTAACGGGAAGTGAACTTATCGGCCTCGTTCCACAAGAGGCTATGTTACAAGCCGGCAAATTTTACGCACCCAAAGAAACCCATGAAGACATGTTGATTGCCGCGGCAGTGGATCATTTACTGCTCAGCAAAATCCGCCCGTTTGTAGCAAACGAGCGGATCTTGGAAAAACGATTACTTACTCATTGATTTGCAAATTTTTTGGCCCAAATCGGAGCCTTGTTTGGGTTCACACCCAATTTCATTGGGATGATTGGAATAATTAAGCCAGTGGATAACCGTATAGTCTGCCTGGGCCTCACAATCGGCCCATTTTTTAGTTCCCGCTACAACGTCGGGACAATAGGCCGCACGGATAGAACTTTTATCCCAAATTGTAGGCGCGGAACCATTGAACGGATCTATCATCCATTGGCCGCAAATGGCCACATCATGCCATTGCGCATCTTTGGGGCATTGCGGCAAATCAACATCCAAAACAGCTACGCTGTTGGTATATTCTCCGTTGGATAAATAATACACTTCTTCCGCTTGTTTAATAGAAGCTATGGTGGAACGTATCCCGGCTAGGCGCGCCTTGGCCACCGCTACTTTGTACTGCGGCAACGCAATAGAGGCAAGCACCCCGATAATGAGCACCACCACTAACAGTTCAATTAAGGTAAAGGCACCCTGCGCCGGTATATTCATCTGCATAAATTAAGGATATAAAAAACGATTTACAACGTCAAGAAGTTACATCAAAGCAGCTAATGTTACAAACTGCTGCGGGGCAATTTCTTCGGGGCGGACCGTGGGCGGCACCTGTAACGCACTAAGCGCAGTTGTAATTTTTTCGCGCTCATATTCGGCCAAGAGTAGCGCATTGAACAACGTTTTACGGCGGTGTAAAAACGCCGCTTGCACCACGCGGGAAACGGCGACAAAATTAGCCGGGGCGGAAATTTTTTCAAACGCCAGTACGCGCGATTCCACTTTAGGCGGCGGATTAAAACAGCCGCGCCCGACGTTGCAAATTAAACGAATGCGCGCACGCAGTTGGCTTAAAACCGATAACGCCCCATAGCCTTTTTCACCGGGTTTGGCAGTAATTTTTTGCGCCTGCTCTTTTTGGAACATAAAAACCGCCGTCTTAAAATGGGAATAAGCAAGAACTTTGTCCAAAATTTCCGCGGCATCAATGTAGGGCAAGTTGCTCACAAACTGCGTGGGAACGGCGGGCAGCTGCGCCAAATCAAATTGCAAAAAATTGGCTTGAATAATACGCACATGCGCTACGGACGGCAAGTTATTTTGTAACAATTGCACCATCTCCGGGTCAATTTCCACGACAGTAAAATGAGTGCGGCCACGCTTAATAAGTTCCTGCGTCAAGGCGCCTTGGCCGGGTCCAATTTCCACCAAATTTTCTGCTTTGAGAACTTCGGCCGCGTCCACAATATCGTTTATCACGCGCGGAGAAATTAAAAAGTGTTGCCCATATTTTTGAATGTTGCGCCCAATCATTTGTCGTCCGCCAGCACCTTTAAATTTTTAGCCGCCACTTTGTTTTTGCTGTCCAGTTCCAGCGCGCGTTTATAATACAAAACGGCTTGTGTGTCGTCGCCATTGACGACGGAGGCCGTGCCAAGCCCCAATTGCGCCAGTGGGTCCTGCGGGCGGTTTTCGGCCGCGCGGGAAAAATCGTGCGTGGCCGCTGCACCGTTGCCACGGGCCAACGCCGCTAAGCCTTTTAGCAAATCGCACGTGTTATCCGCCGGACAATTTTTATAATCGCGCAAATCTTCCAGGGCGTCATCCACAAAGGTAAGCCACGTGCGGCCCATTACCCATAACCCCATATCGTTGCCGACAATGCGCGGGTCATACACCGCTTTAGGCGGTGCGGTGCAGTTTTGCGTGAGCGCGGAAGGCGAATTATAATCGAGCGTGCGCCCTTGCATAGACAAATTAACATTATAATCTTTCGGCGCGTTGGCGACCGCTTGGCGCAGGCCGTCAATCAAATTATCGATTTGTTCCCGGCGCGATTCTTCAGGGGCGGCAGGCAACGAAAAAATGCGCTTGAACGTATGCGTTTCGGGGGCGGCGGACGAGTTTTGCAATCCGCCGGACGCGCTCAATTTTTCGTACGCTTGCTCAAACGTATTTCCGCGCGGGGTCGGCTTTTTTTGCGGCGGCGTGGCGGGCTCAAATTCCAGCGTAACTTCTATATTTACAGGCTTAGCCGACGGAACGCGCTCTAAATTTTCTTTGAACTCACTAATTTGTTTTTCAAAGGCCTGGGCAGAGTGGCCGCTGGCGCGGTACACGGCATTAAGCGCCAGGCCGTCCGCCTTAAAACGCGTGATAGAAAAGGCTTGCTCTATGACTTTCCGGGCCGTTTCCACTTGCCCTTGTTGCACGAGCAAAAACGCATAACGCAAGCGCGCCACAAAGTCGCCGGGCTTGGTTTTAACGGCACGCTTATAGTATTTAAGTGCGTCTTGCGGGCGGTTTAATTTTTCGTACAATGCACCTAAACTAAGCATGGCGTCTTCGTAATTGGAAAAATAGTGCAGAGCTTTTTTGAAAGAGTCTTCGGCCTGTTCGTCGCGGCCGAGTTCTTCGTAGAGGGTGCCTAATTGATAATGATATAAGGGCTCGCGCGGGGCTAGGTCCGTAGACGCGCGGAAGTGCTCGAGCGCTTTATCCCAATTGCGCTGGACGGCGTAGGTAGAGCCCAAATTCATGTGTGTGTCAGCCTTGTTGGGGTCCAGGCGGTTGGCTTTTAAAAAGTAATCTTGCGCCTCTTGCACATTTCCCTTCCACCCGGCGGCAATGCCGAGGAGCTGATACGCCAGCGGATTTTTTGGGTCCAGGCGCAGGGCCTCATTATATTCGCTAATGGCATCGTCCACCTTGCCCGCCCAGTAAAGCGACGCGCCTAGCAAAAGGTAGGCCAGCGGATCTTTGGAATTTTTAATGACGGCGCGCGCAAAACTGTTAGATGCCGCCTGATAATTAGCCGCCGACATTTCCCCCATGCCACGGCGCATTTCCAATATAGATTGCTCTTGCATCATGCGGTCCCAAACGGTTTGGGTGTAATCGGTTTTGATTTCGGGCTTGCGAAACGAAAACGGGAAACCCGCCCAGGCGGGCCGTATTCCCCCCGCTAAGATACAAATGGCTAAAAAGAAAGTTACACGCCGCATAGGTATATGATAGCAAAAAAGAGGCGGGCCCGTTAGGCCCGCACTCTTTTTGTAAGAATTTACGATTGACTTGGTTGCCCTCCTACATTTTTGGTGGGTCCCCCTGTTACAGGCTTATTTTTCGCAGCACTACCGGGACTACCTATAGGCTTAAAATCCAAACCTATCTCGCATGCTGCTTGTACGTACTTAATTACATCTGAAACTTTCAACTCTGGTCCAGTTCCACCGTTATAATAGTCTGTACAAGCACTTCCCTGCCACGGCTGAAAGCCGTCTTTCTCACGAATTAACCCTGTAATAGCAGCAATATATTTATCACTCGGACCTTTTCCTCCTGGGGCACTTGCAGAAGCCTCAGGGAATCTTTTCCCTTGCACCAACTTCGATAATGGGTATTCACCGCCAGTTTGTTTGAATACCGTTTGTTCAATTCCTCCCTGTCCTTTATAGCCATTCATATATGTATTGTAGGCAAGGTGAGAGTTATTGATATAGTTGTAGTTAGTATGATGGTATTCTTTACACCTAATACCACCCTGATAAATACATTCCTGTTTACTCCAGTTTACCAACGGGTTCTCTTCTTCTACTACAATAAAGCGATAATCCTTCTGGCTGCTACTCCCCATATATTTCTGAGGATAGAAAATCGCCTGGTCATGTATGTAAACCAAGAATGAACCTAATTCGTTATGAAACACATTGTTTTTATCCTTATTCTTAGGGCTATTATCTTGCGGGTAAGGGGTACCCATCGGGTTAGCCACAAGCATTTCTTTGGTGTGTTTATCACGCGACATACGGAAAAAGTCACGCCCTAATTCACACACGGCCGATGCAGGCACCGTCTTCGGCATATCCTTCACAGAACTGTTCTTTGCGGCGATAAACAACGCATCCACAAATTCCCCATCTGTAGGATAAAGGTTCCCATAGAACTTATCACTGAGTTTTCTAGGGGCGTTGGGATTAGCGGCGTTATACGCCTTTACCACATTACGCACAAACTGAGCAGCAGCTTCCGAGTCCATCATAATGGGTGTCTGCGAACCACAATGTTGGGTATTTTTAGGATTCTGGCTGATCTCATCAATTTTATCGCAGCTTGAGAAATCAGATTGCCCCGGGTTTTTATCTTCAGCAACGTCGCCACGGCAATCCGCTTTTCCGCTGTTAGGTACCCATGATAGCACCGGGGCCAAGCGCGGAATTTTTCCAGTAACAGGAGGAACTTGCCGTTTGTCTACACATTGGCTTCCTTCTGCGTTACCTTCCACCCATTCATGCGGTTTATCCCCCATCAATTTGTCACAACATTCTTTACTTTCTTGAGGAGAGTCACATCCTTTGTCTTGCCCAGGAGGAGTGACACTATCCCCGGACAAGTTCAGCGGACAATCTTTGGTAATAATCTGTTCGCCGCGTTTTACAGTCCAACGAATCATACCAACTAAACCAGCATTTTCATACTGATTTGCGTCACTAACCTTATTGGTTGTTACAAACGTATTCGTTGATAAGAGTTTGCTAAATGTATAGGTAAAAGTATAACCATTATCAGCACTCTTATCCGGATTGATCATAGGCTGTTCAAGGCCTTTAGTGCCATTAGCATCGCGGAACTGAGCCCCAACTACGATATCGTTTGTCGACGGTTTTTTAGTTGGATCTCCACCCTTAAAACTAACGGAACTAAACTTTACTTTAGCCGTACGGGTATTATCCGGTCCACATTCAATGTTTAAGTTATCGAAATAACACTTGGGACCAATCGCCGTATCTGCACCTATTTTGCGCAGTTTACGGTTATCTACATTCGTACGAGTACCCGTCGCTTTATGGGTGGTCTTTTTATGACGCACATAAGCGTCATAGAAACGCCAATACATCATAGGCAATACGCCATCTAATCGGTTTCCCCGCTCAAACAATTTAGCATAAGCCAATTTGTTTTGAGAAGCAAACGATTCCACAAACATTAAGTCCAGTTGTAAGAAAGCATCATGCGCCAACTTATTGATATCTGCATGATCTTTCAAGTAATCAACTGTAAGATTTTGCTTTCCTGATGCCAACTCGGCAAACCGTAATACCATGGAATTTTTGAAATTCTCATAGTTAAACGTATCGCCTTGTTGCACATAGATTACACACCCATGAATTACAGATTCCGGGTCCGCTGTGTAAATATCCTGCAACTGTCCTTGGCGTTCTGTTTGTTTTTTACCCGTCATTTTCATTTGGGCAATAATCTCAGGTGAAACTTCCTGTTCTGTACTGGCGCGTTCTTCTTTAATGCTGTTAGCTCCGGCGCCAGACGAATTATTCCCGCCAATCGTCACATGATCTTGGGTACATAACAAGTTACGCGGTGCAGTCATCCCTAAACGTTTTTTCAGGGTCTCAGGGAAATAGTTGCGAGCTACCACATAAATGTAAGTATGCTTTTGCCATTTACGCGGCAAAGTAGCTGTATTTAACTGATAGAGTTCAGGCATATTTTCACAGTTTAAACAATTGGTGCAACCTTCATCTAATACGCCATTACCTCCATATCCACCGCCGCCAATACCTAAACAGCCCAAACGAACACCAATGAAACCTTGCGCTCCGCCTCCGGAAGAAGAACCTGGTTGCCAACCTTTCTTAGCGGCAGAAGACTTCTCATTAAAGTTACCCAAATACATGTTACAGGTATGTTTTCCAAATTTACCGATTTCCATACAGGGTTTACAATTATTCCACTCTTCTTCCGTAAGATCTCCACATTTGGCCACTTTTCCACCACCAGCAGCATGGCCAAAAAAACTACCCATAGAGCCATCGTCTTCGCCGGTGATTAAGCAGTTCAAAATGCCGCCTAAAATGTTGCGGGCTAAGTCGTCCATCCAGTCAATCCATTTCCACTTGCGCTCAAACTGTTTTTCCCATTCTTTTTGCATGCGGGTTCTCATCATATCCCACCACCACGGCTCTTTGCCGGGCGTGATGTTGATAGTGCGGCCCAATTTACCAGAGCCGCCACCGGGACCCATTGAGAACAAGTCCAAACCGCCCGTACGGGTCGGCCCCACGGGTTTTACGTACGAATCGCGCAACGCTTCACGCGCATCAGCTTTACCCATATTGTCTTTGGATTTACGTGCTGCCGCAGCGCCGCCTTGCCCAAAGCCCGAACGGCTTCCCGCTGCACGCAGCGGCTGCAAGGAAACCGGCTTAGGTGCACTGGCCGGGGCCGAAGGCCCCACTTTTTTAGCGGCTCCTTTCAAACCACCGCCCCAGTTGTTAATACCTAACCGGCTACCACCCGGACGGCGAATCCCCGCCGGGTTAAGCGTACCAACTTTGGTACGGCGGAAAGCGGCCCGCGTGGCACGGCCTGCGCGGCGTTTATAAATGTTGGTGGTATTATCTTCCACGTCCATTTCGGAGGAGGAATGTTTTTCGGCGGAATATTCGCCTTCGCCTTGTGCAGAGCTGTCATAGGCAGCGGAGGCGTCCAGGTCCATATCGTCGCGGCCATAATCTTCCTCTTGGTTACTGCCCCAGCCTTTGATTAAAGAGAGCGAATCGCGCCCGGCCAACTGGGCAATTTGCCCGTCGGGGTCTTCAATCATAGCGGTATCAAAACCGTAACGCTCGGGGTCGAAATCGGTTTGTTCGTTACCCGGTGTAAGTAGTTGTTCTTCACTCGCTTGGCCGCTATACTTATACAAAAACGGCAACAACAGTAGTGCCACTAACGCGGCAATGAAGAACGGAGCATCCCGGCGCGTGCGCTCAAAGAGCGTGGCTTTCGGTTTGCCGTCTCTCCCAATTTTGGAGGAAGATTTAGCGAAAGATTTATTGCCAGCAGGTTTGCTGTTTTTTATCTTATCGCTAAAGGTAAACTTCTCTTTCTTTTCCTCTGGCATACAAGCCTCCTATTAAACTAAAACTGCGTTTTTACTTCCGTGCGGGTAGTACAACCCCCGCGGATACAGAAAATAAATTATGCACTGCGGGCAACTGGTTCCCCATTGCCTGGCAGCCTAATACAAAGTACCTCTTACTTTTATTATACAACTAATCTTCATTTTTTCAAGCCCCTATTTATAAAATTTATAACGTTTTGTTCTGTTCCATACCTTTATAAACAGACTCTTGGGCCCGCTCAGCGCCTACAATTTCACCCTCTTCGTCTTTATAAACAATTTGAGGAAAATAATCCGTCTTGCCGCCAATTTCTTTTAATACCGTTTTCTCTATCCCAGCAACAACACCTTGCCAATTGGCTGTAACTTCTTTCCGGCACTCCTCCGGATTTACCGGCACATCTTCCCCTTGTTCATTCTTTTCGGTTTTAGTATCACACGCTTTACATTCCTCAGCAAATGGACTCACAAATCCTTTTAAGTGTTCAATTTTCTCCTTATTACATTGCCCGGGATTATCATGTGGTTCCGGTATTACCATATGACAAACATCCCTTAATTTGCGATATCCCTCTTGCGCTTTTTTGCACGAACTTGAAATAACATCTAAATTACTTATATAACCCGCGCCGCCAGCCTCTGCCTCCTCGCAATTTTTTGGGAAATCCAAATTATAGCCTTTTGCTCTTTTAGACGTTTTGGCACCAATAGGATCCTCCGGGAATAAATCATTAAACGTGTTAATTGCGCCTTCTACCATCTTTCCCCCGCCATTTTGCCCCATTAGTTCTTCCCGGCAATTTTTTTCCCATTCCAAATACTCTTTCCAGGCGGATTCGTCTTCCTGCATGGCCCCTAAGTCAACCTGGATGCCCGTAAAACTAAGTACATTACTGGCCATAGTGGGAATAGCGGCCCCTAAAAAGCTGGAGTCCGCAAGCCCCTTTTTAAGCATCACGTTAGGCGTGTATTTGGACATACGGCTGGTAATCCACGCGTGGTATAAGTCTTTATGTTCTTTCTTTTCGCCCACGTCTACAATACTATCCCCCCAGCCGACTTTAGTACCGTCCAACTGTTTATTAAGGCCGCCTAAGCCACCCTCGGCCTTGAGGGTACGCTGGGTGGTGTTTAGCAACCAATCAATGGGCTTGCCGTCGGCAATGTGCGGGTTTTTCACTTTGGCAAGCGTTTTAGAAGAATCATACCCGTCTTTAAAATTGCGGTTTACGGCGGAAGTATCACTGCCGAAAAACACTTCGCCTTTGTCGCGGTTGGCCTCGGTACGGACGTTGACTTTATCGTCCCGCACGACAGCGGGGCCTAAGTCTGCTTCTTCTTGACCGGGCGTCAGTTTGACCGCCCCGCGTACCCCGTCCAGCGCGTAGCCTTTTTGACGTTGCAGGGCATTTAAAGCTTGCATATCAATTAAACTGGTTTTGCCACCGCCACGGCTCATACTATTTAAACCGGGCAGTGCAACCCCGTCACTCCCAGCCCCGGCACTATCACTTGCTTCGCCGCGCACTTGTGCTAATAAAGAGGCATTAGCGCCTTCGCCGGACCAATTGCCGGGGAGCCCGATTGTTTTATCGGTCCACGTTAAGAGGGCCCGTAAGAAAGACATCCGCGCGGTATCATCTTTGGTAAAACCCATGGCATAGGCCAAATTGCGTAGCCCCGGAATTTTTTCCACCGGAACGAGCCCGCTGATGCCGCCTAAAAATAAAAGCAGTAAAAGCACGAATGCCCATTTCCAGCGCGAAGGACGTTTGGGCGCTGGATTTTGCGCGGACGCGGATTTTTGCCTAGGCATTTTAGGCGGAACGGCAGTTTGGGCGGCTTGTGCGGCGCGCAGTCTAGCGCGGGCGGCTAAGCGGCGTTTGTGCTGGCGTTTGCGTTTTAATAATTTAAGGCGGCGCGCCAACGTCAACTTAGACACAGGTATCAAGGCGGTGGTTTGCGCGGCGCGCACCGTAGGTAAATGTGTGGAAGTGAGTACGAGTGCCGTTTGAGCTGGTTTTTCCGACAGCGTGTTTTCTTCCAAATCCAGTATCGGTTTTTCGGTAGCCGCTTGCGGTTTAGGTTTTTCCATTTCCGGATGTTGCTCCGTTTGTTGTTTTTGTTGTTCGGCCTGTTCGGCTTGGCGCAACTGCACTAAATCTTGCAACGTATCCAACTGAGTCAAGAACGCAGGAAGGCTCTCCTCACGCACTTCGGGAGCCTTAGGTTGGCGAATAAGCCCGTTTTCTGCAATAATGGGGGCGAAGTCCTCATGTAAACTGAGGTCTTCTTCCGGTACATTATTCGGCGGTTTTGGCGGTTTTGTACTCATATATATCCCCAAGCAAACGCATTTATGAATAAACAACTACCCCTTCATAATTTTGGTTGCTTCTTCTGCCGCTTTTGCTTTCGCAAGATCCAGTCCTTTATCTAGCCATTTATTAAGGACATTTTCCTTAAAACCCTGTTTGGTTAAATACTTATTTTTGATAGTATCCCACTGTTTTTTAAGGAAATCTTTACCCGGTTCCGGTTTAATAGCCACAAATACAGCAGCTGCGGCCAAAATACCTGCTATAATCTGCGACGCAACTGCCAATTTTGTACCACCCGATGAGCCATAGTCGCTAATAAAGTGTTTAGCGGCTACAAATAAGGTATTTGCTAACGTAGCTACGGCCGCAATCATAACGGCTGCTACAGCCCAATACAACACAGTAGACCAGGGGCCGGACATATTATGCTTAATGTTAGCCAATGTGACTGTACCTGTACCCAAAATGACAAGAGAACCTGCTGTAACACCCAGCAACATTAATATCAAGCGCCGATGTGCTTTCTTCCGTTTTTCTTGTTCATTTTCTACTTGTTGTAACTTATTGCCAATGGCTTTTAATTTGCGATTGGTAGGAGCCGTTAAATCGCCGGAAGAAGCACCGCGCGCCATATCTTCCCCACCATCTACACTTACACCGCCCGAATTAACGGCACTGGCTAAGAAAGCGCGGCCGCCTTCATTGGCGGAGGCATTGGCGTTAGAGGCCGCGGCGGCGGATTTTTTAACAATATCTTTAAGCTCATTGGCATCACTGCCACTTTTGTGGCCGCGGGTCATGCGAGCGTTGCGGTTGCCGCCAAAAGAAGAGGTATTATTGTTTGTTCCTAACCCCGCCCCGGTACGCTGGGAAACAATGTTACTGCCGCCGGGCATCGCACCCGATAAACGGGCCGGACCTTCCGCCCCGCCACGCGTGCCCCCTTGAGAAGAAATTCCGCCGGACACTGCGCCGGACGTGCCCCCAAACGAATTGCCGGACGTACGGGTTACAGAAGCGGGAGCTAAGCGGGCAGCCCCACTTCCCCCGCCATTGGCATCCGCAGAAGCACGGCGATAAACATTGGAAACATTATCGCCCGCTGCATTGGCATTGGGATTGCCCACAATATAACGGTCGGGCGATTGTACGGCGTTGCGGTTACCGGTATTGAGCCCATCTTCGCCCTGCGCGAATGCCGCCGCACGGCCGAGGTTTGCATCCATATTATTGAGGGCGCGCTGGTTGGCCTCGTAACGGTCTAAAGGGCTGCTCCCTTTCATGGCGGCGCGTTCTTCGGGCGTGGCTAACTGGCCGCGGCCGTCGCGCACGTTAATAGAGGTAAGCAAATCCCCTTGGCGGCGCAGGCCTTGTTGCGGGGCGGTTCCCTCAATGCTAGCTAGCGTGCGCACGGAGCGCTCGGCCGCAATTTGTTTATCGGCCGCCGTGTTTACGGTATAGGCAAACACCGCACCTGCCGCGCCGGAAATGAGCAATGCATTTAAAGGTTTAATGGCACCTTTCGTGCTTTTTAAGAAACGAAATAAGTTCATAATTCCTCCTAAAATCTACAGTTTTACTATTTTGTCTATAAGGCTAAACTTTATTTTATTTTCCCCCTCATCTGCCCTACCGGGCATCTTCCCCCTCAAGGGGGAAGGGAACTACTTACAGCAAGTATATATAACTGTTAAACAACTTTGTAATTTCGTGTTAATTTCATTATTCCAAAACCGTATCACTTTAAAACCTCGCTTTTCTAGATAAGCAGTTCTTTCCAAATCAGTTTTACTCTCAGCATGCTGTGACCCATCAATTTCTATTACTAAATTTTTCTCTACACACAAAAAATCAACAATATAAACGTCATCAATTACAGCTTGTCTGCGGAATTTAACCCCAAAACGATTATTACGTAAACGGCTCCATAAAATTCGTTCTTGCACCGTAGCATTACGCCGCAAATTGCGGGAACAACGTTGCAATTTCTTGGTGCATAACTTCCGCATATTCTTACACTCTACTGTTAGTCCTTCCACCTCTCCCTCGAGGGAGAGGGTGGGCGGAGCCCGGGTGAGGGGGTACCGCTTTATTTATAAGGTCTTTCTTTATTTTACTTTCCCCCTCATCTGCCCTCCGGGCATCTTCCCCCTCAAGGGGGAAGGGAACAAATTACCGGCCGTCAAAGACGTTGCGCACGCGCGGGGTTTGGGTGCGCTGCTGTACGTCTTGCTTATATTGGGCTCCGCGGCGTAAAAACTCCTGCCGGCGGGATTCTTCAATACGGCTTTGGGCTACTTTGGCACGGCTTTGGGCTACTTGCACGTGTAAGTAAATGCCTAAACCAAACCAAGCTAGTATTAGAATACCCAACACCCCCCAGCGTATTTTACGTTTGCCCCATAAAACCCGTAAATTATTACTAACAACATCTAAAATAGCTACTATCTTTTTCATATATTCTCTCTGCTATTTTGGCAATATATCAGAACTCTTAATAGAATTCCTCATTTCTTCTAAGGATGCGCCGACTTGCTTCTTCATCGCTTCGTCAGCAGCCTTTTTGACTGCCTTTTCGGCGGCGCGCTTACCTAACCATACGGCGGCACCTAAACCAACCGTTGTCACGCCCGCTAAAACCCAACCCATTACGGTCCATTTATCCGATCCGCACACTCCGTTGTAACGTGTAACTTTGTTAATGGTTTGGTACCAAATGTAACCTGCTGTAACGGCAGCCACCCCAAGAGCAGCCGCATGCCCCCAAATCGGGATTTTCGACAAATAGGCAATCGCAGCTATAGCACCAAGAGCGATTGTCATCATCATCCACAACCAGGATTTTAACTCATTGCGGGCCAATTCACGTTCGTCCATGTTGGCTTGCACTTGGTCCATTTTAGCTTTGACGCCTTTCATGGCATTATTAAACTTACCATCAAAATCACTGGACGTGGAAGTTTGCCCCGTGGTGACTTGTTCGCCGTCCACCGTCAGCCCGCCGGAAATTTTGGCACTGGCTAAGAAAGGCGAGCCACCTTCGTTAGCGGCGTTGGTTTTGTTGGACGCAATAGCCGCTGATTTTTTGCGGATAAATTCCAACTCGGCTTTGGCATTGCCAAAACGACGTGCCCCGGACATACGCGCATTTTTATCTTCGCCGAAACCCTCGGAACGGCCAAAATTAGACCGCGAGGGTAAACGCGTCCCCTCTTGTTGCAGTTGCGCCATAGCGGCTTGCGCTTGGGCAATAGCATCCCCGGCTTGCGCCATTTCACCAGGCGTGGCACCGCGGGTGCGGGCATTTTTGCCACTGTCTTGAATCGCAAACGAGTTGGCTCCCCCATTGCCGCCGCCGGCGCGGGTTAAACCACCGCTGCCCCAATTGCGCGGCGCACTGGCTAACTGTGCCGCATTTTGCCCATTAGCCGCCGCAGGAGCACCCGGTTTGCCGGCTTGGGCTTGCGCGGCCCCGGCTTGCGCTTGGGCGTTGTTCATAGCCTCGGTTACGCCTTTAAGTTGGTTTTGAATGGTAGAAAATGTGTCTAACGAGGCATTTAAATCTTTATTTTTACCGCCGCCTAAGCCTTGCCCTAAATCCGCCCCTGTTAATTGATAGGCTTGCGGCGTGGGCGCACCCGCGGGGGCGTCCGTGCTGCCAAAAGACGGCGCTTGCTGGGCCGATTCGTCCAATGCACGGGTTTGCGCTTGGATATCGGCCGCCCGATTGGCAAGTTGGATAGAGCGCGACGGAGCCGCCTTAAATGACGAGCCGACCTCGCCATTGGCCTCGTACTGGCCGCCGCCCCCGTTTTGAGAAACATAAACCACCTGCCCTTGCGAGGCCGTAGGCGGCAAAAAGGTATTGTTATTATCCGCCGGGGAGCTTAAAAAAGTAAGTGCCCCCAAACCGGCTGCCCCCACCACGGCGGTAATCCCCGCCGCCTGGGCTAACGTAACAGGCAGTTTGCCTGATTTGTTTTTAAGCCATTGTAAGATGTTCATAACGTTTCTCCTAAAAATTACTTATTTTTCTTTTTGCAGGTACAGGTATTTCCCACAACGGTTGCTTTGTAATCATCCCCGCAGTTGACATTTTTACAAGGATCACCCGTATTTTGTTGTTCAGCTCTTCTTGCGGAGGATGAACCATCCGCTTTTCCAATTGAAACCTCTTTTGCTTCTGCTGCTTCAGCCCAAGCCGAGGCTGTCTTTCTACCCATCTTTTTTTGTTGTTTTACCGATGCATTTTCCCAAGTATCTTTCGTTACATTGTTTTTCATTAACTCTTGTGTTTGCTGTTGCGTTAAACAATTCCCAGAACATTTACCATCCGCGTTCCAAGCTTTTCCAGCCATACTGGCTCCATATTCATTACGCGCAGCACGGGAAGCAGAATTCCCGTTAATAGCCCCTTTTACGGTGTCTCCCACACCGTCCATAATGGAACTAACTAAAGAAGTGGCCGCCTGACGCAGTAGGTCTTGCCCGAGTTTCTCCCAAAACCCTAATTCATCTTTCGGCGGGTCCTTTTTGTCTTGCGCTTTCTTGGCGGCATCATCTACGGCTTTGTCTAAATTGTCTAAATCGGTGGTAGAGGGCAAGGCACCGTCGTCAATTTGAAAACCGCCAGTCGGGTCAATGGTGGGCCCTGTGGTGGTGGGGTTTTCCCCCGTTACGCTTAACTGTTGCACCGCTTTGCGCTGGGCCGTAATTTGGTTGCCTTTGGCGCGCGCGGCTTGCATAGACGCGGTGCGGAAAGCGGCCGCTTCTTTATTACGGTCAATCACAAGCTGTTGGGGTGCTCCGTTGCCGCGGTCCTCGCGGCCTTTGAATTGGCGAAAATCCCCTGTAGGACCATAAGTAGAACTAACCCCACTACCGCCGGAATGGGCCATATTGGCCGTGCCTAATTGACCGATTTCCGTTTTACCGCGGCTCCCACGTCTACCGCCATAACCTCCTCCCGAATAGCCACCATAGCCGCCGTTATCCGAGCGGGCGGCAGCAGTGTTGGCCTCATACTCCGAAACGGTTTCATCTGCCGAGGCATTTTCTTCTTCGGCGGCCTGAGCATCTTCTTCCTGACGGGCTTCTTTTTGCGCGGCGGAATATAATAAGGTGGAGCCGTTTTCTTTCATATCCGGGTATTTGGCGGCTAAGAGGTATTGCTCGGCCGCGTCGGTAGCAAAGGGCATATTGGCCAGGTCATACCCGCGGGCGGCCATCCCCTCAAAAGAATCATCATTTGTGCTAACGGCAGAAACCAACATTAAAAGCGCTACAATAGTAACTACCGCAATCGCCCCAATGGTGTAGGCTTGTTTACGGTCCATTTTGTTTAACTTATCAAATACTTTTTTTGGTTTAAATGTAAACATATTCGTACCCTATACAAATAAAAACTACTCCTGTTGACCCGCGCCCACACAACCGGCGCGCTCAAGCACAGAGTGATACACCTTATAATTAGTATAGATAGAGAACGAAAATTTGTCAAGGCCCAAAAAACTTTCCTTTTAAACTTTCTTGTACCCTGACCTACAATTTGCCAAAATCTTTCCATTTTGCACCGACTTTCGCTCGCGTACTTGCCGCGCTACGCGCGGTCCGGCAGACGTACGCCACACTCAACTTACAGTGCAAAATGGTTTGATTTTGACAAATCAGGGTACTGAAAATTTTACCCGGTAATTTTTTCTGCCTATTTTAGCCCAAAATCCAACTACCTATTTTCGGGGCGGGCGTATGGCGCGGGGCGTTCGTTCTTGCCCGCATATTTGATAACTTCTATCTTCGCACCGTCTTCACACAAAAAATTATATCCGCGCAGGCAGTAGCGGTCCCTATCGCACACTTTGTCTTTATCGTAATTGCACAGAAAACGGATGCGCGGCGCTTTGGTGTTGGCAATGAGGGTAATTTTGGTCCAGTTGTCCCTTGTGTCAATATCCATTTTAAACGAGTTTAAACTTAAAAATTGGCGCGTACCGGGATTATTCAGGCCGATAATTTCTTCCACTTTGCGTTGGACGTCTTTTTTAAGGTAGCGGCGATCCCAGCCTTGTTCGTAATAATCGGTCACGTGGGATTGCAGTTGGTAACGCCTAGCCGCGTACATCCCCGCTATTTGCATTTTTTGGTTCAGCACCAACAGCCCGAAAATTTTGATAATAAACAACACAAACACCACCAGTACCGGGAATAGCAGTACCATTTCGGTAGTGGCTTGGCCACGGCAGGAAAGAAAACGTGTTTTCATCAGGGCCTCAAAAATACGTTATACTTAGGCAGTGGGTTGGGCCACACGCAGTTATTACTCGTGCGCGGGCAACTCATTACTACCGTATTGGTAACGTAGGGTTTGTACTTGCTTTCCAAATTGATATTAAAATGGTTTTTGGGAAGCGGAAAATTTTGCTTAAGCGAAATGCCGCGTTTGAGCGTACGCAAGCGTGTGCGGCCCGTGGGCTCCACATAAGCAAACAAGAACAGCGGGTCTGCACTCATACCGGTCATTTTCAAATCTACTTGAATCGCCCCACCGGAGCCGCCGGCCATATCCGAAGCGGAAACATATACAATTAAATCATCGGCCTCTTGGCGGGTAGTGGGAATGGATAAATACCGCGCCAAACGCGAAGCACTCTGCCGCGCACATTGGCCTTTTTTACAATCATCCACGTTTAAAAAATATCCTTCGCGGAAGATGCCTGCATTTTTGATTAAGCTTTCGTAAATATGTTTTTGCAAATTATACGTATCCCCGATTTGCACATAGGTATTTAAATACGCCTTAATAGCCGGCAGGGCTACTTTTTTGGCCGCCACATAATGCTTGTCAACGATTTCCTTATTCATGATATAGACAGGGTCTTTAATAGCATCGGGAGTTTCTTTTTCCCAGCCGGAACGGTCATACATGGGGTTACCGTTTTCATCTTTTTGCGCAAGAACTTCTTGGCTTTGAATATAATGCACGCCCCAATCGGTAGATTCGGGCCGGGGCGGTTTGTTTTTCCCCCATTCATAGTCCGATGCTACCGTGGGAACAGCCCCCGCTTGGAAAAATAAATCAAATACGCTGACTTGTTCATCCCCTTTGCCACGGTAACCGTTACTTGTATCAACTAACTTAAGCGGTTCCCTATAGGTATCTAATACACGGTAAGGCAGCGGCCCATTTAACAGCCCCACCGCATTTAAAAATACGCTCACGGTGGTCATTTGCGTATAGGCGGCGTTATCTAACGCAAACTGGTGGCGGACCTTGGCAATGGATACCTTGGTCACTTCCACCAGTAAATAAATCACTAACACAAACAGCGGCAGTAACAAAACCGCGGGCAAGAGGAGTTGTGCCCGGCGCTCTTGTAACATTTTGCGCAGGCAACGCATGTTATTTCTCCCCGGGCAACAGCTGCCCGATAAACGAAAATAAATAGCGCGCCATATCCGTATGAAACATGGTCACAAACGCAGAAAAAATGACAACCGCCGAGGCTAAGAGAAGCACATATTCAATGGTCGCTTGCCCGCGGGAAAGGTCATTTGTTTCCGGTTTGGGTGGTTTCATAGCGCTACTCGCCGTCATCCTCCGGGATGATGTTACCTTCCGAAGAAATCAGCCCTTTTTCAATGGCTTTAACAACCGCTTCGGTGCGGCTGCTGACCCCTAATTTATGGAACGCACTGTTTAAGTGGTTTTTAATCGTTTTGACGCTGCAGCCGAGTTCTTTGGCAAGCTCTTTATTGCTCATGCCTTTGCCTAAGAGGTCCATAATTTTGATTTCGGTTTTGGTCAGCGTGGCTTGGCTGGGCATGCTGTTCTCCCCCATTTTGCGCAGACCGTGCAGGAGCTTACCCATGAGTTGTTGGGGGATCATGAGCCCTTCGCTCGTGAAAGTTTTAATGGAATTAACGAGCTCAGCCGCCGGTAACATTTTGGATAAATACCCGTTCGCCCCGGCTTGGATAGCATCTAACACGTGGGCTTCATCTTCAAAGCTAGACAGCATCAGCACATTGACTTGCGGGCATGCTTCGCGGATTTTGCGCGTGGCGTTAATGCCGTCCATTTTGGGCAGTTTAATGTCCATAAGTACCACATCCGGTTTGAATTTCTTGGCTAACGCTACGGCTTCAATGCCGTCGGAAGCTTCGCCGATTACTTCCACCCATTTCTCGCCGGTTAAAATATCTTTGATACCTTCGCGAAATAAGGTTTGGTCGTCGGCAATAAGTACTGTAATTTTTTTCTTTTTATTTGTTGGCATAATCTCCTCTTACTTCGTAACACTAGCTGGCCATGGGCAGCGTAAAATTAAAGGACGCACCTTTGCCTATCCCGTCACTATGGGCCCAAATGCGCCCCTCGTGATTGGTAATAATATCTTTGGCAATGGATAAACCGAGCCCCAAACGGCCTACGCGGTTTTTGTCCCCCACTTGCACAAAGCTAGCAAATAAGTTGGGGGCTTGTTCCGGGTCGATTCCATCCCCAGAGTCCGCTACCGATACTTTAGCATTTTTTGCGTCTATTTTACTAACTGTAATGCTGATTTTGCCGTTATCGGGCGTATGACGCACGGCATTTTCCAAAATGTTTGAAATAACCTGGCGGATGCGTTTCTCGTCGGCAAATACCGGGATTTCCCCCGTGCTTTCAAATGTAACTAAAATGTTGCGCTTGGCCGCCTTGGCTTTAAAAATTTCAACCGTTTTTTGCAAACTTTGCGTCAGTTCAAAGCGTGTTTTTTCAATACGCAGTTTGCCTTTTTCAATGGCGGCCCAATCCACCAAGTCTTTAATTAGGTGTTCAATTTGGCCGATAGACTCATCCATAAACATCATTTTTTGTTGTTGTTCTTCGGTAGGGGTCAATTTCTTTTTGAGCATATCAAAGCTCATTTTTAAGGTCATCAGCGAGTTGGACAAATCGTGCGAGACAATGGAGAAAAATTTGGACTTCATGTTATTTAAGCGGTCCAAATCGGCATTACGCGTTTTGAGCTGGGCGAGTAACTCCTTGTTACTTTGTTCCAGAAAATACTTATCTAAAGCGCGGTTAATGGTGCGTTTTAAGTAGTCAAAATCCACGGGCTTCATGAGAAAATCGTATACGGACTCCTGCATGGCTTCCATAATGGAATTTAATGAGGCATACGCCGTAATCATAATAATTTGCGTATCTTGGTTAAAAGAGCGGATTTTGCGGATTACGTCTAACCCAGTTTCATCGGGCAGGTTATAATCCATTAAAATCACGTTAAAAAATTCGCTGGAGCAAATATCCAAACACTCCGCGGCTGTACCGGCCTGGTAAACTTTGTAGCCTTCAATTTCCAGTAAATCCACCAGTGTTTCACGCAAATTATTATCATCATCCACGACTAAAATTTTAACTTGTTTTTCCATAATTGGTATCCCCTGTACGACGGTAAATTTTTAGATAAATTTCAAAGCAGGTCCCTTTGCCCAAGGTGCTTTTAATAAAAAGTTTTCCTTTGTGGCGCGAAATAGCTTTGCGCACCACCGCTAAACCAAGCCCGGTGCCGCGTGCTTTGGTAGTGAAAAACGGCGAAAACATTTGAGCGCGGATTTCGTCCGTCACACCCGGCCCCGTATCGGCTACATACAAGCACACCAAGCGCTTGCCAACTTTGGACCCTACTGTCACCGTCCCTCCTGTCGGCATGGCTTCTACGGCATTGGTAATTAAATTGCGTAGCGTCTGTTTGATTTCTTCCGCGTCTACTTTAATACGCACACTTTCAGGCGCTAGTTCTTCTTTAAAGACAATACCCGGTTGGGCGGGAAATGATTGAACAATTTCGTGCAAATAGCTGTTTACATCTACCATGCTTAGCATCAGTTCCCGCGTACGCGCGTAGCCAAGTACTTCGTTGATAATACTGTTCGCCTGGCGGATTTCTGCCTCAATAATGCCAAACTGTTTGAGTATTTTTTGGTCGGTTGGGTGTTCCAAGGTTTTAATAAGCCGCGTAGCATTGCTGATAACGGCAAGCGGGTTGCGGATTTCGTGGCTAATGATAGAAGCCATTTGCCCGATAGCCCCCAAACGTTCGGCTTTGACTAAATCGTCCGTTGCTTTTTGCAGTTCGCGCGTACGCTGGGCTATGCGTTCTTCTAATACTTGATTCATTTTGGCAAGTTCTTCTTGCGTGTGCATAAGTTCCTGGTGACGCTGATGCAAGGTTTGGGACATTTCCACAAATACGCTGGCCAATTCCCCGATTTCATTATGCGGAATTTCCACATCTTGGCGGCTGACCACAAAGTTATCATTTTCACGCAGTTTTACAGCCGCATCACGCAAACGGGCTAACGGGCGCGTAATGGGAATAATGACCAAATAGCTCACTACCCCTACAAACAAAATCATCATTAGAACTACTAACAGCATATCCCACAGCGACAAATGAAATAAATTATCTACAAATAATTGCCCCAACACACTGGCCGGCTGAAACACATATACACTCCACCCCACGCTCGGCACATACGCCCGGGAAACAAGTACTTGTTCCCCGCCCGGCAAGGTAACTTCGCCATTTTCTTCTTCCCCAAGCCCGGCTTGGAGTTTGGCTAAAGTTTGACGCAATTGCGCCGAACGCGCTTCTTCCAATCCTTCCGGCGCACCGTTATAGGATAACAGCTCCCCCTGGCCCGATACCAGCACAGCATCCATATCCAGCGGATAGCTTTGTAAAAGGGTTTTGGCAATTTCTTCCACATACAGGGCCGCAGTCAGCACGCCCGTAACGGTAGAATCTTCCACATGCCGGTATAAGGGTTGTGCGAGCCAAATAAACGATTTCTCCCGGTCATACGAAACCGGGCTTATAAAAAAGTTCCCCTGCAAACATTGATGGAAGCCTTCCGGCGGAAATGACAAGGATTGAGGTGGTTGGCCTACTTGCCAAATAGACTTGCCGGAAGCCGTAAACACTTCCATAAAAAATAATGACGGATTACGCCGATGTAAATTGGTTAAATCGGTTTGCGTAACTAAGGCGTAAGAACCAAAATCGGTATGCAAGGCCCCAAATTCACTGAGGAGTTGCTCTTTGGAAGCAATGGCATTACGCACGGTAGCCGCTAGGCGGCTGGCGATAGTTTGCTGTTTTTGTAAAAGTTCGTTTTTAAGTAAGCGTCTGTTAATTTGTAATATGCGTTGGCCAATAAAAAATACGGGCACTAAGGAAATAATACTCAGTACCACCACCGCTTTTACAAATAAACCCTGAAAGCATTTTACTTTCATACGCTCTCCTAACAACAAAACCTTTTTCGGCACAAACGGGGGCTGGGTACAGGTGCCCGGCCCCCGCTAGAATACAAGTAGAACGTTAACAACTGCCGGCCGGAGCAGCCGCGGCCCCACCTTTAGCCGCTTTAGGGGTTAAAAATTCAAACCCTTCAATTTGCGAAGCGGTCCCGAAATCCAGTTGTACTTTTCCTTCCCACAAGAAAGTAGGCGAGGCGCTAATACCGTATTCGCGCCCGTATGTGGCTTCGGCTTTTAAGAGCTCCAACCCTTCCGTATCAAATTTTTTGCTGATTTTATTGGGGTTAATGCCCGCTTCCCGCATGGCTTTGTCCCAACGGCTAGAGCGGTAATCTTTATTGCGAATTTCCAAATATTTCCACAATTTATTCGGGTAATACTTGGCAATGAGCAACTGGCGGACATCTTCTTCCCACTCCCCGGAACCATGCAAGCTGGAAAACCCGCGGGCCGGATTATAGCTGACAATATAACGAAGTTTAACGGTTTTGTCCGCAGGGAAAGTTCCGTTGTTTTTTGCGGCAATGACGGCATTTTCCGCCATGACTCCGTACGGGCACTGGGACATGACAAAAATTTCCATAACCCCCGGGGTTGCCTCTTTATTGGTATACACCCCGGCGCGGGTTTGGCGCGGCAACACAATATAATCGGCAGTTTCTTGCACTAAACCCTGCTTGATCAGTTCTTCCATTTTAGCCTGGACGTCTTTGGTTTTTTTAATGAGGTACAATGGCAAAAAATTATAATCCAGGTTTGCCAAAGACGCATCTTGCGACGCTTGCATTTGCGTCATTTTGGTAACTACCGGATCCATGCCTAAAAATCGGCCCAGCCCGGCTGTTAAGCCCGGGTCCTCCTGCCCGGCTACATATTCGCCGGATTCTACAACAACCAAATCTACTTTCGGCTTGGCTGCCGCTTTTTTAGGAGCTGCCATCCCCGGCAAAGCGACGGTGGCTAACAGTACAAATACAAGAATTTTTTTCATTATTTATCCTCCAATTCAACGCGCACCCCTTTAATACCTAAGGCACACAAAAAATTATACACGGCTAAGAATACCACCGCGGAAACTAAGAAAATAATCGTTCCTTGAATGGCAAACATAACTAGCCCCATCAAATACGAAGCCGTAATGGTAGCCTCGGGCTTGAAAATCTCCAAAAATGCCGTCAGCAGCATCACGACAAATACTGCCAGCGGGAATACAGAAAATAAGACATCTTTAATGGCAATTTTTTTAATTTCTACTTTCATAGACTCTCCTAAATAAATTTATTTTTCCGGCTCTAACACCACAACGATACGGTTCCTGCCGCCATCATCCGGCAATTGAACGGCTTTGACGGTACATTTTACATTTTTACTTACCGCATTCCCCCGCAACACTTTGCCGGGTTTCTCCAACGCCTCCCCTACTACACGGATAATCTCCTGCTGGCGCCCGTCAAAAATATCCAACAAGTGTACTTTTTGTTTTTCGGTCGCTTCCAGCTCAAAATTGGTGTAAAGTACGTTATTATTTTCATCTACCACCAGTGCGCGCGTTCCTTTAGGAACAGCTACCGCAAAAATGGCTTTCCACCATGTCTTTTCCTTATCTAAAGACATGATCTCCACATTTTCAAGGCCGGAAATATCCTCGCTGAGTTTCCCCAACAGTCCTTCCACCGCTACGGCTACATCCCCAATCTCGTCCTTCGGCGGTTTGTACCCTAACTTTAAATTGTTTAAAGAAACGGCTTCAATACTGTCTTTTAACGTAACAAGCGGGCGGATAACCTTTAAGAGTAAGAACAAATATAACACCCCGCCGATAAGCGCAATCATAATAAATGCCCCAACACTGTAGCGCACCATAGAACTGCGAATCAGCCCCCGCGCGGCCGCACGAGAAACGGTCAAATCAAGTACCCCAGCCACAGTATTGCCTTTGGCCAAGAGCGGGATCGCCATATCATAGCTATCCCCCCCGTCGGTTAAAATAGCACGCGGCAACCCGCTGCGAATCGCTTGCACAGCAGCATTACTCTCAAACCCGACCGAGTTATTGTAATCCGCATAGGACATCCCCATAAATTTGGTGTTTTCATGCCAGCGGACCGAACCGTCGTAATTCAAATAAATTACGTTTTTGACACGGGCATCATTTTGCAAAATATCCTTAATTTGGCTGGCTTCGTTAAATGAAATCTGTTTGGGTTTCGCCGCCAGACCTTGCACCAACTGCGGCGCGCGGAAACGTACCATTTCCACCATTTCGTTTTGCAGTTTGGTATCAAATACAAACTTAAACAGGTTGTAATAAAATAATCCCCCAATCACGGCAGCATACACCGCAACTAAGACAAACCATAAAAGCCATTTAGAAGTTAATTTCACACGTCCTCCTATTTAATCATCATGAGTTCTTCTACTTTGCGCAGCCCAAGTTCGGCATCCGTATTGCCGGGATCAAGCTGTTTGGCTACGATCCACGCTTGGCGCGCCCGTTCAAAATCGTCTTGGTTGAAGGCATCTAACCCTTCAATATATTTCGCACGTGAAGCAGCACTGGCTTCCGCCGACACACGCGTTACCCCTCTTAATTCCGGCACTACTTCGTTTACGCTTGGCATATCCGTATTGGCCACCGGCCCCGGAATAACCGGCGCAGTTGTAACATTAGTGCCTTGGTTATCCACGGTAATCGTTTCTAAAATATCCTGGTCATCGGCTTTCTTTTGGGCCTCTTCGGCTTTTTGTTGGGCTTTTTTCAAAGCTTCCTGGGCCGCAATTTCCGCCTGTTGGGCATCTAACTGGGCTTGTTTGGCACGCAGTTCCTGATTGCGGATAAAGCGCTCTTTGGCTGTGCGCGATTGTTTAATCAGTTTATCCATCGCGGCCGCATCGGCCCCCCATTTTTTGGCGTTATTCCAATAGGCAACCGCCTGGTCAAAGCGGTACGAATTATACGCCTGGCACCCGGCGGTATAATAGCCCCCGGCAATCTCATTTTTAAGCTGGGACATATATTTTTCAACACGCGGGTCCCCGGGTTGGATTTTTTTAATCCGCTCAAATACGGCATACGCTTCCACGTATTTGCCTTGGTTATATAACTCGAGCGCCTGTTTCATATTGTCTTGCAACTGCTGTTGGCGCAGTTTGGATTCGACATCCGAGATTTTAGCCACTAAAGCCGGATCATCTTTGCGCATTAAAAGCGCATTATACCACGCATCCACTGCCGCCTGGTAATTGCCGTATTTTTCGGCCACGTCCCCGCGGCGGGCATATTCCTTGGCAATTTCACTGTCAATTTGTTTCTTCCACGATTGTGCCCGTACGTTACCGGGACGGATAGTTAAAATTTCATTTAATTTATCGTTGGCTTCCACTAAGCGCCCGCTGTTATACAGGGCTAACGCCTCGCGGAATTTAGCATCCAATACTTGCGATTCCGACACAGTGCCATAAGTTCCCATGTGGTTGGCTTGTTTGGCCAATGTTTGGGCTTGCTTAAAGTTCGGGTCAATGCTCAGCACGGTTTGCGCGAGTTCCTGGGCACGCTGGTAGTCGCCCTGTTTATAGAGCTGGTAAGCGTTTTCGTACACCATGCGCAACGTATAATTTTGGATACGTTGTTTTTCCAGCTGGACGGTGGAAAGATATTGCTTCTTTTCTTCCACATCGTTTAACGTACCGAGCGAAATTTTACCCAAGTCCAATAGCATCCCTTCTTCTTTGCCATATTGGCGGGTGGGAATTTCGCGGTTAAAGGTAGAAGCCGCGGCTTGCAGTGTTAAACTCATTAAAATTGCAACGAATAGTTGTTTATTCATGTCGTTACTCCTCAAAATCCTAATCCGCCGGACAATAAGCCGCCCAACATAGGTGACAAAATTAAAATAAAAATCGTAGGGAAGATGAAAATAAACAGCGGAAATAACATCTTCGTAGAGGCTTGCGCAGCCAGTTTTTCGGCTTTGTTGAGACGCCGCGAGCGTAAATCGGCCGAGAAATTACGCAACAAGTCCACTAAGCTGGTACCTAATTCATCCGACTGGATAATCAGCCCTACTAGAGAGCGCACTTCCTGCACCCCCGTACGGGCGGCAAAACGCTCTAAAGCTTCGCGACGGGAATACCCCAGTTTGATTTCGCCGATGGTTTTTTCCAATTCTTCCTCTAAGATGGTTTTTTCGCGCGCTACTTTGATAATACGCTCAAACGCGGTTAAATAATCCAAGCCGGATTCGATAATAAGGGCCGCCAAATCCACGGTTGTAGAGAAATTACCCAAAATTTCCTGCTGGCGCTTTTGGATTTTCCCGCGAATAATAACATCCGGCAAAATAAAACCCGCCGGGATAAAAATAATCGGCCAAAAAGATTTAAATAATAGCATCAGCGCAGCCGGCAACAATACGGCTACTAAAATTTTAGTGTAGAGAATATCCACTGGCTGCGGTTTGTCAGGGCTGCCCAGCTGCAAATACATTTCCTCTAAACTGTCTTCCAAATGGAATGTATTTAAACAAAATACGGCTAATTTGTCCAAGAGTTTGGCATCGGGGTCCAACCGCGCAAAGCTGGAAGCTGATTTGTAACGCCGTACGGCAATATCTACAATTTCTTCCTTTTCCCGCGCGGGGGCAAACAAGCGGAACACGCCCACAAACACGGCGCCCGCACCAATTAACAGTAACAAATTGAGGCCGACGATCATTAAATTGCTCATACTTTAATATCCCCCAATTTACGCAGTACATGCATCCCGATGAAAATCCACACGACACAGAACAAGAAAATCATCAGCCCCACCGGACTGGTGTAAAACGAAATCATTTGCGTCGGGTTAAACAGGAACATCACCATCATCATCACAAACGGCATCACGCTGACAACTAACGATTGGATGCGCTGTTGGGCCGTAAGTGCCTGCAGTTTTTCTTCCAGTTTGCTTTCTTCGCGGATATTTTCCACCAAACGCGCAAAAATGACGGGTAAGTTACCGCCGACCTGACGCTGAATAATAATCGCTTTAACAATATACGAAAGCATCCGGCTGTCCACGCGGGCAACCATACCGTCTAACGCTTGTTCAAACGGCGTACCCAACTGATAGTTTTTAACGACCAGCCCGAACTCATCCGCGATCGGCGGCAATAAATCTTTAGACACCATCTCAAAGCCTTGCACAATATCCATCCCCGAACGCAAAGAGTTAGAAAGTAAAATCAGCGCATCCATCAGCTGCTTATTGACTTTAACACCACGGCTTCGTTTTAAATTTTCTAAAATAGCCGTCGGTACCCGCACACTGACTACTCCGCCAAAAGCCAAAAACGCGAGAAACACAAACACACCCATAAACCCACCGACCATCCACCCAAACATAAAGCCCAGCACCATAAATACCAAAATGGTCCCCATGACAATATATTTGACGTCAATGGTCACAAACTGGCGGTTAAAATCTTCGGCCCACACGGCACTGCGCGCGCGGTAATCTTCCATCATGCGATCAATGGCATCACGCTTGTTGCTAATCAAGAAATAGACAAACATCCCCGCTAGCACGGCCCCCGCTAGGAGCAAAATTAAACTAAATGCACGGTCCGCCTGTGTGGTGCGGTACGTTTCGGGGCTGGGCGGTGTGGCCGGAATGGGGCTGCCCATAAATTGTGCATATAAGTGGTTGGCCAAAACAACTACGGCCATGACCGATTGGCGATATTTTTCGTCACGCTGGGAAACCGGGCTGGAAAACGATTCAATGGTACTAAAAAATTCGTTGTTAATCAGTTCCAACGTGGATAACATGGACCGCGCCCGTCCATCCATACTGTCCTTCATCACAAACAGTTGGTTGCCGCGCAACAGGTCTTTATTGAGGCGGTCAAGCGTGGCCATTAAGTTAAGGCGATTTCCCACATAACCGCGCGAGAGTTGTTCAAGCACAATGGGACGGTTAGGGTCTAAGGATTGGGCGGCGCGGTCCAAATATAAATACACGTTGGAAAACGCCTGGCGCCACAAATCCACTTCGCTATAGGTTTGGTTTTCGGTTTTGACGAAAACTACTTTATTTTTATCCATACGGGCCAGCTCGGCCGGAAACCATGCGGGCATAGTAACTGGTTTGGCAGCCATTGCCCCACATAAATCGGTTAACGTGTAGCTGGTTTCTTTGGAATCTACATTAAAAAAGCCCGCCAAAATACGCATTTTATCTTGGGCGCATTGTATCTTTTTAAGGTCATTGGTACTGAGTGAACGCGCACGCAAAACCCCCGGTACGCTCAGTACCAGGACGGCCGCAAGTACAAGTTGAAATAAGGCGTGGCTTTTTTTCATATGTGTTTAAATCCGTTACATCCCCGGAGGAGGCGTAGGCGGCAAGGGCCCTTGCGGAGCATGTGGTGCCTGCGGACGACCGGGCTTGTTTTGCTGCAAAGCGGCTACGGCGTTTACGTCCGGCTCACCGTTTTCATCTAAGGGAACGGCACCCCGCGTAAATACTTCGCTGTCTACCGGCCAACCTTTGGCCGCAAATTCATCATAGAAAGTAGGCAAGTTGCCCGTAGGGGCAAAAACGCCCTGTACTTTGCCATTTTCATCCACCCCGGTTTGTACATAGCGGAATAAGTCGGTTGATAAAATTTCGCCGTCTTTTTGACCATGCATCTCGGTAATATATGTTACTTTACGCGACCCGTCCGAAAAACGGGACAGTTGTACAATCATATTGACGGCTGAGGAAATCATTTCGCGGATGACGCGCACGGGCAAATCCACCCCCGTTTGCAAGCACATGGCTTCCAAACGGGATAAACCGTCGCGCGGAGTATTGGCGTGAATGGTAGTCAAAGAACCTTCGTGGCCGGTGTTCATGGCCTGTAACATGTCTAAGGCTTCGCCGCCACGGCACTCCCCTACTACAATGCGGTCCGGACGCATACGCAAACAGTTTTTCACTAAATCTTGAATGGTAACCGCCCCTTTTCCCTCCACGTTTGGCGGACGGCTTTCCAGCGATACCCAGTGCGGCTGCTGTAAGCGTAACTCCGCAGTATCTTCTACCGTAATAATACGTTCGTCATCGGCAATATAGCCGGAAATGGCATTTAAAAACGTGGTCTTACCGGTACCGGTACCCCCGCAAACAATGATGTTTTTGCGGATTTTAACGCATTGTTTAATAAACTCCATACACTGCGGCGTAATGGTGCCAAAGCGGTAGTAATCTTCGGGCCCGAAGGGTTTTTGTGAGAAACGACGGATGGTCAAAGTCGGGCCGGATACCGCGAGCGGCGAAATAATGGCGTTGACACGGGATCCGTCTTTCAAACGAGCGTCCACGAGTGGAACCGATTCATCAATACGGCGGCCTAAGGGAGCTACAATACGTTTAATGACTTGCACCACTTGATCATTATTTCTAAATTTGTATTTCGTGAGCGTCAGTTTCCCTTTTTGCTCGATAAAAATTTTGTCAAACGCATTGACCATAATTTCGGTAACGGCCGGGTCGCGCATTAACACCTCAAGCGGCCCCAAGCCCAAAATTTCGTCTAATAACTCGGACGAGAAACGCGCCCGCTGTTCGCGCGAGAATTGCAAGTTGGGCTGTTTTTGCAAAATATCGTCCACAATAGCGGCTACGCGTTTACGGGTTTGCTCGCTGGCGGAGCTTTCCTCGCTGACTACAATGTGTTCAATTTCCAACGTATGGACGACTTCTTTATGTACTTTTTGTTTTAAATCGTCCCAAAACGAAAGTTTCGTGCCCGCGTTTTCTTCCTCCGCAGTATGGATTTCCCGGCTGACGGTAGCACCGTTATCAAATAGCACCGGATTCCAAATTTCCTGCGCGGCCTGCGTAAATTCTACGTCAGACACAGAAGCCGTCCAATCTTTGGGGGCCGGTTTTAAATCGCGGATTTTGGCCAGCACCAAACGCAGCCCTTTGACCCATTCCGCCTGCGGGTTGACAATAATTTCCACTTCGCGTCGGTTAGAGGCGGACATCACTTCTTCATCCCACGGCAAAAATACGTCAATTTCGTGCCCTAAGGACGAATAAAACCGCTCTACTTCCCCATACTCAATGGAGCCGGGCATATCATAGGCGTTACAAATGACGCTCACGCGGTCCATGGGGTAATGTTGTTCTTTGTAATCGTTAAAAAGTTGTACGGTAGCGTTCAAGTGCGTACGGGTAGCTTGGGAAACCCAAAACACTTTGTCGGCAATGTCAAAAGCAAAGGCCTGCATGGGGAAACTGGAATCCACATCCAAGAAAATATCAAACGTTTGCGACAAGCGAGATAAAATCGGAATTAAAATTTTAGGGCTGATAGATGCCACTTGCGCGCGCGTATTGCCCAGCGGCAACAAACCGACTCCCCATTGGGACATGGAAATTTTCCCGCGCAGTAACCCCCCCACTACGGCAATATTGGTGTTACCCAGGGTTTTGAGTAAATCGGCCACGCTGACGGGTTTTTTAATATTTAAATAGAAACTGTGTTCTTGCCGGGCCAGCGGGTCCAGCGGCACAATGAGCACCGGACGCTTTTGAATCCCGGCCCACCCTAAGGCTAAATTTAAGGTAAGCGTGGTTTTCCCGGCACCTTCCTTCGGGCCGGAAAAAGCAATAATTTTTGCTTCGGATTTAATTTCTCTTTCTTCTACCATAACGAACTACTCTACCACTTCTACCGTAATAAACAAGAATAAAGAGCGTTGTTCTTCCGTCACGTCTTTACTTTTGAAAAGTAAGCCAATAAGCGGCAATTTTCCCAAAAACGGCACGCGGTCTTCGCTGACGTTGCGGGCACTGCTTTTTAAACCGCCGATGACGAGCGTTTCGCCACTGTTAAGTTCCACGTGGGTTTCCACGTCGCGGTTGGTAAACGAAGGCGCCGTAGCGGTACCGATTACAACGGTACGGGAATAGTCCACCGTAGAAACGGATAATTGGACTTGCAAATCAATAATGTTATTGCGTTCCGGAATGATGGTAGGAAGCACGTTAAGCAAAATACCGTATTCTTCCAATTGGGAACCGACACCCTGGTTATTTACAATCGGTATCGGCACTTTACCGCCCACGGTAATTTTAGCCGGGCTGCCCGAAGACGTTACGATTTTGGGGTTGGAAAGCACTTGCGCGCGGCCTTCGGTTTCCATTAAACGAAGACGCGTCGTTACGGCCGTTTTACGCTCAAATTCCCCCAAGGACAAAATTCCCGGAATCGTAGCTTCTTCAAAGTCAAATAACTGGTTCCACGAAAACCCTTTCACGCTTTGCTGCGTACCGCTGATTTCTACCACATCCGCACTAACAGCCACTAAGCGTGTCTTCTTAGCCTGCACACAAGAAGGAGCGAGCAAGCTGGCTAACACAACGGCAAGTGAAACTCCATACGTTAATTTCTTATTATTCATGAATCATCCCATTAATTAAATAATTTTTCAAAGGTGGCAATTTCCATTAAGTAGTTGGTCACATCGCCGTGAGAACGCAAGATGACGGAAATATCGCCTTCTTTTTGGGCCAGTGCCAAGTACTGTGCGTCCCGCGGGGAGAGTGCTAATGCCAAAGCTACACTATCGGAATACGCTGAGGCATCTTCATCTTTATTTTTTAAGGCTGAGGCCGACTTTGCATCCAACCCTTGCCCCAAATCGTTTCCAACACCTAATACTTTTACGTTCTGCAACAGCGTAACCGTTACATTTTGTTGGGTGCCGTTTTTCATCACGGCCGAGAACGTAAGCAAAATATCCACGTTATCGTCCGGCTTAATGAGGCTAGCGGTAGCTATCGGCACGTTGTTGATAATAAATCCGCGCATTTGCACTGGAATTTTGCTGGAAAGCCCCGCTTCAGGCGACAACGAAGTGATGGCATATTTGGAAATTTGGTTGCCTTTGGGAATTTGGATACGCGCCACAGCATTTTCAATGGCTTTAAAGTCGGCATCCGTGGTATAGGTAAAAGCATCTTTTTGCAAGTAAGCGGCCGGCACGGGAACGGTTTTTACAAAATCACGCTTGATGACTTCGCGCTCTTTAATATCGCGCGTGGGTACAAAGACGTATTTGACGTTTTTAGCGTCGTTGAGTTTCTTTTCGGCACGGCTGACAATCATGGCATAGACAATTGCTGCCAAAATGGCCAGCAAAAGCGGAAATAAAAAACCTTTTTTCATGTTTTCTCCTTACAACTTAAATTAAAAATCAAATCGGTACTACCGCTGGTCCGAGCTTAAATACGCTTTTTCCACAGGCATACGCGCGGTAGACTTTATTTTGCGTATCCCTTCGCGGCGGGGTTCGTCCGCCATAATATAACTGGTGCCCGGAAACACCAACTTTACCGGGTACGTCAGCGTGACAACGACGTCTTGATGGCGGTGTTTCTTATACATGGGGTCCATCCCCGTGGTTTCCACCTTTACCTGCACGCTGAGCCTTTCGGCCTCTTTGCCAAACACTTTACGTTTGGATTGTTCAATCTTTTGCATCATGGTGGTCCGGTTGGCCGGACCGCTGGGGGTATCTACCCCCGTTAATGCCGCTATACGGGCAAATTCATAGGAAGCGTGGTTTAAAATAAGCGTACGGTAAGCCAGGTTGCCATATTCAAGCACGAAGAAGATTACGAGCATAAATACAGGCAACACCAACATTAACTCCACCGTTACCTGGCCGCGCTTCCCATGAAAAATTTTCATACTTACAGGCTGTTAGCACCGCCCAGGATTTTACCTTTGATGTTTTCCCAGAATTCGGGCATAAAGCTCTTAATGAGTCCGCCGACGAGGACTGCCACACCCACTACTACTACGAGCATGAGCACGTATTCCACGGTGTTTTGCCCTTCTTTTTTAGTAAGTGTGCCCAAGGCTTTCGCTTTAAGCATATCTACTTTATTTTGTAAGTTAATAATAGTTTTCATAACTCCTCCTAATCAAATTTTACTTTGCATTATAGTCCGTCAAAATTAGTTTTGCCCCCTGCTCAAACTGCTTAGGGACCAGGTGCGAATAAAACACATAAAACGAAAGAAACGCGCCTACGAGCCCCGCCACTACTACAATATATTCCGTAGTGCTTTGGCCTTTTTGGTTAGCAAGCGTTTGTTTCCCCCGTTTCCACATAGTTAAAACTGCAAGGAAATCGCAATCTGTTGCGACGTTCCTAACGCCCCAAACGGCGTGGCCGCGTAGTCAATCGACGCACCGTAGCCGAATAATTCTGCGCTGTAAAT
Source organism: Elusimicrobiaceae bacterium (assembly GCA_045606805.1). Lineage (GTDB taxonomy): Bacteria > Elusimicrobiota > Elusimicrobia > Elusimicrobiales > Elusimicrobiaceae > Avelusimicrobium. Next base: position 6,747 of record JAZUSP010000022.1, on the reverse strand, counting down.
ACCAAACCCGAACGACACGCGGGAAGTTTCTTCCAACCCTACTTTTTTAACCCAGCTGTCTTCGGTATTGATACCGGTATTGTCGCGCGTGTAGTAACCTACGCGTAAGTCAAAGCGGGCCACTTGCAGTAAGTCTTCGGGAATGTGAACTTCCAAGCCTACGCCGTAGCGGGCTTTGTCGTCCACGTATTTCATATATTCACCGGAAACGGTAAAGTAACGGGTATTCAAATCCGCCCCTACGCGAAACCCGCGCGGCATTTCGTCTTTGTCGCCAATGTTGACAATGGCACCGCCTAAACCGAGCCAATTGACAATGCGCAATTTCGCCCCGGCATCAAAGCCGACGTTATCGTAATGGTTATGACCGGAGCCGTTATATAAGCGTTCCGTAATATATTTGGCACTGCCGCCTAATTGCAATTTTTGGTTAAAAAAACCGCGGGCAATGGACAAACTGCCTACAAAGTTTTGTACCGGCACGCCGATTTCCGGGTTTTTATTACCCCACTCGTCGCGGAAATCGAAATTCTTCATGTCCATATAATTGACGGTTAAACCGACAATGGTTTTACCGATAGGCTGTAAATAGGCAAGCGTGCGGGCTTTGTAGCCTTGCAGGTAGTCCAGGTAAGTAAACTGTACCTCACGCGTGGTGGCGCTGGCTGCCCCGGCCGGGTTCCAGAATAAGGCTTCCGGGCCGTCGGCTATGGATACAAAGGCATTCCCAAGTGCTTGGGCACGCGGGGCCCCGGCATCAATCTTTAAAAACGCCCCGGCACTGGTACCGGCATTGCGGTGAATGGCCAGTGCGTTGGTGCTGAGCACCCCCACAAAAAAACCTGCAATTACTAAGTTAGACAATTTCATAAAGTTTTTTATGCCCTCTTATATTATAGCACGAACTCCTTTTATGGGATTAAAATCTTTACCACTTTTTGGCAATGTTCACGCCCGTTGTAGGCTTTGAAATCAATGAGCCCAAAGTACACGCCGCGCGCTACTTTTTTGCCGTGCTGGTTGGTGCGGTCCCACTTACAGCGCAAGGCCGCGTTACGCACATTGTTAAATCCGCCGGTTACGGGATCTAACTGCTCGGGCGTCAAGCGGGTGGTGCTGACGTTGTTATCCGGCTGGAAGTACAAGTCCTTACCCATAGTGGTTTGGTAGTTGTTAGCATCCACACAGGTGTAGTCGCTATCGCGCACCAAGTCACCGGCTAAGTTAAAGTACTTAATGGACACGGTACCGGGCACCGGCATTTTGGTAATTTCTAAGGTACCTTTGGCCGGGTTGTTGAATGGGTTAGGATAGAAGAATACCGTTTTTTGCCAATCTTCGCAGACAAAGCGCCCGTCGCCCACGGCCACAGTGGCTTTGTGCAAGTTTTGGTATTGGTACGTATCGGCCACACGGTTGACTTTCCACTTGGTAGAATCGGTAGTCGTATCGTCACCAAACAGAATTTCGCCTGTTACGCTGTCAATGGCCGCCGAATCGAGCGACGTGACAAAGCGGAACGGATAGACACCATCGGGTACTTCCTGTTGGGCATAGTCGCGCCCGTCCCACACTTCTTCAATGAGGGTAACGCCGGGGCGAATCCCCGTAATGGCGCGCACGAGCACCTCGCGAATATCTTGCACTTCTTTACCCGTGGTGGGGTTGCGCAAGGTGCCTTTGGCGTAATCGTAAATAGTGGTACCCGGTTTAAAGATTTGGATGGCTACTTTCATTGGTACGGAAATTTGGTAACCAATCTTCATATCTTGTCCACGCAGGGCAATGGCGTAGTTATCAGTCTCTAACAAGTCATACACTTTTAAGAGGTCCGCATTTAAGGTAATAGACTTAACCGTCGGCTGGTAGAGTTGGGCATCCGGATAGTTACGCGCGGTTAAACGCACTTCATAGGTACCCGGTTTGACGTAATTGCCGTTATGGTCCGTGCCGTCCCAGTACAGTTTGCGGATGGCGTTGGCATCAAAGTTGCCCGTGTTGAGAATCGTCATGGTAGAGAGAAATTTGCAGATATCCCCCGCCATGTTCGTGCGCGATTCGTACACATTGACCGTGCCGGATTTTACATTGTCCGTCACTGGCGAGCACATATTGGGCTGGAGCGCCACAATGGCCACTTCTACCGTGGCCGCGCGGGAGATGGCAAAGTTAATCTCGTACGGTGGGATGAATGTGAGCGTGGTGCTGGACGCATTAAAGAGTTGCGGCGCGTTCGGGTAAACGTTTACAGACCCGTCTAAGAAATACACAGGGCCGCGGGTCACGTTGATTTTGTGCACCACTTTGTCCGAAGCGTAGAGGTAATCTTCCTGTTGGACATCCTGGTTACCAATATCTGCCCCCGTTGCATCCACTTTTGTAAACGGCTGGCCGGAAAGAGAATAGGACCCTTTGAGCGTTTTCCCAGCATCCCGTAAGCTATCATAATAGTAGCGGTTAAACGGTTCGTTGGAGCGGGCCGAGATGAAGAACGGATATTGGCCGTCCGGCAACATTTCGTAAGGGCAGTTGGCTTTTTCGCTGCTGTTTTTGCACTTGGCAATTTCTTCGGCGGTGTGTTTTTCGGAAGACGGATTGGGGTTGTAGAAATACAACGCATCCCATTCTTCCATATTGATGACGTCGTCCCCGGTGCTGAGTTTGGAACGGTCAAACGTGTGAATCGGCTGCAAGCGCACATCCACTACACCCGAGGCCGCTTGGGCCGCGCTGGCAGGATAATTGGTGAAAGAGGTATCATTGACGTAGATACAAGCCGTCTTGGTATTATTAACCTTGGCCGGGTCCACGTAGCCCGCGGTAAAAATAGCCGCATCCGTGGCCGTGTTACAAATACGGGGAGGCCAAGCGGCGGAAGTATCGGTGGTAACATCTAACACTTCCTGCGTTAAATACACGGTATAGGTACCCGTGGCGGGCTCGTTGCTGTTTGCGCCTTGCACAGTCAAATCGGCATTTTTATCGCGGTTCCCCACAATATTATATTCGCTGGCGCTGGTCCAGGTATTGCGGCAAACATTGGTACCGCACGGTTCATACGTCACGAGAGAGCCGTTAGCCGGAATATCCCCGCTGGTAACAGCCGTTCCGCCCGCGGGTGTAAGAGTAACCCCGCTCAAGGAGGTAGCACCCGTCTGTTTGCCCGTATAAGTAGCCGTTACTTTGGCAAAGTTATAATCCCCGGTGGTACTGTTGTAATTGGGGATGACTACATCCTTATTATAGATGTTAATTTGCGCATTCATGGTTTTGGACAAATGATATGAAATCGTCGCTTTAGCATTGCTATCCCCATATACGTCGGTGGTAGCGACATCCACCACGCGGTACATATCCACAGGGAAAATGGTAATGGCTTCATTGGACTGGGCCGGGAACATGGCATCTAACGCTTTGACGCGGAACATATACGTACCCGGGTAGACCATACGGCCTTGGTCATCGCGGCCGTCCCACGTTAAGGTATTAAGCTGTTGGGCCACACTCGGCTCGCCGTCTTCTAAGGTTAAATGTTTGACGACGACGCCCGCCGTATTTTCCACGGTGGCAATCACCTGCGCGTCGCGGTCTAAGGCGTATTTAAAGACAAACGGGTCTAAGCCGTAGGCCGTTGGGCTGGAGCCCAAGGTGGCATATGTGGCCGGCTGCATGGTAATGCCCACCAGGCCGCGTTCCAGTTCCAAATTGCCCACGGTATATTTGAGAGTTTTTACACCCGTAAATTGTTTGTTATTGTTGGCCGCGGAATCTTCACACGCGGTGTTGGGCTCAAAATGCGGGGCTCCATAGTAATTCTTTCCACTCGTAGTAGAAGTAGTGCTGGAAGCCGCATTATAGTAACACCCGTTATAAGGTACTTCAGCCCATAACACATATACATAGTTTCCGTCCGGCATCGGGGCACCGTAGGCAAATGATTCGGTACACCCTGTTTTCGTGTTACAAACCGTTCCGTTGGATTGTTTCTCTTTATATGCGTAAGTAATTGTACAAGTTCCACTTGCATCCAACGTACCGTCCGCTTTGCGAGGTTGACAGGTACCGTCCCAACGTTGCGTGTAATTCATACGGCCGGATTTTTGTTCGCTGCTACGGTACACCAAACTACCTGTTACCTTACCGGCAGTAGAATCTACCTTCGGCCCAGTTCCGGTGGGATAGGAAGAATTGGTCAATACTTCCGACACGCCGTTTTGAGCCGTGGTATTTTGGAACATCGTACCGGGGGTGTAAACTTCCCAGTACACGGTGGAAGGCTCGGTAGGTACGTACGAAATAGTGGCGTAAGCCGTAGATTTTTTGTTTAAGCCGGTTACTTGGACGTCCGTAAGTTTCAAGGGGTCTAAGGACACTTGGCGCGTAACGGCACGGGAGAAATCAATGCCCGGCCATTCGTCTTGCGATTTGGCTTGGATAGACGCTAAATAATTGCCTGCGGGGAGTAATAAACCTGCGTCGTTACGGCCATCCCACGAGTCAAAATCCGAGATTTGCGTATCTTTATCGGTCCCTTTCATACCCTCGCCGGTACGCGGCTGCCAATCTACTAACGTGCGCACGATTTTAGCGGTGGCATCTGTGTAGTTCTTAGCAAAACTAGTGCTGTTCCCATACACAATCGAATCATTCGTACAACAAGTATCAGTACCATTGATGGTAATAAAAGAGGAGGAAAGCGTAATCGTATCAGGTTCACAACACTTCATTGTGCCTTGTATGGGTATCCACCGCCCCCCCTGCGAATTACAAGCAGATTGTGAAGACACATCAATAAGCGTACAATTGGTTCCATAAGAAATACACTCGGACTCTGTTGTATACGAGCCAAGCGAAGTGCATGAAGAAACGTCATACACAGATGTATCGGTAGTAGAGGCATCAAAAATAGCGATGCGCACATCCGCATCTTTACTAAGGCGGTACGTAAATGTATAAGGTTGCGCGGATACCGGCGTAATGGTACCCACTAAGCTGGGCGTACTGCGCACGGTGTGCACGTTGGTAACATCAATTTGTATCGGGATTTGGGTCGCCCCGTTGTGGCCCGGATAGACGCCGACTTCTTCAATTTCAATACGGTCATTAATGACTCCATCCGAAGGAACGTTCGTGTAAGCGGTAGCGCGGAAACCGTAGTTCCCGTTGGTTTTACCGAACTCGCCGGCAATTTCATAAAAACCGTCCCAGCCGGTACAGAAAGGCAAAGTGGCATTGGTTTCGGCTCCGTTTCCGTCAAAAATTACACAATCGCTATGCCCCGTTCCCAAACAGCAACCATTAAAATCAGACGCCGAAGAATATTGTACACCACATGCACCGCCTTTAAAAGGTTTACAATCGGCAGTTTGATCTGATGTATTTCCATCTCCATTTGGATCACAAGCTCGTTGATACGTCTTATTGCTTGGCCAACATTTTGAATTACTGCTAGTAGCCGTTTGAATGGACATTGTGCACTGATTAGCAAGACCCCAAGAAGAACAAGTTGCGGTCTTTCCCGTACAAGAAACACAAGTAGCTTTATTATCAGCTAATTCACACTCCACAGGACAAGCATCAGTATTACAAGATATACCGGTTATACTTTCCGTATTTTTAGTTAACGTACAAGAAGAAGTAGTTGTACTCGTATAAGTTCCATCACAAATCCAGTGGGCCCCTAAACAATCAGCCAAATCGGTACCATAATCCGCCCCGGCGTTGGAACAATGGTAAGAGCCGCAGGTAAACTTAGAGGGATCAGATAAATCTTGCGCAGGGAACACATCTATAGAACGGATAGACGGAAGTTCATCCGCATTTTTCGGGTTTTTGCCGTTATAATATTTAAAAATGTCAAACGTAATGCGCTGCAACGGGAACGCAATAGAATACGTTGATTGCCCGACAGGCAAGTTGCTGCATGCAAACTCCGCACACAAGCCCAAGCACTGGTTGGGGTACTGCACACTGGTTGGCGTAGGGTAAGGCTGGTCATATTCAATTAAGGCCGAGCTAACCCACGGGTCATTGGTGGTGCGGTTGCTTTCGGGTTTCCAAACATTGGATACTCCCGTCGTAGGGTCAGAAGCCGCCGATGTATTGATATACCCCACATCATAGTAATTGGTAGCAGCGGTTGCTCCCCCCGTAGATAAAACCTTTGAGGTAACTAAATCTTCTGAAAAATTACAATAAGCATCTGAATTAGTTGTATTTTCAGAATAGTACACCCCCGTTCTAACTGTGTTTACGGTTTGGGCCAATAGCGGCGCGGCGGCCGCGAGAGATAAGAGAGCAATGAAAGACGTTTTTACCGTCTGAGATTTTAAAATAGTGCGCAGTAAATTTTGAAATTTTTTCATCTCGTTTTTTAATCCCTTGCCAAGTTTTTTGGATTTCCTCGGCAGTAAATTTTACGTATAAAAACTACATATTCCCGACGGGAATTTTACTTAAAAAACGCCCGCCATATTTTACCCTTCGTGCGCGCAAGTTTGCTGCTCAAAAGGGCAGTATAAACCTACACACATAAATTTTCGCAACTTTTGAGGGAATTGTCAACTGTTTTTTTACGAAGAGGAAAAAGCCATATTTTACATAAGATTATCCCTGAATTTATGGGAAGAAGGGTATTTTATAAAATTAGGGTCTAATAGAACTTTTTGTTGGTGACAAGGTCTAAAATAAGCAAAGGATAAACCCATGAAGGGACGTTGTAAAATGAGGATTATCCCTGAACTTGTT